>CAIYDX010000207.1 GCA_903925005.1 uncultured Geobacteraceae bacterium
ACGTAGCGGCAGCCGCTGTACCAGCGCTTGCCGGGGTAGCCTTCGGCGTACTTGTTGGTCAGCTTGCTGCCCTGCGCCTCCATCACCGCCGGGCTGGTGTAATTTTCCGAAGCGATCAACTCGATATGATCTTCCTGACGTGTGGTTTCTTTTTGGATCGAGTCCCACAACTCGGGATCAACGACTGAGAGGGAATTTTTGCGCGAAAACATGACAGCCTTTCAAATTAAAAAGAGAAATACGGAAAGACGCCTATTTTATCATGCCACGACAAATACGACAGAAACTCTAAACATCAATAACTGGTTACTCTCCCTTACTGATTCGCTAGTTTTTCATCACCTGCCCGCAACTGACATGCGTTCGATCAACACCGAGCCGCATTGGCGCGAACCCTGCACCAAGACATCATTCCCTACTGCAACAATCCCTTTAAACATCTCTTTGAGGTTACCCGCGATGGTAATTTCCTCCACCGGATATTGAATTTCTCCGTGCTCCACCCAGAAACCTGCCGCGCCGCGTGAATAATCGCCGGTAACGGGATTCACCCCATGTCCAAGTAATTCCGTCACCAGCAAACCGCGATCCATTTTCCTTAACATGCCGTTGAAATCCAACTCGCCAGATTGCACGATCAGGTTGTGATTGCCGCCTGCGTTACCGGTGGTTTTCATACCCAGCTTGCGTGCTGAATAACTGCCCAAAAAATAGCCGCTCAGTACTCCGTCTTCAACGATCGTACGGCGCTGCGCTTTCACGCCCTCATCGTCAAATGAACTACTCGCCAAACCTCTGCGAATATCCGGAACATCATCGATACGAATGACAGGTGAAAATACCTGTTTACCCAAATGGTCTAGCAAGAAAGAAGACTTGCGGTACAAACTCCCGCCGCTCACGGCATTCACAAAATGTCCGATCAGGCTGGCCGCGATCGGCGCCTCGAACAGTATTGCACACTGCATCGTAGCAAGATTGCGCCCTTTCAGACGGCGTACCGTGCGTTCGGCTGCGATGCGCCCGACTTCTTCCACCTTCAATATTTCAGCCGCATTGCGGGCCACGCTATACCAGTAATCGCGCTGCATCTCATCATCCTTACCCGCGATGACGGCACAACTCACACTGTGCCTTGATGTGGGAAAGCCCCCAACAAAACCCAAACTGTTCGCATAGACGAAATGCGCCTCATGCACATTCACGTTTGCACCCTCAGAGTTATTGATACGCTTATCCGCATCAAAAGCGGCTTGTTCACATTCCCGTGCCAATGAAATGGCATCTTCCACATTCAACAGCCACGGATGGTATAGGTCCAGATCAGGAAACTCCGTTGCCAACATTTCTGCTTCCGGAAGTCCGGCGCAATCGTCGATGGCAGTAAAGCGTGCGATGTTCAAAGCGGCATCCACAGTATCGCGAACAGCTTGGGGTGAAAAATCAGAGGTACTGGCATTGCCTCGCCGTTGACCGATATAGACTGAAATGCTCAATCCCTTGTCGCGGTTGTACTCAATGGTCTCAACCTCGCTGTTGCGCACGCTGATTCCCTGACCGAATCCGTCCGACACTTCGGCTGAAGCCGCCGTTGCGCCCTGTTTGCTGGCATATTGAATAAGGTCTTGGGCGATCTCTCTCAACGTTTCGGGAGTATGAGAAAAGCGTGATTCTTGGGTTAC
>CAIYDX010000208.1 GCA_903925005.1 uncultured Geobacteraceae bacterium
CAACCGGCAGCCACCGAAACTTAAAAGAAGAAAAACCATCTTAGCTGTCAAGTCCTCACGAACGTGCGGTACCTTCGAATCAGGATTTTTTACAAATCCATATTCTAGCATTGCTGCAATTATCTCAGGATCCATATAAACAGCAGGCTCAACATTGAATTGACAGCTCGTATTGATTCCAAAATTGTATATTTGTCGTTCAGCTTCTTGTTGTAGTCTTGCAGCATGTGACGAAGCATCTTTCAAGTGAGCAAAAAAACTTACATGTTTTAGTTTGTGGGCTATGATCAAGAATCGAGTTGATGTCGAGCTATCCCGGGGAAAGGCTGCCTTGTCCTGGTCGGATAGTTTGGAAAGAGATGAAAGAGCAAATGGGCTATCTGTTCCGGCGCTTTCATTACATACCCACGTAATAAAAGCCTGAAGCCCTGAGATAAGTTCCTTTGTCCGGTGTTTATTTGTGGATGGCCAGTATAGGCCAAACTGGTCATCGAGTTTTGTCTCAATTTGTATAGTTCCAAACTGGAGAGCCTGGCAAAATAATCTGAAAATTGTACGATGCATATTTATAGGATCGAGGGTCGGAGCAATCCCGTTAATAGACTGGGTAAAATCCCAAAAAAGCCCCAGCGCTCGGGCTCGAGTTTTTTTCCACGTCATTGAACTGTTCGGATTGGCTAGCACATATTCATGAAACTGTTCGTGAATGAATATGGTCCCGTCTCGGCACTGTAAATATAATACAGGCACAGCAACTCCAGGTTTGGAATATACACTTTGTACCTTTATGACGTGAAATTTACCAAGAGGTGATAGTTTGCGCATAAAAGCATACCCTCCTAAAACAGTAATACGGTAACTTAATTGGGGAGTAAAGTATAATTCGAATTCAAGTATTTTAGAAAGATATTACAAAATATGAGTTAAAAATGGTAATAATAGGTAAGTTAAAAGTGGGGCATAAATGACACAGTCCTCTATTTCGAAGGTGACGGTAGTCACCCGTTCCGGATCCTGCGGGCGGTCAAAAACCGCTTCGGTTCGACCAATGAGATCGGCGTTTTCGAAATGAAGCAGGAGGGGTTATGCGGGGTAGCAAATCCTTCGGAGCTTTTCCTCTCCGAGCGCCCTCTGGGTGTGTCGGGTTCGGTTGTCACCACTTCGCTGGAGGGGAGCCGGCCGCTGCTGGTCGAACTCCAGGCGCTGGTGACCCCTTCTTCCTACGGTGTTCCACGCCGGACAACCATCGGAGTCGATCATAATCGTCTGGCCTTGCTGGTTGCCGTCCTGGAGAAAAAAGTCGGCTTACACATGGCCGGACAGGATATATTTTTAAACGCGGCCGGCGGAGCTAGGCTGAACGAACCGGCCGCAGACCTGGCAATGATCATGGCCGTTGCCTCAAGTCACCTCGACAAGGCCATCCCCCCCGATACGGTCATATTTGGCGAAGTCGGCCTGGCGGGAGAGGTGCGGGCTGTTACCCAGCCTGAATTGCGCATTGCCGAAGCCGAGAAACTAGGGTTTAAACGCTGCGTTGTTCCGGCAGGCAGCCTGAAACGCCTGAAGAAGCGGGGCATCCGCCTGGAGGGCGTTGCCACTGTTCAAGATGCGATGGATGTGATCTTTGAAGGATGAACCTCACTATCCATGGATTAGCGTTATCAAACGAAAATTCCCATTTGTCATCACAATACGCACCATGCGATGCTGCTGTTGCAGACACGTAAGGTAATGCAGAGGAGCATAATAATGCACACCAAACTTCAAGTATTATCTGATGCCCTGACTCTACCGCCTATTGAACGGGCAGAACTGATCGAAGAGCTGTTTTTCAGTTTTGACACCACCGACCGGAGTCGCCTGGATCAATTATGGGTGGCTGAAGCGGAAAACCGTATTGATGCCTATGAACAAGGCGAGTTTACTGCCATCCCGGCTGAAACGGTCTTTGCCCGGTTCAATAAATGAACCGTAGGCGTTCAGTTCATTTCTACCCTGCTGCCGAGGTTGAGTTGCGTGATGCCGTTGCCTATTACAACGAGCAATGCGCGGGGCTTGGTTTTGAATTTGCCGCAGAAATACGTAAGACGCTTGACCGTATTCTCCGCTTTCCTTCCGCCTGGACTAAATTTTCTCCTCGAACCCGCCGCTGCCTTACCAACCGTTTTCCCTACGCAGTTATTTTTCAGTACAACGATACTGATATTTTCATTGTTGCGGTCATGCATCTGAATCAGGAGCCAAATTCGTGGCGGGACAACCTGTCTGGAAACATCCGCTGATTGTTTTAAGCTTCCACCACCACAACTCCATACACAACTCCGGTTTGAATTGTTATCTACTCTGGCGGCGTAGAGATGAATACAAAGGTTGGCAAGGCCGAATAAATTAAGGCAAATTGGATTGTGTCAGTTGTTGCTGTCGGCATATTTCATTCTTGACGAGTGAATTCCGAAATGTTATATCAATAAAAGTTGATTTATATAAATCGGAATAATTGATCTAATGTTAGAGACTCTAAAAGCCTTGGCTGATCCCTGCCGTCTACGCCTGACAGCAGTACTCCTTTCCGGTGAATTCACAGTGCAGGAGCTGACCCGCATCATGGATATGGGGCAGTCACGCATCTCGCGTCATCTGAAAATATTGACCGAAGCCGGGGTACTTACGGTCAAGCGCCAAGGGACCTGGAGCTACTACCGGGCCGGTGAGGAGTGCAGGTTCTTCAGCGCCATCCGCCCTGCGTTCGAACGGGAGCTGGAGATGCTGACCGAACGTAGCCGGGACATGGCCGCCGTTGCCGAGGTATTGGAAGAACGCCGGCGGCGGAGCCAGGAGTTTTTCGACCGTCATGCCCGCCAGTGGGATGACCTGGCCCGCACCCTGTTGCCGGTGCCCGAATACCACAAGCGTCTGATCAAACAGGTTCCCGAAGGTGTCACCCTGCTGGAGATAGGCATCGGCACCGGCGCTCTTTTAATCGAGCTGGCGGCACGAGCTGCAAACGTAATCGGCGTTGACCACTCTCCGGCCATGTTGGAGGAAGCCCGCCGCCGTCTGGCAAATGACGGCGTCAGCAGTGTCGAACTACGCTTGGGGGAGATGTCGCACCTGCCGCTCTCCGATGGTTCCGTCGGCTGCGTAGTAGCTAACATGGTGTTGCACCATGCTGCCGATCCGGCGGCGGTGCTGGCCGAAATCCGGCGCGTGCTGGTCCCTGGCGGCGTCTTGTTGCTGGCCGACCTGGCGCGTCACGAGCGCGAAGCCGCACGGGAACAGCTGGCCGATCAGTGGTTAGGATTTGAAGAGAATGAACTGACCGACTGGCTGAAACTTGCAGGTTTTGCGGTCGTTACAACTGAGCTGGTTGCTGCAGACCCTGGCCAGGAATCCGTATTGCTGGTTCAGGGAGAGACCGGCTATTTGAATAAGCAGCAGATATCATCACACTAAAAAGGAGATTAACCATGTCACAAGATTACATCGTAGCAGACCTTTCACTGGCCGATTGGGGCCGCAAGGAGATCAGGATCGCCGAGACCGAAATGCCTGGACTGATGGCCATTCGCGAAGAGTTTGCCGCTGCACAGTCGCTGAAGGGCGCCCGCATAACCGGCTCGCTGCATATGACCATCCAAACCGCAGTACTTATCGAGACGCTGACCGCACTGGGAGCAGAAGTCCGCTGGGCTTCCTGCAACATCTTTTCCACCCAGGATCACGCCGCGGCCGCCATTGCCGCAGCCGGTGTGCCGGTCTTCGCCGTTAAGGGTGAAACCCTGGAACAGTACTGGGACTATACCCATCGTATTTTCGAATGGAGCGACGGCGGTTTCTCCAACATGATCCTGGACGACGGCGGCGATGCCACCCTGCTGCTGCACCTGGGCGCCAAAGCCGAAAAGGACCTTTCCGTGCTGGCCAAGCCCGGCTCGGAAGAGGAGACGATCCTTTTTGCCGCGATCAAGGCCAAGCTGGAAGTAGATCCAACGTGGTACTCCACCCGTCTGGCACAGATCAAGGGTGTTACAGAAGAAACAACCACCGGTGTTCACCGCCTCTACCAGATGCATGAGCGGGGCGACTTGAAATTCCCGGCCATCAACGTCAACGATTCGGTCACAAAATCCAAGTTCGACAACCTCTATGGCTGCCGCGAGTCGTTGGTAGACGGCATCAAACGCGCTACCGACGTCATGATAGCCGGCAAGGTAGCACTGATCTGTGGTTACGGCGATGTGGGCAAGGGTTCCGCGCAGGCGATGCGAGCACTTTCAGCACAGGTATGGGTAACCGAAGTCGATCCGATCTGCGCCCTGCAGGCCGCCATGGAAGGGTACCGAGTCGTTACGATGGAATACGCCGCCGATAAAGCAGACATTTTTGTCACCTGCACCGGCAACTACCACGTCATCACTCATGACCACATGATCAAAATGAAGGATCAGGCCATTGTCTGCAACATCGGCCATTTCGACAACGAGATCGAAGTAGCGGCGCTCGAAAAATACCAGTGGGAGGAGATCAAGCCGCAGGTGGATCATGTCATCTTCCCGGACGGCAAGCGTATCATCCTGCTGGCCAAGGGGCGTCTGGTCAATCTTGGCTGCGGCACCGGCCACCCGAGCTACGTCATGTCATCTTCGTTCGCCAACCAGACCATTGCCCAGATCGAGCTGTTCTGCAATCCTGGCAAATATCCGGTCGGAGTCTACGTTCTTCCGAAGCATCTCGACGAGAAGGTTGCCCGTCTGCAGCTGAAAAAACTGAACGCGCAACTGAGTGTACTGACCGACGAACAGGCCGCTTATATCGGCGTTCCGAAGGAAGGGCCGTACAAGGCTGAGCAGTACCGCTACTAGACGAAGCGGCGACTGAAACAAGAGAATTAACTAATACATGGGCAGGGCTGAATCATCTGATTCCGCCCCGTTTGTGATTTTTCAAGGGGAAAGCGGATTATGGAGTGTCGGATCGGATGCGCGGCCTGCTGTATCGCGCCGTCAATATCCTCGCCAGTACCTGGCATGCCTGCCGGAAAGCCGGCTGGCGTACCCTGTCCTCAATTAACGGCTGACAACCGCTGTCGGCTGTTTGGAAATGCCGAACGGCCAAAAGTCTGCTTGAGCCTGCGTGCAGACAAGGAAATGTGCGGAGCCAGCGCCGCTGAAGCACTAGAGCGACTGGCCGGGTGGGAACGGCTGACACGCCCGGATGTCCAATAATCCGCTTGAAACATTCCGGGCATTTTAGAGACAGAAGCTACTTTTTCTGGTCGGCCTGATTTAATGATTTGATCAGGGGGTCGGTAACATCCTGTGCATCGACTGAGCTGCCGACGTAGAGTAATTCTTTTTTGATCACGATGGCGGCAAAGCCGTTGGCTTTACCGTGGGCCACAGCCGCTTGCTCAATCGCTTCAAAGAGCGCCCTGCTCTCCTTGTCCTGCAAGGCCATGAGATCCCCTTCCGACGCTTGAGCAAACTTCTGAAACGCTTCCACCTTCTTCTGGAATTCTTTCGACTTGGCCTCGCGCTGCTCTGGAGTAAGCGATGCGATCTTCGCCTCAATAGAAGCTCTCAGCTTATCAAGCTGTTTCTTCTTTGCATCGATTTTCTCCTGATACATATCTTTCTTCGCGGACAACAGCACCGTGAGCGCTTTACCCCGCTCCGATTCCTTACCGACCCGGTTGATATCGACATAGCCGATATGAGCCGTCTGAACTGCTGCAGCAGGTTTTGGTATTGCTTCAACCGGTGCTGCAGATACCGTGACCTGTTGTGGTGAAGCAGCTTTTAACTCCGTTGCGTTGTCGGCAGCAAAAACAGTGGATGGAAGTGCAAAGCAACAAACAATCAGGATACTTTTGAACATAGTGGTCATGGACTTCCTCTTTATTTACTGAATATGTTGCGAAATATTTATTGCAGCCGATCCCTCAATCAACCATCCGTTTACCGACCCTGAGCGGTATGAGTGTTGTAATGCCGCGTTCAACCGTTATCTCGGCAGAGGATGGTTCATTGCCGACGGAATAAGTTCCAGCCGGCAAAACGACCAGAAAATAGCCATTATCATCGGTTTGCACCGTAACGAGTTGTTTGCCCCCGGTGGAGATCAGAAGCGGTAAGCGTGGATAGGGTTTGAATCCGCTGCCGTTGCCAAGCTTGCCTCCGGAACTTTGTATATAGCAGATCCCGGCGATAACTCCCGTTCCATCAGGAAGCTCGGTCTGCTCAATAAGCGCGGCCTGAGTCGCCACGACTACAGGGCGCACCTTGTCCCGCACCGCGACAAAAACACCTCCGTCAACAGCCGGACCGAATGTGAAAGCGACACCATCGAAGTGGTAATAGCTCCAGACGTCAGCTGGACGTTTGCCGGCGGCCGATAGCGATGTCAATAAGATTGTGCAGACAAGAAACAGCGGTAACAGAAAAATTGCTTTTGACACAGCGCCCACCTTAGGATTCGATATTTGCGCGATTTTTTTTGCATATTGCCCAATTTGCAGCCATGAAGTCAAACGGAATAATGAATTAGCTATCTCTACGCTTGACAAATTAGCAGTTTGGCGATATTTTTACGGATCAGAAAAAGCAATTGGTACGATAATTTATAAGTGGAATCGAGAGGAGTTTACCGTCATGGCAGAAAAGTTCATCTTCACATCCGAATCCGTCTCAGAGGGGCATCCCGACAAGGTTGCCGATCAGGTTTCGGACGCAATTCTCGACGCAATTCTCACGCAGGACCCAACGGCCCGTGTAGCGTGTGAGACTATGGTTACAACCGGCATGGTGGTAATTGCCGGCGAGATCACCACAAACGCGGTTATCAACTATTCCGAGATCGCCCGTCAGACCATCAAGGATATCGGCTATACCGATTCTGAGATAGGTTTCGATGCCGATACTTGTGCCGTACTCGTTTCCGTCGATCGCCAGTCGCCGGACATATCGCAGGGAGTTTCCGAGGGCGAAGGGCTGCACAAAGAGCAGGGAGCCGGCGACCAGGGGCTTATGTTCGGTTATGCCTGCAATGAGACCCCGGAACTGATGCCGATGCCGATCCAGTTGGCACACCAGTTGGTAGAGAAGTTGGCCGAGGTACGCAAGTCAGGTAAACTCGACTTTCTGCGCCCTGACTCCAAGTCCCAGGTTTCGGTTGAATATGTTGACGGCAAACCGAGCCGCATCGATACGGTTGTTATCTCCACCCAGCATACTCCTGACGTGACGCACAAGAGAATCGAGGAAGAGGTAATTGCCGAAGTGATCAGAAAGGTCATTCCAGCCCGCCTGCTGGATGAACACACCCGTTACTTCATCAACCCGACCGGCCGTTTTGTCGTTGGCGGGCCGATGGGCGATTGCGGATTGACCGGACGCAAGATCATCGTCGATACTTACGGCGGCATGGGTCGCCACGGCGGCGGTGCCTTCTCCGGCAAGGATCCTTCCAAGGTTGACCGTTCGGCGGCCTATATGGGACGTTATGTCGCAAAAAATCTGGTTGCCGCCGGTCTCTGCGACCGCTGCGAAGTACAGGTAGCATATGCCATCGGCGTAGCCCAGCCGGTTTCTATCATGGTTCACGCATTCGGCACCGGCAAAGTGACCGAGGCTCGTCTGGCCGAGCTGGTTCGTGAAGTATTCGACATGCGTCCGCGCGCCATCATCGAACAGCTTGACCTGCTCCGCCCGATCTATCGCAAAACGGCCGCGTATGGTCACTTCGGGCGCGAGCTACCTGAATTTTCATGGGAAAAGACCGACAAAGCCGCCCTGCTAAAACAGAAAGCGGGCATCTAGTCCGGAGATTGAGTACATTAGGGCGGTTAAATTGACCGCCCTATTTTTTTATCGAACGCAGGGCAAGCCATGCCAACCACCACGATCGGACATAACCCGCAGCTTTTCGGCCGCGACGAACGATCCGGCATCATCGCGGTGGAGTCGGTCGGCCACTTTATCCGACTATTTTTCAGAACCGGCGATCGCGTTCATTTCCATGATGAACCGTTTCAACCGTTTATCCTGGTCAATGATCCTGTGATGGTTTCCGGCTGCCGCGTTCCCTGCTCTGTGCGACAATTGGAGGGTGACGACTTTTTCCGCTGCCAGCTGCTGTTTGATTCCTGGAGTGAGTGCCTGACCGCGCGCGATTTTTTGGCGGCAAAAACCGGCAAAAGCTATTCTGCTCCCGATGTTCCCTACCTGTTTTTTCCCGATTTTTCTCATCAATACATGCTGTCCAGCGGCACTACTCTCTTTAAGGGATTGGAATTTTCCGATCTGCGCTGCCTGGCGCTTGACATTGAAACAGCATGTGCCGATGGCTATGTTTTTTCGAATCCGGAGCGACCGGAAGACCGTATCATCTCGATTGCACTCAAGGATTCTCATGGCGAGGAGATCGTGCTGCGGGGCGACCGGCTGACAGAGCCGGAAATGCTGCTGGCCTTGAACAACGCGATTCATAGCTGTGATCCGGACGTAATCACCGGTCACAACATATTCCGCTTTGATCTCGATTACATCGGGCGGCGGGCGCAAATGCACGGCATACGGTTGAACTGGGGACGCAACGGAGCGCCGCCTCATATTACTCCGCGTGCCCGCTGGAGTCTGGCGGATAGGACGCTTGAATACCCCCGCTGGGATATTTATGGCCGGCATATAATCGATACCTACTTCCTGGTGCAGCACTATGACATGGCAGGCCGCAACCTTGAAAGTCACGGACTAAAAGCGGTTGCACGACATTTTAGGATAGCCGCCGAAGATCGTACCTACCTTGACGGCGATGAGATTTCGGCGGTATTCCGGAGTGATCCGGAACAACTCTATCGCTACAATCTGGATGATGTCCGGGAGTCACTTTCACTGTTCCGGCTCCTTGGCTATCCCTGGTTTCTACAAAGCCGCATTTTCCCATACTCCTTTCAAAACTGCGTCATTCGCGGCAACGCCACCCGCATTAATGCGCTCTTTCTGCGCGAATATCTCTATTGCGGTCATACAATCCCTGCCCGAACTTCCGGCACCACCCCATTCGAGGGAGGATATACTGAGTCGTCGTTTACAGGGGTGGTCGGCCCGATAGCACATTGTGATGTGGCGTCGCTTTATCCATCATTGATGCTGGCATACCACCTTTCGCCCGCCAAGGACTGCCTGGGGTTGTTTCTGCCAATGTTGGCGGATTTGCGCCGTTTTCGTCTGGCCGCCAAGCAGATGGCACGGGATTCCGATGAGGATTCTGAACGCCGCTATTTCGATGCGCTTCAACAGGTATTCAAGGTGCTGATCAATTCGTTTTATGGTTATCTGGGAGCGGCGCTGCATAACTTCTCCGATCCGGCTGCCGCAGCCGAAGTGACCCGGCTTGGTCGGGTCACGATCAGAAACATGATCGATCTGCTTGTATCTGAAGGTGCAGTGCCGGTTGAGGTTGATACTGACGGCATCTATTTCAAACCGCCGGACAGCTGCACATCCGAGGAGTCGGAACAGGCGCTGGTACAACGCATATCCCAAAAGCTGCCTGAAGGAATCGAGGTCGATCTGGACGGGCGTTATCAGTCAATGTTTGCCTATAAAACTAAAAACTACGCGCTGCAGAATTATGGCGGCAGAATCATCATCAAGGGGAGCGGGTTGCGTTCGCGCTCATTGGAACCATATCTGCGGGAATTCATGCGAGATGTTATCGAACTTCTGCTGACCGGAAAAGCTGAAATGGTGGAGCGGCTATTTGATCAGTATGTTGTACAAATCAGGGCGTGCAACATAGATGTCGCATGGGTGGCCCGTAGCGAGACTCTCAACGAGTCGCCCGGCAGCTATAGTGAAAAACTTCGTTCCGGCAAGCGCAATCATTCGGCCGCCTTTGAAATCGCCCTTGCTTCGGGCAGCCCCTACCGTGCCGGTGATCGGATAAGCTTCTATGTCTGCGGTTCGAGCCGGGATGCAGCCGCATATGAACAGTGTCGTTCGGTGACTGCTTTTGACCCGGCACATCCGGATATCAATGTTCGTTATTACATAGAAAAACTGCGTCACGTACAAAAACGGTTTGAACCCTTCCTGCCAAAAGAGCCGACTCTTTTTGACCTGTGAAGCTTGCGCACAGGGTATGTTTGTGGTAAGAGTCTGAAAATAAATGAAAAGAGGAGACCGTATGAAAACTGTTCTGTTGCTTTCAGCACTTTTATCAGTTTTTATTGTGATAGGGCCGGGGCAGGCGACTGCCGATCAGCAACCGGAAATGATTGCAGAGAAGATGGCCATCAAACTAACTCGGGGAGTCACCAATACTTTCACCAGCATTGTTGAGTTGCCAAAGCAGACGATCCTTACCGGGCGTGACATGGGGCCGGTCGGCTATATCATCGGGCCGATCAAGGGAACAGGGATGACTTTTTATCGAGGCTTGATCGGAATAGTTGAAACTCTTTTTTGCATGGTTCCTCAGCCCGGTTATTATGATTCGATGATAGATCCGTCATACGTATGGCAGGGATGGGAACCGAAAAGGGATACTTCAAGGACGGTCGCTGAAGAAAAGTAACCACCGTTACGGTACTGAATATATAAAAAGGCGAGTCCTCATACCAAGCCGGTCGGTTAAAGTGTTGAAAAAATCGAAGTTGAGCGTACAATACCCCTTAGCTGATTCCGGCCAAGGGGTATTGTATTTATGCAACATCAAACAATCTCAGGTCAGCGAATTCCTTCAGGCGATAATGGGTTACAGGTCAACTTCTGCAAAAATCCAATTTGTCCAAACTTTGGAAATCCGGCGTCGGAAGAACGTCAACCACGAGGAAGGCGAGCAAATGCTCGAGGTGACACCTATAAAGTTGAAGGTGCCAGCCATAAAACTGAAGTCAAATGTTTACTGTGTGGGGAAACACCTCCTTTAAAAAGCAATATAGCTATCAGCGAAGAGATTATTCGACTTGCAGAATATCTAAGCCTGGCCAAAGAACCTACCTGTCCAAATGAATCGTGTGACAATAGACTCATCGGAATAAAAACCCCAAAGGCATATTACTCATACGGGAAAACAGCGTCGGGCTCTCAGCGATATCGTTGCAGGATCTGCAATACTACATTTGCTGTATCAAGCCGGACCACACTCAGGCAACGGCTTCCAGATATCAATGAAATGGTGTTCAGGCTCTTGGTAAACAAGATGCCCTTAAAACGCATCTGTGAAACAGCGAACATCTCTATGGACACGTTATACAGGAAAATTGACTTTATTCATAAGCAGTGCCTTACTTTTGCCGCATCTTACGAGCGGTTACTACCGCAAATGGTTATTCCCAGGCTTTATCTCTCAGTGGATCGCCAGAACTACAATATCAATTGGATGCAAGCTGAGGATAAACGCAATATTGTCCTGAATGCATTAGGAAGTGCCGACAACAAGACCAGCTACATCTTTGGCATTCATGTCAACTACGATGCAAATATTGATGCTAAGAGCGTCGAGAATGATGCTGAGAAATTAGGCGACAACTTGCTCAGGTCTCCGTTCCGCCGTTACGCCAGAGTGTGGCTGGCTCAGGATTACTTGGCTGCGTGTGGAAAAAATACGTTGCGAAGACGTCGGAAGAAATTTCTGCGTGATTCAATCGAAGACGGATATTCAGAAGCCGCCGAACGGGAAGACGTAGAGACCTCTGACATCCAGACAACGGAGACATCCCTTCCGTACAATGGCATGCTTATACACTCGGATTATACGCTGTACGGGCATTTTTTCTTTCTTCGTAGTTTGTTTGCCAGCGTCGGAAAGGTCAGGTTTTACCTGGACCAAGAATCGGGTATTCGGGCTGCGTGTTTGTCAGCTTTTTGGATAGAGGTGTTGGAAAAACGCTGCGAGGCTTTCTATGTCAGTGTCAATAAAGATCTGACTATTAACCAGAAGCGTAGGCTCAAAGCAAATAGCGTTAGAGATCTTGCTGATTTCAGAGCAACGAGTGCTGCATACGAACCGCTGACTGACCATGATCTCCGGCATATTGTCATTAAGGAGCGGCTGAATGAACTGGTGGATATCGGCAAATGGCGTGACCGGTGGTTGTTCTATCCTTTCCCAGATATGAGCGAGCCAGAAAAGGCAATCTGTTGGTTAACCGATCTTCAGGATAAAGCATATGACGCTGATCACTTGGCCAGTCTTTACAGTAAGGTGACATTGCATGGGATAGACCGTTTCTTTATGCAGGCCAGAAGGCGGTTGTCACTATTGGAGCGGCCCATTGCTACCTCAAGTAGTGAAGGGCGTAAGTGGTACGGTTACAGTCCATATAATCCGGCAAGTGTTGGTAAGATGCTGGAGATATTCAGAGTGTTTTATAACTTTGTTGAACCTGGGAAAGACAAAAGAACGCCAGCCATGAGGTTAGGTTTATCGAAATCCATCAACACTATCAGCGAGATACTTGATAACAGGTAAGTGTAAATGTGGGCAAAGAACGCACAAAACCCCCTGCTGACAAAGTCAACAGGGGGTTCATTTTTCAACACGTTAACCGACCGGCTGG
>CAIYDX010000209.1 GCA_903925005.1 uncultured Geobacteraceae bacterium
GATGAGTGGTTATTCAACGCTCTCTCTCGGCGGCATAGAACATCTCAACTTTATTCAAAAACCGTTGTTACCCGACAAACTGTTTACAAGTATCAATGAACTTCTTGATATGAAGAATAATACGCCTTTGTCTAAAAAATAAAAAAGCTGCTGCTGTCGCGACGTAACAAAAAAGCCCCGAAGAATCGGGGCTTTTTTGTTACGTTTATATTTTACCTTGATTGTTAATGGCGCCGACTATGAGTTGCAAGCCTCAATCAGCTCCTTCAGCACAGCGTCAGCCTGGTCATATGGCACCTGACAGGTGCCGACCTTGGTGTGCCCGCCGCCATGATGCTTGAGCATCAGTGAGCCGACGTTAACGGTGGCGGTCCGGTTGAGGATGCTGTAGCCGACTGAAATGGCCACAAACTCTTTCCCGCGGCCATCGATCATTCGTATTGATATATTAGTCTCCGGATAGAGCGAATAAACAAGGAACCTGTTTGAAGGCGGAATCTCTTCCGATCCGCGGGCGTCGGTAACCAGCACCCGACCGTCAACCCGTGAGCGTTGCAGGATAAACTCCCGCGCCTTCTGGTCGTTGTCCTTATACAGTTCAGCTCGTTCCCTGGTATCCGGCAGAGTGAGAATCTCATCAATGGTTTTTGTCCTGATATGGTCTACCAGATCATTCATGAAGGCAAGATTGCTGATTCGGTACCCCTTGTGATACCCGAGACCGGTTCTTGGATCGCAGATGAATCCCAGCAGCACCCACCCCTGTGGATCCAGGATCTCGCCTTCGGTCAGCTGTCCCGAATCAACCTTATCAACATATTCAAGCATCTCGGTAAACCGCTCAAACTTATCGGCGCCATAATAGTCGCAGATGACACGCGCCGCACTGGGGGCCGGTTTGCTGCATCCTTTGAACTTCCCCTCAGATACCATCTGCCCCTGCTCTTTGGAATAACGCTCATGTTCGCTGGAATGATGATCAAACCAAAGTCCGCACCCAGGAACATACGGCACATTTGCCAGGATATCGTTTTCACCAAGCAGAATTTTGCCGTCCTGCAGATCCTTGGGATGGGCATAGACCATTTCATCCATCAGCCCCAGCTCTTTCAGGAGCACGGCACAGCAAATACCATCAAAATCCGAGCGTGTTAACAAGCGCATACAAAGCCTCCCTGGCTGAAATTAAATTTACGAATTTCAAGTAAATATTACCACTACAATATCGGATGGCAAATATTTACACTGGATGGATGTCGAATGTTTCAATGCCTGTCTTTTTTCAGCCGTATCGAAACTGATCGACCGTGCGCTTCCAACCCCTCCAGATCGGCGATTCTGACAATGTCGGCTCCCAATCGCTGCAGACCCTTTTTGGAAAAATAGACGATAGAGGATTTTTTGACGAAGTCATCCACCGAGAGCGGGGAGAAAAAGCGGGACGTGCCACCGGTCGGCAAGGTGTGGTTCGGCCCGGCAAGATAGTCTCCGGCCGCCTCGGGAGTCCAATGCCCCATGAAAATCGCGCCGGCGTTGGTTATCTGTGACAAAATAGCAAATGGGTCAGCCACCGCAAGTTCCAGATGCTCCGGCGCAATGCGGTTGGAGAAGGCAATTACCTCGTCCAGGGTATCGGCCACAATTATTGCTCCATATTTTTCCCAGGAAGCGCGGGCAATTGCCTCACGGGATAGCTTTGACAACTGCTGTTCGACTTCGGTGGCTACTTTTTCGGCAAAAGAGCGGTCGGTCGTAATCAGGATTGATGATGCCAGCTCATCATGCTCTGCCTGGGAGAGGAGGTCGGCGGCTATGTGAGACGGGTTGCCGCTGCCGTCATTGATAACCAGAATCTCGCTCGGTCCGGCGATCATGTCGATTCCGACCTGTCCGAATACCAGCTTTTTGGCGGTGGCAACATAAATATTACCAGGACCGGTGATCTTGTCAACCCGCGGGATTGTTGCCGTGCCGTATGCCAGAGCCGCGACAGCCTGCGCGCCGCCGATCCTGAAAATACGGTCAACGCCGGAAAGGCTGGCAGCTACGAGGACATGTGGGCTGATCTCGCCGTTGGGGGAGGGGGCAACCATGATTATTTCGCCGACCCCTGCCACGCGGGCCGGTACGGCATTCATTATGACGCTGCTCGGGTAACTTGCCTTTCCCCCCGGAACGTAGATGCCGACCCTGGGTAGCGGTGTGACCTTCTGTCCCAGCATGATGTCAGGCTCTTCGGTGGATATCCATGTCTGCTGTTTCTGCTTTTCGTGGAAACTGGTAACCCGCTTGACCGCCAACTGTAGCGCGGCAATATCTTCGGCGGAAACCTGGGCAAAGGCGGCTTCGATCTCCTTGGCGGATACCTCCAGCTCGGCCACTGATGCAGCTTCAAGCCGGTCTAAACGGCGGGTCAGTCCCAGAACCGCTTCGTCGCCGCGCTTTCGGACAGCGTCGATGATATCGAGCACCACCTGTTCAACATCGCGACCGCTTTCTTCGCCGCGCGAGAGAATGGCGTCAAACTTCTGAGCGAAACCGGAATCATTGATATCGAGAAAAAGCATAATTTACCCTGCTCAGTTCGACTGGAGCACCAGCTCCAATCCCTGTATGATTTGTGATATGCGAGCGTTTTTTGTTTTCAGACTGGCCCGGTTTACTATCAATCTCGTGGTGATCTCGGCAATGGTCTCGACCTCGACGAGGCCGTTCTGTCGCATCGTTTCACCGGTTGAAACCAGATCGACGATTCGGTCGGAGAGGCCGACCAGCGGCGCCAGCTCGATGGAACCATAGAGTTTGATGATCTCAACCTGTACCCCCTTGGCGGCAAAATAGTTTTCCGTCACATGCGGGTATTTGGTGGCGATGCGGATGTGCGACCAGCGGGAAGGGTCATCACCCTTTGCCAGATTGGCCGGTTCCGCGACCATCATGCGGCAGTAGCCGAATTTCAGGTCGAGCGGTTCATAGACATCTTTGTTCTGTTCCATCAGCGTGTCCTTGCCCACGATGCCAAGATCGGCGCTGCCGTATTCCACATAGGTCGGGACGTCGGTTGCCCGCACAATCATGTAGCGAATGTGCTGCTCCGCATTTTCGAAGATCAGTTTGCGGGAATCGGAGAGCAGTTCGCGGCAATCTATGCCGATCCGGCTGAACAGTTCGACCGATTCTTCCAGGATACGCCCTTTCGGGATTGCTATGGTTATCCAGTCACTCATTCCTTTACCCTTTGGATATCCGCACCCAGTGCGGCAAATTTATTCTCGATCGCCTCATAACCGCGGTCCAAATGGTAGATGCGAGATACTTCCGTAGTGCCGTCGGCAGCCAGGCCCGCCAGGATCAGCGATGCCGAGGCGCGCAGATCGGTGGCCATGACCGGAGCGCCGGATAGAGTCTTAATCCCCTTGACCGTTGCCGTGCTTCCTTCAACCGTGATGTCGGCGCCAAAACGCTGCAGTTCGGATACGTGCATGAAACGGTTTTCAAAGATATTTTCCGAGATCACGCTGGCTCCATCCGCAACGCACATCATGGCCATGAACTGGGCCTGCATATCGGTCGGAAAGCCTGGGTAGGGGCGGGTCTTGATATTGACGCTCTTGACCCGTTTAGGACCTTTGACCCTTACAACGCCATCACGGCTGGAAATCTCGACTCCGGCATCCTGCATCTTGAAAGCCAGGGCATCGAGATGTTCAAGCTTCATGCGGTGGATACGGATATCGCCCCCGGTCATTGCGGCCGCGATCATGAACGTGCCGGCTTCAATCCGGTCCGGCATGACCTCGTAATTGGCTGCGGAAAGCTCTGATACTCCCTGAATCCGGATAGTGTCGGTACCGGCTCCATCGATTTTGGCTCCCATCCGGTTCAGATATAAAGCCAGATCGACAATTTCCGGTTCGCGGGCCGCATTCTCCAGCAAAGTCTCGCCCTTGGCGGTTGCGGCGGCCATCATCAGATGTTCGGTGCCGCCGACGGTTGAAATGTCGAAATTGATGCGTGCGCCCTTGAGACGTTTGCATTTTGCTTCAACGTAGCCATGTTCTAGGGTTATTTCAGCACCAAGCGCCTGAAGCCCCTTCAGGTGCAGGTTGATCGGACGTGCACCGATGGCGCAGCCGCCGGGCAGCGAAACCCGCGCCTTGCCGAAGCGAGCCAAAAGCGGTCCCAATACCAGTACCGACGCCCGCATAGTTTTGACGAGATCGTAGGTTGCCTCATGACTGGTGATGTCGGTCGTATCAATTTTGACGATGTTGCCGTTGCCATCGACGCGGGCGCCAAGAGATTCCAGAACCTTGATGGTGGTGTTGATATCACGCAAAAACGGTACATTGCTGATCTGGTTAATGCCGGGGGCCAGAATTGTCGCGACAAAAATAGGGAGCGACGCGTTCTTGGAACCGCTGACCGTCACATCGCCCTTAAGTTTTTTGCCGCCTTTGATGATGAGTTTGTCCAATTAAATGCTCCTCTTTCTGCCTGTTAAATTTGCTATATTACTTGATGGGCAGGCAGTTGTCCAAATAAAAGTTAGCGGAATCGAGGGGCGGATCCCTCCGGAATTAGTCAGGCATCAGCTGCATTTTAATTATCGTGGAGGATCAAATTCAATATAACCAACTTCACATAAATGTGGTATCGTTGCGAAAATGCAGTCAATTGCTTTGACAGCTCTTAGGGTGTGATTATGTTTCGATGCAGTCTGAAAACCAAAGCCACGGTTATCTTTCCCCTGTCTGCAATGACGGCGTTAATTTGCCTGCTGTTTTTAATTCACCATCTCCTGCAGGGATATATCGAAGAATCCATTTCCAGTCAGCAACTTCAGCTGATATTTCTGATTTCTCTGTCGCTGCTTTTATTGCCCATGTTCTGGTTCATGCGCCGCTATCTGAATCGTCTCACTACCCCTGTCATTTTGCTTACCAACCATGTGGAGAAGTTGAAGGATAAAGAGGGTGACGATCGTTTCTTTCCGGTGCAGGGGGAAGATGAAATAGCGACACTGGGGCATGCCTTTAACGACCTTATCCGGGAAACAGACCGGCAGCAATTGCTGCTGGAGGAAAATCTGGAACGCCATCAACGCGCCGATGCCCAGCTGCAACGTCAGAACGAGTATCTGCAGGCGCTGCACGATACCACGCTCGGGCTGATCAAGAGGTTGGATGTCGCCAGCGTGCTGCAGGCGATTGTTACCCGCTCGGGAAGATTGGTCGGGACGGAACACTGCTTTTTGTATCTGGTAAATCCGGATGGCACGGAATTGAATATGGTCTATCAAAGCGGGATTTACGACATTCTTAGTCACCACCCGGTTAAACCGGGAGAGGGGGTTTCCGGTCGTGTTTGGGTTACCGGAGAACCGGTAAAAGTCGATGATTACAGCCATTGGGAGGGGCGTCTCCAGGATGCCGATCGTAATATCCTGTATGCCATGGCTGGTGTGCCGCTTAAAGTCGGCGACAAGGTGGCCGGGGTGCTTGGGTTGGCGTCTATTGAGAGCGGAGTTGTCTTTAATGATCAACAGATGGAACTCCTTGTGCAGTTTGGCGAATTGGCTTCTCTCGCTCTTGAAAACGCCAGGCTTAACGAAGAATCACAGCGTGAATTGGCCGAGAGAAGGCGCGCCGAAGAACATCTGCGGAAGTTTTCCGTGGCGGTTGAACAGAGTCCGGCTTCAATCGTGATTACTGATACCTTGGGCACCATCGAATACGTTAATTCGCATTTTAGCAAGTTGACCGGCTACAGTTTTGAAGAAGCTGTCGGCCAGAAATTGAACATTCTCAAAATGGAAGATGCCCGGTCCGATGAATTGAAATGGATCTGGGACAAAATTCTTACGGGCGGCGAATGGCGTGGCGAATTTCATAACTGCAATAAGGATGGCGATCTTTATTGGGAGCAGGCGCTGATCGCTCCGATACGGGACGAGAACGATACAATCACCCATTTTATTGCCATCGAGGAAAATATTACCGAACGGAAGCAGCTGGAAGGGCAACTGCGTCATTCCCAGAAGATGGATGCGGTTGGTCAACTGGCGGGCGGTATCGCTCACGATTTCAACAATATTCTGACGGCGGTTGTCGGGTATGCCAGTATCATGCAAATCAAGCTTCCTGACGACAGCCCGCTGAAAAAGAACGCCGAGCAGATTATCACTACCGCTGAACGCGGCGCAAGCCTTACCCAGGGGCTGTTGGCCTTCAGTCGCAAACAGGAATCGCATCCGGTTATTGTGGACCTTAATGAAATTATAAACCGTGTGCATCAGCTGCTGCTCCGGCTTATCAATGAAAATATCCGCCTCGAAATCAACCTTGAAAGGAAAATGCTGCCGGTTCTGGTTGACAGCGGTCAGATCGAGCAGGTGCTGATGAATCTGTCGACCAATGCCCGTGATGCCATGCCGCAAGGTGGTTCAATCATTATCACAACCGAAGCGGTCACTCTTGATTCGGATTTCGTTCTTGCCAGAGGATTCGGCATGCCCGGCTCTTATGCTCTTCTGACATTCAGCGACAACGGTGAGGGTATGGAGGCCGAAACTGCCAAGCATATCTTCGAACCGTTTTACAGCACCAAAGAGCTGGGCAAGGGGACCGGTCTGGGCCTTTCGATCGTTTACGGCATTATAAAGGAACATAACGGCTATATAGTCAGCCACAGCACGTTAGGCATCGGCACTGTTTTCCAGATTTTCCTGCCGCTGCTTAATTCGTTCCCCGCCGTTACCGAGGAAATAAAGCAAGAGGAGATGGAGGGGGCTCAGGGGGGGGACTTTATCCTGCTTGCCGAAGACGATGAAATGACCCGAACGCTTGCCATGGAAATATTGCAAGAGTTTGGCTATTCCGTTATTGTGGCGGTTGATGGCGCGGATGCCCTGGAGAAGTTTAGCGAACAGAGAGGACGAATCAGTATGGTGATCCTCGATGTCATTATGCCGAAAATGAATGGCCGAGAGGTGTATGATGCAATACGAAACATCGATCCGAAAATGCGGATGCTGTTCTGCAGCGGTTATGCAAAGGACGTGGTAGTCAGCCAGGGAGGGCTTGATGAAGTGATGAGTTATCTTCCCAAGCCTTTCACGCCAAAAGAGCTGCTGATGAAAATTCGCGAGGTATTGGATAACCTGAATCGTTCTAAAAGAGCGCTAGTCGTAAAAACCATTCCGGACGGCATCCGGTATGCGTAGCAGCGTAGACCAGTCTGGTGAAGATGGCTGGCAGATTGA
>CAIYDX010000210.1 GCA_903925005.1 uncultured Geobacteraceae bacterium
TATGACACCATTCGAAGCTTTTTTATTTTCGATGGGCGGGATGCTTGCAATAGCTGCATATCTCACGTACGCTATTTATAAGCAGAAACGCCGCCGCTAAGGTGGGGCTTTATGGCCATTCACCCCAGCGAAGAGGCTCGCTGTCGTCCATCGACTTCTCTTTGACGGCAAATAACCAAGACTGCATACCTTGATTACTCAGGCGCCAAACACCAGCGCTGTCCTTTATGATAGCGTTGAAAAATAGCAGTCTTTTAAGGCCTGACCGGATACCACCAGAAGTAAGTTTGTAGTCCGGAGACATACGAATGTAAGAGTATGGGTGTGATGATGGTGCTAAACATATGGCGTGCAATACTTTCTTTTGATTTGAACTAAGGTTCATAGCCTTCAGCAGGCTTTTGTAATCAATAAACCTCATTTTAATTCTCTCCCAGTTCCGATGGAACAAGCTGTTTCACACTATTATAATGGCATTCAAACCGGTCAACTCTGTGCTCCCAATGGAAATGCCCGAAATGCCAGGAGCCAAAGGAAAGCCCTCTATTCAATAGTTCCTGTAGCATGCTCTCTGTCGGATCCTTTAGAAGTCTTGCCTTGTCGAACGCATTATGCTGACTTTCGGGGCACGTATGCGAGATCACATAATCTACACTCCACCCTACCCTATCCAAATTTCTACAAGCATTTGCAAAATCATCTTCTGACGGAATTTCCTCAGGCCACCAGTCTTTGCCTTCAGTACGGCCCTTGTTCCACTCGCGTCCGCCATAACCGTAGGAAGATAGCGGCGGAGTAATCCAACCAGGATCTTTATCGTGACTCCTTGCTCCGCCAAAGGCCAGGAATGTCTGCCCCTCGATGGTAAATACCTCTCCACGTTTCAAATAGTAGACATTCTCTCGGATCTTGTAGGCCTTACCGCCAAAGAGATCGACCAGTGGGAATTCGCCACCGAAAAGGCGGGCAAAATTTTCATGATTACCATCCACGGCAAGCCATAGTGCACGCTGCCGTAGTTTTGAGCCCAAAAAGAAATCCTCGTCACGTTTATGCTTTGCGTTGGTATGGTAGTCGGGCCACCAGACGCCGCCAAAGCCTCCGGTACAAATCACTATATCGCCACGTTTGGCTGGCTTAAATACAGCGTTCGATATGTGGTATGCAGTCATGCCTCCGTGGAGGTCGCCGGTGATCCAAATCATGTTAAACCGCTATCTCTTTCGTGTCTCGCCATGCGTACCTTCAACTTTTGCTGGTTTTCCCATGCAGCCACTAACGCCAATGGTGTTGCAACGAATAACAGTATGCAGCTGAGTGTGAAGACACCCCTGTCGATGCGACCGTGCTGATAAAAGTCAATTATATTAGCGACGATGCACATTATCGCGCAAAAACT
The DNA here is from genome assembly GCA_903925005.1 of uncultured Geobacteraceae bacterium. Taxonomy (GTDB): domain Bacteria; phylum Desulfobacterota; class Desulfuromonadia; order Geobacterales; family Pseudopelobacteraceae; genus JACRCG01. The sequence goes on from CAIYDX010000210.1 coordinate 1,400, forward strand.
GACTCCTGCAAAAAAAAATACGTTTCGCCGCATCTTCCCTTTAATTATTTCAATGGGCTCTAAGCTGCTATTTTGCAAACGCTCAGAACTATGCCGTTTCCTTAATGCTGCTTTTCTTGTCCAGGAAATCGGTGCAGTCGATCTAATTGATCTGTTTATTACTGTTTTTTGCATGGATACAACCTCGTACCACATATGCCGGATATAAAATAGAAGAGGTTCTCTGAAAAACATTTACAAATGATTTGGGACTGACGTTAAGGCGCTGTGCGAGGGAGTTGCGCTGTCCGAACGTTCAGAAAACGCCCGGAACCATTTCTAACAAAAGCCATCCCAAGAATCGCTAAAGAATAGTTTGCACGTTTCTTAATTTTTTCCTGCAATTCTTTTTGACGATTACTGGCCGTTTTATCTTCATTCTGTTTTCCAGAAACAGTCACTAGCATAAAGTCTCCTTGTGGAGAAGGGATTCAGATTTTTTTGGAATATTCGGTAGTCTGCTGTATGCTGATGTCATGATCAATTATGATAAAGTAAAAGCCCACCTGAAGCCAGGAGAAGTTTACCGCCGCTCCAACCTTGCAAATTGGTCACGCAGTGTTGACCGCGATTTAGCTGGCTTGATCAAAAATGGCAGCCTGATTAAAGTTTATAAGGGACTTTACCTATGCCCACAACACTCCAGATTTGGCGTATTGCCTGCCTCCACTGATAAACTGCTCAACTCGTTCTTGAACGGCAATGATTATTTAGTGGTGTCACCAAATGACTATAATGCCCTTGGCTTAGGAACAACGCAGCTCTACAATTATCAGATAGTTTATAATCACAAACGTAACGGCCGCATTGAACTGGGTGGGCAAGTTTTTGAGTTCCACCGGAAAGCGCAGTTCCCAAAAGAAGTTACCCCTGAATTTCTCTTAGTCGACCTGATTAACAATCTGTCCCAATTGGCAGAAGATCGTGAAGCTGTCCTAGTCAGGATCAAGGCGAAAGTACCGGAAATGGACCCCAGGCGCCTCCGAGCTGCCATCGAAAGTTTTGCTACAGTATCAACGAGGAAATTCATGGCGGGAGCCCTTGTCATTCCTCTTTGATACTGTGTGTTTTAACCAATTTCTAATACCTCTTGTATCTTTGGCTGCCTGTAGACAGCGCTCCCAGTCTTCACTCGCAGATTCGGAAGAATGTCAACAGTACCACTACTATGAGTATGGCCGCAGAAAACAGTCATATTCACGCCTGGATTTTTTTTCATAACGCTTTGAAGAACATCACCTGTTGCTTTACATCCAAAATGAGGCAGAAAATCATCATTTGATCTTTGCCCTTCGTGCCAGGTGGCTTCAGCAAACGGTGGCACGTGCAGTGCCACAATGATGTTGCTATACCCACGTTTCAATGCCTTTATAAGCTGCGCACGTATGTACTGTGCGGCTGTATCGCCCAACTTGTTTTGCACTTCCAGGCGCCGCTCTTTAGTTGTCTGGTGCAGTTCCTCAATATGAAGATAATCGTTAAGCATAACCTGCGATCCTTCCGGGTCTCCCAGTCGACCGTCAGCCAACCCCTCGTGTCCAATCAGACAAGTATCCGGAGACAGTTCAACAACTTCGGATCGAGTCAACCAGATCAAGCTCTGGTGTTTCTCCGCCAGAAAACGCACATCATGATTTACCTTTTGAATAGAGCTGCCATAATAATCGTGGTTGCCAAGAACGAAGTAAATTGGCCTTTTGAGATTGTCGGAGAGGTATTCCAGGTATTTGCAGAGATGCATCGAAGATGCAATATCTCCGGTGATCAGAACAGCATCTGCGCCTGAATTCATTATTTCTGAACACAATGTGTTAACTTCATTGCGTCCAACGAAGTTGAGGTGTATGTCGGTTAGCCAGGTCAGTTTCATATATTCTCTAATAAATGAGTACGCCTACAAATGCTCCAAAAAGAGCGAAATAGGCAAAAGTTAGTGACACTTTCCACCAGAAAACATTACTATCCGTCGTCCGAATTACTTTTTTTCGCCACTGGAGATATGTAAACAAGGAAATTATTGAAGCCAGACCGATAATTACAAATAAAACCACAACGCCTCCTCGGCCACCATTTCAATCAACATCACGACCGCAAGCAAACAAAATCGTCAACTTCAGTATCATAGACCCAATGTCCAAGGCCACTTTCAATGTGAATGTTGACCCAGGTGGGTTTTTTCATAGGCCCAGGCTCTTGAGTGTGCCCGAATAACTGCTTTACGCGACTGTCCGGTCTGGCACTCTCTTTATTCGGATCATACCAGAATATGCCACCATATTTATCATCGCCGCCCCTGGTCCAGTCTCTGGCGAAAAGTGGCCCGCTCATTCCAGAACATTCAAATTCTCCGTTCAACCATTCTGCAATTGCTCCAGAATCCTGATAATCCCATAGGCCTTTACTTAAAGTTGCCGAGAGGGTAGTTGACACACCAGCATGAGTGCAGAGCCATCCATCTACCGAATGTGCAGCCTTGAATCGTCCCCTCTCCCCTCTGTAAATATATTCAAAAGTCTCGGCTCTGTCTGGATAATTGGAGAAGTTTTGCCAGCGGCAGCGCGGTAGATATGCAAGATCGTGGTTCCCCCACAGAAGCACACTGTTCGAACGCAACAGCAAATTCAAGCAGGAGAGCTCATCTTCAAAAATTGTCCCCTGTGTTCTTGAATCAACAAGATCCCCGAGCGCCACGTGCTCAACTTCCGGCTTGAAGTTTAGGAAAGCATGGGCCATAGCAATATCACCGTGTATGTCGCCAATAATAATAGCCATCACGTGCCCTTTACAGTGGTTTGTCTTTCCTACGAGGCCGGCGCCGATTCATTTGGAGAATATCTTTGATTTCTGGCGGATAGTATTCGAATGCCTTTGCCAATAAGGCTTTCAGTTCAGCCAGAAAAGGATATTGAGGATTAAAAGCATAAACTCTTGTCTTCCCGTACTGCTGACTAAACAATACTCCTCCAGCTTCGAGGTTACCCAAAGGCTTTACAAGCGATGAAATTGGAATATCGAGTGATCTTGATATCTCGGTTAGATAGCCAGTTTCTCTTGTAAGGATAAAGATCAAAACCTTCTCAGTTATTATCGATCCCAGTAAAGGCTCTAGCATAATTTCCCCAAATACGTTCATATCTACTCAAATTGGGTAAACGAATAGTTATTGCAGGGTTGCCGTTGAATATACTGTCCCAGCCTTTCCATAAAACATTCCTCGCACATATCAAGAGTCCATGGGACCCCATCACCGATATCGGAATTATAACCACCAACGTCGCTGAGCCTGATCATGTTAGGGAATTCTTCATGATCTTCAGGGGTCGCCCGGCGGCCGCATATATCGCACACGACGGCATCAAGAACTTCAACTGGCTGGTTTTCAAAGCGGGTTATTTCCATAGCTTACTCTCCTAATTCAGCCCTACAAGTGACTTAACGCCTCTCTCATCCATCTCATCCCAAAGAAAATCTCTCACTTTTTCCAGCGCTTCATCGGCATCCTTAAACTGATGACCATTATTAAGCCACCCTCTCAGTTTCAGTTCCATTTCCCGTATGATCGCGGCAAAGTCGCTTGCATGGGTAGCAACAAGATGCTCATGATATTCTTCTGGCAGATTAAATTCGAGTGTTGCTTTCATTTGTCCCTCCAAAATGGATGCTGATGTTATCCAAGATCAATCAAGCAATTCTTCAAAGTATCGTAGACCCAAATCCCTTCCTCGTAATTATTCATGTTCACCCAGTGCGGTCCTATTTCCGGAGTAGGCACTCGCGTATGGCCGAAAATCTGCCGGCCAACCAGCGGGCCCGGGTCAGTCATCTCCCTTTTTGGATCAAACCAGAAGATCCCCCCGAAATCATCAAGGCCTCCGCGGCTGATATCGATTTGGAATAACGGCCCATAACCGTAACGCTTCGGCCCTTCGCTGGTCATATATGTCTGCACTTGGAATTCTCGCTTAAATTCCTCGTTTAGCCATTCAGCAATATCAGAAGAACCAGCCGCTAAAATATCGGCCGGAATAATGGCTGCTACCCCTGGGGAAACTCCCGCGTGAGTGCACAGCCAACCGTCTGCAGCATAGGCCGCCTTCATACGATCTATGTGCGGCCGGAACCTGTCAGTGAAAACGTCCCTCACTGATAAATCCCCGTTTTCAACGTACAGCTCTCTCAGGTAATCACTGTACGCGGCGAAGCATTTGACTTCCTCAATGGTAAGCGAATGACCTGACATAGACCGCCAAGGGCGCTGAGGAGTATAGCAAATGTCGTGATTTCCCCATAAGAGCACCGTGTTTGAGGATAACAGCATATCCAGGCAGGTAAGCTCGTCATTGAGGGTTACCCCGCTTTTTATATTGTCAACAAAGTCACCTAATGCGACATGCTCTAACTCTGGCTCGTAAGTCAGAAACGCCTTCACTTTTTCAACATCACCGTGTATGTCGCCAATAATGATTGCCATTTTGTTCCCTTTCAGTCTCTATCAGCACTGGAGTCACCTCTGCTATTCCATTCCTCAAGCCAAAAGGTGTTATAATAATCGCCACGTAATCGTCTCGTGACTTGGCAAAAGTAGAGGTCCTCAAGCTCATCTTTGTCCATTGGACAAAAATTTATTTTCACAACATCGTCCATTTTTGTATCGAACAGATAGCACGTATCTCTGCCATTATAATTGAGATTTATATGACCAAATTCATCGAGGCCAGGCTTTTTGTTAATTTCGCAGTGACCGTAGATCTGCCGCAAACCCCGATCTAGAGTATCTTCACAAAACGGATCGAACCAAAATATTCCGCTATATTCATCCCAGCCACCTCTATGGCGCGATACGTTGAAGATTGGATCTCTACTATCAACAGAAATTTCACCGGCATCTCGCGCAGAATTGATTAAAGCTCGATGAGCAGCCAAGCGATTATTTAGTAGTCCTGCAAGTACAACAGGGTCGCTACATCCATTGGAAATTTGAGTACACACACCGGCATGAGTAAGTATGTAACCGTCTGCGGAATACGCAGCCATAAAACGATGCTGATTTTCCAGTACAACCTGCGCAACCGGGCTGTTTTGTATATTCCTAGAACACGGATATGCAAGCAAGTTCGCATACTGAATATCGTGATTACCCCACAAAAGAACGGTCCCAGCATCAAATAGCAGATTCAAACACTCCATTTGCCGAGATGGTGGTTCAAAAGGAGAATCAACAATATCACCTAAGGCAATATGTTCCTCCTCAGGCTTGTAGGCCAGAAATGCTTGCACCTTTTCCACACAACCGTGAATGTCGCCGATTACCACAGACATAATTTAACCTCAGCTAATGTTCTGCTTCTTTTTTCGGCAAACTGTCACACTCGACGTATTCATGCCGGTTTGATATACTCTATAAACTTTGTTTTCAAGTTTCTTTGTGGATAACTTATGACCGAACACCGTACAGTGCTGCACGTCGACCAAAACGCGTTTTTTGCCTCTGTAGAACAGCAGGCCAACCCTGCCCTGCGTGGCAAGCCTATTGCTGTGGTTGGCGGCCACGGGCGAACTGTGATCACTACCAGCTCCTATGAAGCCAGAGCCAAGGGTGTGAAGACTGGCATGGCAATCTGGGAGGGTAAGCGTGCTTGCCCAGAACTGATAATCGTTGTCGGCGACAATAAGAAGTACACCTATACATCTACCAGAATCAATGAGATTTTCCGTGATTATACACCGGAGGTAGAAGCTTTTTCAATTGATGAGTCCTGGCTGGACGTCACACATAGTCTTTCTATTTTCGGATCTGCAGTAACCATAGCTCATCTCATCAAAGCCCGTATTTATCACTCCTTTGGCCTCCGGTGCTCAATCGGAATCGCCCCAAACAAGCTGTTAGCAAAGCTGGCCAGCGATCTTCAGAAACCTGATGGATTAACAATCATAGAACCAGAAAACGTCTCGCGGGTTCTTGAGCGCATGCCTATCCAGGAGCTGTGTGGAATTGGCAAGAAGATGCAAAGAGCCTTGAATATGATGTCCATTTATACTTGTGGTGAATTGGGCCGGTGCGAAGAAGAGAGACTTTCCCGCAAATTCGGCATTGTCGGCAAAAGGTTAAAGGAAATGGGGCAAGGTATCGACAACAGCCCGGTCGTGCAATACGGACAAGAGGATGATGTCAAAAGCGTTGGCCATTCAAGCACCCTTGAGAAGGATATTTCCGATCCGGTAGAGATTCAGCGGTTTCTGCTGCAGTTGTCGGAAATGGTCGGTAGCAGAGCCAGACGGTATGAAGTAAGCGGGAAGACTATTCATCTTTACGTACGGTATGCGGACTTCTTTTCGTCCTGGGGGAAGCAAACTACTCTGAAGAGCCACATTAACCAGAGCGACGACATCTACCGGGCGGCATTATCCATCCTAAACACTGTCGAATTGGAACAGCCCGTGCGGTTACTGGGGATCAGTCTAAGCAATCTCAAGCACCAGGATGAACAGTTGCCACTGTTTATCGAGGACCGCAAGAAGCTGGAGGCAACAAAAGCAATGGATTCCGTCAACGCTCGGTTTGGTAAAATGGCTGTTACTTTTGGAAGTTTGTTACCTGGGAAAGAAAGGGCTGGCAGTCATGTGATTCCGCCAAGCTGGCGCCCTGATGGCGTAAAGAATATCGATGTTCAGTGATAGTTATAAGAAATATATTGGGTTATAGAGGTTTTGCTTATACCACCTGTATACGAGTTTATAACTTCCTATACTTTTGTAATTATTGAATGATCAGAAGTCCAAATCCTGCTGAAGCGCCTTCGGAGTCTTTTTTACTGGAGCATTCAATATTCGATCGAGTTCCGCTTTAACTTGTTGAATGCCAGCGTCTGTTTCCAACATATAGATCGGGACTTCTCCGCCAAGTTCCTTGCATGGTGCATTCATCCATGACAGCGCCCTATCTATATTGGAAAAAACCGTAATTGCTATTCCAAAAATATTTTCGTAAACTGTCTCATTTTCGTCATCTGCAAACATATTATGGCTCTTTGTGCGTAGCTGTTATGGTTGTTGTTCGTAGTGATGAGTATACCACTGCTGTCGATTGTTTCCACATCCGATTGTCAAAAGAGATAAGGTAGTTTAATAAGTGCCAAAGAAATCAACTATAGAGAAAACAGATATGCCGAACAAACTCTGCAGCTCTTGCCGAAGGACTTGCAAGCAGCTTGGTTTTGCCGTGGTTTCTAGCTGTCCGAGGTATTATCCATTCTCGAAGAAGCCGCATAAGATCATAAAGGTTTGGAAGCAGACTGAGTTATTTCCTTAAGCAAGCGTCAACAAAAATGCCTTTTCTCCATGAAAACGTCGTTTAGTTCTTTGCAATTATATTTCTTCCCCTACCCTTTTTACCTGTAAATTAATTTACCTCGACAACCCAGATTAATAACCGCCCAGACTGTTCTCGAATCATCAGTATCTTACCAATTATGTTATCGTGCACAAAAATAGTATCATACGTACTTTTGTCACTGAATTTATGTTGACATCTGAATACTTAGCGCTGTATATACCATGTAACATACGTGGAGGCTATCTATTATGATAATAGCGATGGTAAATAATAAGGGTGGCGTTGGCAAAACCGTCAGCAGCGTCAACCTTGCCGCTGCCTTAGCTAATCGCGGCAAAAGAGTTCTCCTGATTGATAATGACCCCCAATGTAATGCAACTTCATTGCTGCTGGGTGATGCTACCCCTGAAAACACACTTTATGAGGCTTTTACTGAAGGAACCCCCATAAACAAGTGCATTTACCCTACCCAGTTTGGGGTTGATATTGTTCCAAACGCCCAGATCACATCTCAAATTGAGGCCGACCTCTACCAGGATACTGCCAAAAGCTACGCACTGCTGAAGAACCTTGCCCGAGATTACGCGAAAGAACACTACGACATGACCATCATCGATTGCCCTCCGTCACTAGGTCTTTGGGTCATTATGGCAATGTCCTGCGCGGATGGCATAATTGTTCCTATCGAGGCTGGCAGCAGGTTTTCACTTGACGGCTTGGCCTCGATTTATACTTCCATTGAAAGCATTCGCGCTACAAAGATTAACAAAGAGCTCCGATTTCTGAAAACACTTGTTAATAAGGTAGATATGCGAACCAGCTCATCAAAAGTTATAATAGAAAAAGTTAAGGAACTCTATCCAGACAATACCTTCAATACGACAATACCCACGAATGACTCTATCAAACAAGCTGAACTCCAGCGAACTACGTGCTTGAAATACGATCCACAGTGCTCGGGATCAAAACGTTATCGAGCACTCGCGGATGAATTGATAGCCTTGATCGATGATGAAAAACAGCAGCCGAGTTTAATCAATGGCTAAGCGTCCATCACTTGCTGATAGTCTGATGGCCTCTCTTAATAAGGGAGTCCATGTTGATACTGCCGAAAAAATTGCCCGCGGTATGGCTCCCATTCTTGACGATGAGGCCACCTACCCTCCCCTTTTGTCTCAATCAGTAGAGGTTTCAGAGCCTTTTATCGAACCCGTAGTCTTAATTGGCACCGGCCCTATTGATATTGTTGAGCCAGTAATATCAGAAGTCAAAGTATCAATATCAGATACTACTATTGAATCAGTTTCCGTTCTGCCAGTTAGCCGAGCAATCGAGCAAACAAACAAACACTCAGACAGACAATCAAACAGTCACACAACCGGCATAGCAAACAGTCAAGCAAACGATCAGGCAAACAAACAAGCAGACAGGCAGACAACCACTGAAGCAAGCAAGCAAGCTATTGAGCAAACATATCAGCAAGATAGCAGACAACCGGACAGACAATCAGACAATCAAACAAACGAGCAATCATTCGAGCAGTCTACTACACAAACACTCGAACAACCGTTTCAGCAAACAATAAGACACTCAGCAGAGCAATCATTCAAACAGTCACCGAAGCACGCATGGTTACCTTTAAACGAAAACCAGGGTCGTATTCTGGTTTTTTTGTATGAACGCGGTAATGGATTAACAAACATGGATATTGTCTGTGCAGAGACGGGGATCGCTTATGGTACGGCCCGTACATCAATAGATATCCTGATGAAGGAAGGGTACGTTACCAGCAAGACCAGGCATAATGGACATGCATTCAGAGGTTTTGAATATGCTTTGAATAATCACCTTTGCTCACTGTATATATCCAGAATTCGCGGTGAGCAATCAAGCGAACAGTCTTCATGGCAGTCAATTAGACAATCAAGCAAACAACCGAACAATCAAACACTCGGGCAGGCAAACAAGCAAACAAACGGCTCTTTTAGTAGTAGTTTTTTAGAAGAAGATAAACCTACTACTGACTTACTCCGAGATCCGGAGCTTCGGTTTTGGGCAGGAGAAAATGTAACTGAAAAACAGATACAAACCTGGATGGCAGAATTCCAAATGACTCAGGAAGAAATGATCATGTCGCTTCGATACGGTCGTTTTGATATTTTGGAAAGAGGTGACGTTCAGAATTCTGCAAACTGGTTTTACAAAATTCTTACTCGTAACGGGTTTTATCCAAAACCTGCAAATTATCGTTCACTACTTGAAATCAAAGCAGAAGCTCTCCAACAACAGCAGGAACGAGATAGAGAAGCAAAGTCCAAAATAGAAGCTGCCGAGTTTGACACCCAATTTGATTCGTTTCTCAGCGATCCATCGGCACCTCTCTATCAAGAATTGCTCGACAAGGTTGGCGGTTTTGCGAAAGAGCAACTTAAGGACGGTGAAAGAATGGCTGCAGACATTGAATTACGTGAGCTGTTTAAATCATATTTACAGGGCAGTTGATTGTTTGATTGCTTGACTGTTTGTTTGATTGCTTGTTTGTTGCAAAAGGGGATGCATGGCACAGTCAAAGATAGAAGATAAGGCAATAGTTCAAATAACGTTCACGTGCAAAAAACAGGAAGCATATGCATTCGCACAATTTCTACAGCGTGCCCAGTATGATGATTTTGGGAAAAGGTCGTTTGATGATGACGACGCAACAAGGGTGCTAAATGCTGCTGAAGCAATTCAGATTGCATTACATGATGCTGGTTTCAAACCCAGGTAAAGTAAAATCAGGCAAATAGATAATCGACAACCGGTTCGACAAGCAACCTATCAAGCAAGCAGAGGACATTATTGCCGCCTGAACTCCTGAACATAAACGAACTTACCAAGATTATAGCCGCGATCACTCCGACTTCAGGCCATGGCCCGCTGCTCGCAGCCCTTAATTCACGATATCCAAATACACCATTCCGGCTCCAACAGGAATACGACGGACGTACTTGGGGCGTTGGTATCATAGATGGCGCTGGAAACCGCGTAACTGATCGCCTTGGAAAATGGGTTGATCAGGAGCTGGCGCTGGCCGGCGGCTCCGCTCGTACTGTTTGGCAAAAATACAAAGATCAAGGTTTGATAAGAACCGAAAGAGTTGGATGCTGCCTCTACCTGGTTGCTCCGTATGGCCCTGATCCGGATCAATTTTACCAGCTTGAGATATTGTGTGGTCCAGAACTGACAACCCAACAGTTGTTCGATCCAAAGCCCTTTTTCACTCCTGAAGGCCGACACGATCTACTCTCAGGACCTGCGCTTGTGTTCGGCGATGGTGAAAGGCAGGAGCTGGCGCCGGCTACATACCAATTCGAAAAAATAACCAACATTCGCCGTTTTCTACGTGATCTTGTTGAGTCGAAAAGGCAGAACCGCCTTGCGGAGCTGCCAGAGATGGAGAAGAGGGTAATCCACGTCCAGGAGATAACACCGGGCGAAGATGGTTGGTCTGAGTCGTATGATGTTCCGTTTCTAGACCTGGCTCCAGACTGGCTTGACCTGGTTCCGCCCGAACTCAGATTGTTCCAGGATTGGGCACAAAGCTCCGCGGGGGCGGGTGGGGCGAGGATTTGCGATCACTGGTGGATGCAAACAGGCGAATGGACTGATGCCAAAGGCCGAAAACAGTATTCATTGATCCCGCAGTGGGCCGAAGCGGATGGCGGTCTGGATCTTCCGGAAATCTCTCCAGACTGGGAAGCGTCACCATATGGAGTGATGGAGCAGCTGCAACAGTTTGATAATCTGGTAGGGTACCCATTTGCGTGGTACTTTTACATGCTGCATGGCAACAGAATCATGCACTCTGCCGGCGGAGTTGTTGCCAACGCAATCAAGGATGGGTTGCTGAACCTCCCGGAATACGACAAAAAAGTGTTAGTACGTTGGAAAGATGATCAGTATGGATTTTAACACACCAAAAGGAGAACAATTATGACAAAAGCAGAATTCGTGGCAAAAATCGCAGCAGAGTTGGAAGTCCCCAAAACGGTTGCAGCTGAGACGGTAGAAGCATTCCTGAAAGTAACAACAGACCTTCTGAGAGCCGGAGATAAGGTTACTTTTCCTGGGTTCGGAACATTCTCGGTGTCATCAAGAGCTGCTCGAACGGGTCGAAACCCTCAGACAGGAAAGGAGCTTCAGATTGCTGCAAGCAAAAGTGGAGCATTTAAGGCTGGTAGCGGGTTGAAGGGTCTGTAGGGGAGGGGAACCTACTCACGAAATAAACTTCAAAACAATAACAAAATAAAGCCGATCCTTTCATTAAAGGGGTCGGCTTTTTTATGGGGAAAGCTGGACTAATGATGGAATAATTGGGTTAGTCATTGTTACGCATTTATTGTGACATTTAGCAAATGTGTTTAGATGTGTTCAAATGTCGTCTAATGTAACATACCGTTTATACAGGCATAAAAGCTATTTAATATGTTGCATATAAACATACTACATGATATAAGCAAATTCATAATTTCAATCCTTGAAGGGCGATAAATGCTATCAGACAATATACGCGATCAGATAATCATCGACACTGTAGTCACAGAATCCTGGCTTAATGCACTCGCAGACATTGGAATGAATCTTCGATTAAATTCTTTACCTTTTCGTCCTGTTGTTTATGAGGAAGAGACTGCTTTACAGATACCAGGCGGTAATTTACTTGTATCGACTAAAGTGAATGGAATGCAGGCAGATATGGTTGTCCCTGCCACACACTGGAGGATGGAAAACCTGAACAGGTGAATAGCACAAATTTAAAAGGAGGCAATTATGGCAACTCGCATCAAAAGTCCGGTAGACGGCCCTATTAAACTAAAGAAAGCAAGCATGTCAGAAGATGACACAGTTACATTCATTGTAAAACTGCCGTTCTCTCTACGTAAAACGGTAAAGATGCTGGCCGCAAGAGAAAATATCACCATAAATGATTTCTTTCTGAGAGCGGTCCAAGTTGAAGTTGCAACTGTAATGGCACAAGCAAGAGGCGAAAAATGACAGTTGAGCTTCTAACTGACAAAATTTTATTTCCGGATGTCAGTGCAGAAGATTTTTCTGCAGCGCAAGCTCGCTTGTTAAAACGCCAGGCAGAGGAAAAATCTAGAAAGCAAGCTAGCTCTCAAAATGATAGCAATTTGTCTGATATCATTCTATTTCCGTTAAGCAGCAGTACTTTGCCGTCGGCCAGATCAATGGATGACCAAAAAGAGGTCATGGACTATAAGGCCAATATTGTCTCTGCCAAAAATAAAAGAATGGCAGAGGAAATCGTCAGTATGATGGAATACGACGCTGCGGAGATCGGGATGGTGTCTTATATGTCTCAGATGCTGGTGCAGATGATGCTACCTCATTCTGAGCATAAGGATGCAGGTGGCCATCCGATTAACGAGTATAAAAGAGAAAACGGAAGAGCGACGCTCACAATTATGACTCCGTCGATTTATGGTGGCGTTCCCTACGGAGTTGTGCCGCGGCAATTGTTGATGTGGCTTACGACTGAGGCAGTTCGCTTAAAGTCGAGGGAAATATTTCTTGGGGATTCCTTGACGTCATTTTTAAAGGAAATGGGGGTTAAGGTAACTGGGGGCAAAGAGGGAAGCCTTTTGCGTATCAGGAAGCAGTCTAATCGGCTCTTCAACTCGTTTATTAACTATGATCCTGGCCTAGATACCAATTCTCGCAGACACAACCTTATAATAACAGATAGCAACGAATCATTTTCATTTTGGTCCGAAAACAATTGCAAAGCCTGGGAGTCCCACATAGTTCTCAGTGATCAGTTTTTTCAAGAAATAATTCAGAACCCAGTGCCAATTGACAGACGGGCTATTAGAGCCTTGTCCGGAAGCGCTTTCGCTTTAGATCTTTACTGCTGGCTGACCTGGCGTTTGTACTCAGTTAAAAAGTACACGAGTATTCCCTGGGAATACTTGCAGAGTCAATTCGGTTCCAGTTACAAACATTTGCGTCAGTTCCGAGATAGATTCAAACATGTATTGGATTTGGTGCTCGAAGTTTATCCTGCTAATGTTCGCGTTGAGCAAAGCTGCCTCGTACTTTTACCTTCAGTCACGTCAATCCCAAGAAAATCCGTTCAGCTGTAATCCCCCATCGATTCTGCGGAAGTACATCTCGGAGTATGGTTTCGTTACGCAGCACCTATGCTACGCATGGATGGTGACGGTGACCTTAATAAATAATATAAAAACAGGCAGATGCGCGTATTCATTAAACATATGTTTAATATGTTTATATGGTGGGCAAAGTTTTACATTTTGTTGATAAGTCTGTTGGGTGAGAAAGTTTTCCACGCATGGATTGTGACGCTTTTTGATGAAAAGTCACGCATGGATGGTGACGCTAATAACCCGTAAACGCACTAAGTCCACGCATGGATGGTGACGCATAGGCACCGCAAATGCACATCAGCTGGCCGTTTGCCGGGAGTACCTGTAGTTGATCCTGTAGTTTAAAATCTTTTCCTGTAGTTTAGAGGCAGGCGGTTGTGGATTGCGATATTGTTGGCAGCCGTCGTCTCGCCGAGCGGCGCCCTTTGGCGCGCTCGACGACGGCTAGTAATCTGGCATGTTACATCTACATTACTACTTCATCAATCCTTCTGCTTTGCATGCTGCCCTTATCGCATCACTATATAGGCTTCCGTCAGGTGAGACTTCATATAGTGGCACACCTTTATCGTTAATTTGTACGCGTTTACCAGAGGTGTTTATTCTTGTCTCTTGAATGGTTTTATATCGTTGCTTTTTACAATCGAAATCCATTATTAGCTCAACAGCAATGACCCCATCAGGGAAATCACCAAAATGTCCTTTGTTTGGGTTCGTTTTTACGAGCCGAGTCAGAGCTCTCACGGTTGAAGAATTTATTGTCTCAATACTGGCCATCTTAATTTGATATGTCAAATTATCGAAGATGTCTGCACTGCGAGCCACTTCGATCCAATCGCTTACCGCATGGCAATTATTAGCAAATACAAGGATTGCTACGACAATTAATGGTCGAACAAATTTGAGTAACATCATCCACTCCATTCTCATATAAGTGATTTTTGGCATACTGAAAGTTCAGTTATATTTTGGGGAAGTCGACGTTTACTGAGAACCTTGGCGCAACATCCTTATATTTCTCAGACAGTTTTTCTTCTACAGTCTGCTTTATCATATTTATCACATCGTAATGATGACTCGGACTGATCCCTTTTATAGTCACTGAAAAAGGGATCACCGTCATACGATCCCATAATGCCGCCTCTGCCCGAAACCAGTTTATCTCTTCTATTTTCTGTGCATTAAAACGGAAATAGGTTTTAAGTAAATGGAGAGTCGTCTGCTTTTCAAGTATTATCGTTGTCAGTCGTCCCTCACCAGTTTTTGGTTTGCAATTGAGTTCGGCTGGCAGAAAATTACCAATAGAGCGCAGTGGACCTAACGCGATAATAACATGGCACCCTAACCGAATCAAAGTTCCGTCATCAAAATTGATAATCTCAGTATCGCCAGGTTTGATTTTTTCATTGACACAAAAGCTCGGCAAAATTTCCTGAATAGTTGACATGAAATGATTTATAGACTGTGGACGAACGTGTACATTTGGCAGTATTGGCACGAATAATTGAGGCGGAAGAATACCTTCAACCCGGATCCAGTTATAAATCCCGATTCTTATCATTTCTTCAGAGCGTGGCAGGTACACCCCTGCTTCCCACTTGGCGACGGCAGGGCGGTCAGCGCCCATAAAGTGACCGAATTCTACTTGGCCCAATCCGTGTAGTGCGCGAAAAATCCGTATTTTTGCAGCATCTGTTAACCCAACAGTGTCGTGCCCCATGATTGCCCCCTGGTTACTTCAAAATACTTGAATATCATTTATCATAAAGAAGGTGTGTTGACAAGTGTCATACACATTAGCATTGCTTTTTGCATTGACAGGCAATAAACACGTGTGCTAATTTTACATAAAGCAAATTAGAAAGGGGGAATCATGGAATTAAGTTTTGGCGAAAAGTTGAGAGTTCTACGCATATCAAAGTGCCTGAGCCAATATCAGCTTGCCGTGCTGCTGGGGGTTTACCCGAGCCAGATATCCAGGTTGGAAAGCGGTAAGCAAAAATGCAGTAAGCCAATGGCGATTGCAGTAGCAGTTGTGCTTGAAGTAGATCCATATTTTTTTGTTAAGAAAAATAACACTTGTTTGTAGAGTATTTTACGAGGAGGGTATGTGCGACTTAAGCTATCGACAATCATGGCGATCGCCGTGATGGCAATCGCCGGAGGTGGCTTCTCACTGTTTGGCCTGTTTTTCTATGTTGTTTTGACGGTTTTTGCGTTTTTGGCTGATATGCGCACGCCTGACAGACGTCCGGCAATGATTCAATCACGGTACGAACGGGTATGCGGTCGCTGCTGGCTCCTGTTTGCTGAGCCGCTATCCTCGGTGGTTGTGACGAGGATGAGAACTCAGCAAACATAAGGAGCCAGCCATGAAAAACGCGACCGCAAAAACGAATCACTTGGATCGACGGGGAATCGAATCTAGCAATCATAAGGGTGACAACATGAAACAGACAGCATTCGCGATGACACCAGTTTTTAACATTCAAATGGTTAGAGAGCGGGAGTTGATGTATGACGGCAACCGCGTGACGGCTCCAGCACAGGCAGCTGCTGCATTCTGTGCGCTTTTGGGAGATCCAGACCGGGAATATTTTGTCGCATTTTTGCTTGATAACAAAAACCGCATAACTGGTGTGCACACCGTCAGCCAAGGAAGTTTGAACCAGTCGATAGTTCACCCGAGGGAAACGTTCAAGGCGGCCATTTTAGCCAATTGCGCGGCCGTCATTATAAGTCACAATTTATGTGGAGCTCCACATAAGTTATGTAATGTGAAGTATCGAGTAATGTGAACTTCCTCCGGTGCTGATATTATGAATGCAATCTGAATGAGCGTCTGGAAGGACCGGTGACTTTTGGTCCCTCCAGTCACTTCACATAATTACAGAGTCGCTAACCACTCTAAA
>CAIYDX010000211.1 GCA_903925005.1 uncultured Geobacteraceae bacterium
GTTTTTACCTGGGAGCAACGGAGAAAGGCGCTCCCACTGGTCATCTCGTAAAACAGTTCTATCCATCTGCAACCCTCCGATAAGTGGTTTTAATCACTTATCGGAAACTGACAGGAAAATGTTAATTGAGAACGCTACCTAGTATAAAAAAAGGAGAAACCAACCGTCGGTTTCCCCTTTCGTTACTGCAGATTTTTCAGAGTATCACTCTATCCGGTTACTGATTCGCACTCACGGCAGCATACGCTTTCGCAGCATTTCTTTGAGTATCGCTTTTTAATGCGTAAGCCTTGTCGCGCGCCGTCTGCAAAGCTTGCTGTTCATCACGTTTATTCGCAGCTTCCTTGGCGATAGCGTTCTTATCATCAGCCATCTTCAATGCTTGAGCTGAAATTGTTATCGTATCTGTTTGTGCCGTTTTTGCCGTCTTCTGGGCATCCTCGGCAACCTGAGGCACCGAAGTCTGAATATCCGTCTTAACCTGCGGATTAACCTGAATAGGACTAGCCACAACACTGTTTGGTGATAATGCCGCCATAGCCATTTGGTTCACCTCCTTGCAAACTTACTCCAAGCCGATCATACAGTTCTATTCTCTGCTTATCCAATATGTTATGCAAGATATTTTTTGCATGTGTCAAAATCCCGCTTGGCATGCGGCAATTTACATGTAGAATTGTCTTTATGAACATCCTCTTCTGGCTCGCCATAGCGATATTAATTCTAACCATTTTATCGGCCATAGATCTGTTCAGTGGCAACCGATCCGTCTGCGCTTTGCGCGACGTATCACCCGCCCCCGTCCCAGGGCTGCCCCGCGTTTCCATAATCGTGGCCGCCCGCAACGAACAGCGCAACATCCGCGAGGCGGTGCAGTCACTGCTCGAACTCGGATATCCCGATTACGAATTGATTGTAGTTGATGATCGTTCCGAGGATGATACCGGCCGCATACTGGACAACATGGCGGACAGGCATAATCGTCTGAAGGTGATCCATGTGGATGTCATGCCGCCGGGTTGGCTGGGGAAGAATCATGCTCTGTGGGTCGGCAGCCGAAGAGCCACCGGAGATCTGCTGCTGTTCACCGATGCCGATATCGTCATGGAGCAGACGGTGGTCACGCGAGCGGTAAACTTCCTGGAGCAGAACCGGCTCGACCACCTGGCCGCCACCCCCTCAATGAGGATGCCGACCACCTTCCTGGGGATGTTCGGGGTTTCCTTTATCATCTTCTTCTCCCTTTTTTCGCGTCCCTGGAAGGCCAAAGACCCAAAAAGCCGCTGCCATATCGGCATCGGCGCCTTCAACCTGGTAACCGCGGCAGCCTATCGCCAGGTTGGCGGACATGAGACCATCCGCCTGCGGCCGGACGACGATATCAAGCTGGGGAAGATTATCAAACAAGCCGGTTTCCGCCAGGACGTGGTGTATGCTCCGGAATTCCTGATGGTGGAGTGGTATGCTTCGCTACGCGAGGTAATTGTAGGGCTGGAGAAAAACGCCTTTTCCGGGGCGGACTACAACATATCAATGGTACTGGCGGGCGCTTTGCTGCAGACGCTCTGCAGCGTCTGGCCTTTTGCGGCTATTTTCCTTACCCACGGCGCTATTCGGGGGATCTACCTGGCTACCGTTGCCCTGATCCTGCTGATTGTGGCCGACAGCGCCCGTTTCCATCACTCCCGCCCATGGTATGCCATCGGTTATCCTCTGACATCGGCGCTGTTTATCTTTATTCTGCTGCGCACAATGCTGCTCAACATACGGCAGGGGGGCATCCGCTGGCGCGGCACATTCTATGAGCTTGATAAACTGAAAGGGAATAAAATTTAATTCGTCCGCGGGATCAGTCGCGGGGAATAGCCAGCATCCGATCCAACGCCCCTTTTGCCTTGAGACGAATCTCTTCCGGCACGCTGACGACCGGCGCCAGCGTCTGCAGGGAAATCAGCACATCTTCCAGTGACGTAAGCTTCATATTGGGGCAGAACAGGGCCGGCGAAGCCAGTATGAATTCCTTATCGGGGCTCTCTAACCGCAGCTTGTAAAGAATGCCGGCTTCCGTGCCGATAATGAATTTTGAAGCCGGGCTGGTGCGGCAGTGGTCATACATGCCGCTGGTGGAGCAGACATGATCCGCCAGCGCCGAAACCTCCGGGGCGCTTTCGGGGTGGCAGATAAAGAGCGCATCCGGGTGTTCCGCTTTTTTCTGCATTACCGCCGCCATGGTCATCCGTTCGTGGGTCGGGCAGAACCCCTCCCAGAAGATAAACTTCTTCTCCGGGACGAATTTGGCGATCCAGCGCCCCAGATTACGGTCCGGGACAAAGATCAGCTCATTTTCCGGAAGCGAGCGCACCACCTTGAGCGCATTGGCCGAGGTGCAGCAGATATCGGAATGCGCCTTGACCTCCGCCGATGAGTTGACATAAGTCACGACCGGCACTCCGGGGTGTTTGGCCCGGAGCGCCTCCAGCTCTTCAGCCGTAACCATGTCGGCCATCGGGCAGCCGGCATCCGGGCGGGGGAGCAGCACTTTTTTGTCGGGGGAGAGGATCGCGGCCGATTCGGCCATGAAGTGCACGCCGCAGAAAACAATGACATCGGCATCGGTCTTGGATGCCTCAATTGACAACGCCAGCGAATCGCCGGTGATATCGGCGATCTCCTGCACTTCGTCACGCATATAATTGTGGGCCAGCAGCACGGCGTTGTGCTGTTTGAGAAGATCTCTAATCTGCTCTTTTATCGTGTCGTTCATTCTTTCAGCTCCTGCGTCAGAGTCAAATAGTACCAGGGTTACACAGGCTCCACTCTGCATGTGCAGCCTGTTACACTAACCGAAACTCCTCAAAAACACAAGAATTGACGACGTGGATTTGGCAGTTTATCGGCAGCCAACTGCTCTTCCAAGAATCATCTTGACAGCAATGGCGCAACACTACTAGTTTGCTCTCGAACCTCTGGAGTTCATATGATTCCGGAACGGCTCGGAACATGTACCGACGCATTCGCCTTGAATGCAGCGACAGTAAAACTACCAAAAAGGAGCACTCAAACATGAAAAATTCCGCCAAAATAGTTGTACTGGACGGTTATACCATCAACCCGGGCGACAACCCGTGGAGTCCGCTGGAAGCCTTGGGCGACTGTACTATCTACGACCGCACCCCTCCTGAACTAAAGCTGGAGCGAGCCAGGGACGCGGAGATCATCCTGCTCAGCAAAGTCAAACTGGATGCCGCGACCTTGCAGGCTCTGCCGAAGCTCAAGTATATTTCGATGCTGGCCACTGGGTACAACAATGTCGATGTGGCGGCTGCCGGCGCACTCGGCATTCCGGTTTCAAACGTTCCGGCATATTCCACCGAATCGGTGGCCCAGACAACCTTTGCACTGCTGCTGGAGCTGGCCGTGAACGTCGCGGCGCATGATGCCGCAGTAAAAGCGGGCGAGTGGGTTCGCTGTCCGGACCATTCCTTCTCGAAGGCACCGTTTGTAGAGCTGGACGGACTGACGATCGGAATCGTCGGATACGGCGTCATCGGCAAGGCCGTGGCCCGCATCGCTGCCGCTTTCGGCATGCGGGTGATCGCCTATGCTCCCCGTATTCCGCAGGATACCGGCCCGACTCCGGTCAACTTTGTCCCTCTGGAAGAGCTGTTTGCCGTTTCCGATGTGGTAACGCTTAATTGTCCTCAGACCCCGGAAAACACCGAATTTGTCAACTCACACATGTTGAAGCGTATGAAGCCGAGCGCCTTTCTGATCAATGTGGCAAGGAGAGGATTGGCAAATGAGGCTGATCTGGCAGAGGCATTACGGTCAGGAACAATTGCCGGGGCCGGCCTGGATGTGGTTGCCCATGAACCGATGCTGGCGGACAATCCGCTCTTGTCCGCACCGAATTGTATCTTTACCCCGCACATCGCCTGGGCTTCTCTGGCTGCCAGACGGCGACTGATGGACATCGTAACCGCAAATGTGGCTGCCTATCTGAGCGGTTCCCCGATAAATGTGGTGAATAGTTCAGTAGTTTGATTTCAGTCCATTGAAGTTAATTTCGGCTTACCCGTTGGTTACGGCAGCGCACCAGCGGTACGACGTGACTTGAGCCTGCAGGACATCGTCAGCGGAGATACCCAGTTCTTCACGTATGTCGGCAATTGCATCGAAATCAAGCGACTCATACCGTTCCGTCAGCGTCAGGAGTTTTCCGTAAGGCCCCTCCCGCGCGGTAAGCGCAATTTTAATATCTTCATCCAGGCTCAGGTTTTCAGTCAACTCATCCAGGGTGATAGCGTAGGTTTGCTGCATAAGCGACAGTATCCCGACCAGAAATGCCTTGCCGGGAACGTCACCGTCTCCGACCAGGGTGGGAAGTTTGAGGGCAAGTTGTTCCATGAAACCAGCCCGGACGGCTGCCGTATCGACTAAAGGGCTCTCACCCTGCTCCATATTTTCGGAGGCGAACAGCGCCAGCTGGATCCAGCGTTTGACCTGATTTCTGCCAACTATGGCGAAAGCGCTGTGCAGCGAATTTATCTGTTCGCGGAGGCCGAAGGCGGCCGAGTTAGCCATAACCAAAAGTTTATATGTCAAGGTGGAGCTGCTTTTAATGATCTCCTCTATCTCTTTGGTCTCGGCATCGTCGTATAAAAGACGCATGAGTCTGAAAAGTATCGACTCGGATTCAGCAAAACGTCTTTTCTGCAGGACTGAGGGTTTGGCAAAGTAAAAGCCTTGAAAATAGTCGAATCCCATGTTGCGGCAAGCCATGAACGCGGCGCGGGTTTCCACCTTCTCGGCAAGCAGCTTCAACGGATAAGGGCGCAACGATTTTACCATTTTGGGCAGCCGTTCGATCGGAGTCATCACAAGATCCGCCTTGACGATGTCGACTATCTGGTAAAGTTCATGGTATATGGGACTGTACTCATGGTCGTCCAGAGCCAGGGTAAATCCCATCTCCTTGAGAGTACGGCACCGCTCTATCAATTCATCCGTTACCTGCAGAGACTCAAGAAGTTCCAAAACAATCTTGTCCCTTGGAATGATTTCGAGCACATCGCTCATCAGGAGTTCGTAATCAAGATTTATGAAGCCGCGTCGAGCCCCTAGCAGACTCTCTATACCGAAGTTGGTAAGGGTATTGTTGATGACGTTAGCGCTCGAAAAGGTCGCATCGTTTACATCTGCGATGTTATTTGCCGCAATGGAGCGAAAGAGCAGTTCATAAGCGACAACATGCTCATTATCGGCAAGAATGGGCTGGCGCCCTATCAGGCAGGTTTGCTGTTGCATCACAATAAAAAGTGTAAACCCAATCCGGCGAATTGCAAGCTGGACCTGGCGCGATTATCTCGATTCACCTCCCAACAGGAACACATCCCGGTCCAACCAGCAAGATTTTCAGAAATTATGCTTGTCAGATGCCCTGTTTGAGCAGAGTCGCCGGCTATCTCAGCTGCTCTGTTCACCGTCTTTCCCCTTGACAAAACGTTTAGGAAGCGCTAGAAAAAGTACTCTTCGGGATGTAGCGCAGCCTGGTAGCGCACCTGCTTCGGGAGCAGGGGGTCACAAGTTCAAATCTTGCCATCCCGACCATAAAATTCAAAGGGTTACGCTCTTCAGTGTAACCCTTTTTTCGTCAGTGTGGTCTGTTGTGTGGTCTTTAGCGGCCTCCCTTTGCCATTTGGCAAGCCTTTCACTTTTCTAAAGACGGACTTACGTGTGAAGTCAGTGAGTGTTCCGTTTAGAGCGTTCTCCGGGAGGGAAGCGGAGCGCAGACCATCAATTGTTCGTGGGATGAAACTCATTACCCATGTAAATTCGGACACTGTAATTGATAATAACAGGTAAATTAAAAGGGCCACGTGATGACTCAACACGTGGCCCCTGGTACTCGTTTTAAAAATGTTTATTGTGCGGACTGTTCAGGTTGTGCGGATTGAGATCCCATCGTACGTTTGTTGATCTCCTGGGCGGCGGCGCAAGTTCCCAGCTCACTCTGGATACGCTTTATTTCATCAATCGACAGATCATGCAGCTTCTGCTCGGTCCCAAGTTTTTCAGATTGTTGTTTCAGTGCCAGAATAGTCATATCGACAGTCGTTGTACACGGGTCATTGGTCTGTTCTGCAAAAGCCGGTACGCTAAGCATTGTAAAGAGTGTTACAAAAATAGTGACTTTGGTCTTCATACAGCCTCCTTGGATCTAATGTTATCAAGCTTAACTTGTTTCTGGCGCGATGCCAATACAATTCCGGATTTCCATGATTCCACCTCCCCTCTCAGCCAGCAGACCCGGTTGTGTGACAGCCGTCGCCGCTCCGGAAAAGTTCCCAGCTTTTCCAATCGATAAATAGTCGCCCTTGAGAGTCCTACCATTATGGCGACTTCGCGAATATTCATGAAATCCGTTGTCACTGTTGAACAATTCGTATTTGCCCGTGTAGCCGCGTCGACGGCAAGCTGACGAATTATGGTTTCGTTCATAATTGTCAGCGTAGGTTTCAATCGTGCAACCACTATATCCGCGATAGCCTGCAGATCGCTATGCTGTAGTTCAAGATGAAAATTCATCTGCGGCCTCCAGCTTCCAGTTGCCTTCGGCACGGTTACGAACAAATATATATCCGACTGATGCTTCACGTATATTCATATATTCATTATCAATATGTACGCCAGTGAATTCCTGCCGAAACGCTGGCCTGTCCAACGGCTTCAGCTCCGGTGTGACAGCAAGTATGCCTGACTTGAAAAGCAATGACACCAGTGCTGGTTCAAGAATCTGCAGATATTTGCAAATGCGCTTGAAGTCGCACGGCTTTATAGCTATTGCATCCAGCCTGAACATACGGTAACTGGATATACGCCACCCTTTTACCGCTTCGTACCATGTCGGCAACCATAGTTCCTGTTCTCCCAGCAGCCACACTACTTTGCCGCCATCCGGATTGACAACAATTTCCAGAGCGCGTGAAAAACGCGCCAAGATACAGAACTCTTCATAAACGACATCCTTCCGATACCTTGTGCTCACAGTGCACCTCCACGGAACGGATTGAAAAAGTTCATATACACTTCCTTCTCAACCCTATCGGGATAGAGAAAGAAATTGGGCACCTTGATCAGCAATCTAGTGTCCAGTTGCTCAAGCCAAAGAGTGTAGAGACGATTCGGAATACGAAGAACTGCCGGTGTGGTGCCGGCAAGAGAACTCACGCCTCTTGTCAGCACCCGACGCAACTCGATCATCTGTGAATCAGCGGAACGTGCCCAGCGTGCTACATGTACAACATCAAACACAATGCGGAACAAATACCGCACCTTATTGTGGGCGCTCATATGACTTGACAATGCGTCCTTGAAGCGCGTCCTCACTGCCTCCAAGTACTCATCTGATAAAAGGATTTCCAGATGCCTGCCGCCCTTACTGTTATCAAAAGAGCGTATGCTGTATTGCTGCAACGTCACCCAGTTTTTGCGGATATCAACCGAACCATCAAACGGCTGTTTTTCAAGGCGATACATAATGTTGCCGTTACGTAGTTCAAAACCATTTCGGATGTCGTACAACATAACCGGATCAAAAATCAGGTCGGCAAGCTTGTGCTGAAGTGTTCGACCGCTTCCTAAATTGTATCGATCATACAGTTCAACAAGCTCTTCAATATAATCCTGATCATGGATTCCCATTCGATCAAGATTTGCAATTAACAATTCCGGCTGATAAGACCGTTCAATGCATCTGACGCCAAAATTGAATCGCTTAATATTGCCCTTGGTAAATATACGAAAGTGGCTTAGCACATGACCCGGCTGCCAGTCGAAGCGAACCGATAGCGGCTGACGTTGCAGTATCGGTGCAATGATCAACAGTGCCCGGTAGAGTCTGGCAGCATGGTTGTATATGGCCAGATCTTGTGATTTATTAAAATTTTTTTCCGCAAGCCCGTACCCCATATTGTTGAACGATAGTGCCTCAAGATAACGGGAGAGTCGTCCTGACTTGAAGTGCTGGATACAACCGATTTCGGCCTGTGAGCGAGTGACTAGGTCATAGTCGGTAAGAGGTTGACGACGTCTAATCGTTGCCATGACTGTTGCCTCCCGATACCGTTTTCGCTGCCATACTGGCAGCCGGGAAACTCATTTCCAACGTTTCCAGTAGTTCTTTACTGGTCGGCACATCAGAATGTCGCGCTTCCTTGTCCGAACCAGAGACCTCAAGATCCTTAAGGTCTCTGGTGACTTGCTCATTCTGTCTTCGAAACCATGTTTCGAATTCTTCAGTGAAACTGATTTCAACCGCTAACTTTTTTGCCATATCCAGATTACTTTGATAGTGGGTCCAGAGTGGTGTCGAGATTGACATTTGGACGCGACAGTTGCGTCCCTGTTTTACTTTGATACGAGCCATGATGAACTCCTTTTCCTGCGAAATGGAGGTATCACCCTGTTGCCGCCGTGGCGACGGCAACATCAATAAAATTGATTGGGACTGGCTTCAGAATGTTTTCTTCAGGGACGAGAAACTGCTTGGTGTAATAAATGACGGATAGCTGGAATTGTGTTGAGGAGTGTTACGTCTGCGAAAGACGTACCTGCACCTCGAAGAAGAACTAAATGAGTGTGGGGACCTGAGTCCCTTTTGAATGTGGGGTGATAATTTCCTTTGATCTGTCGGCAAGGCAATTATCGATCTAGTCCGGCAATACGACCGACTCAATCCGTATCACGAAGCTGATAATATTCAATCTATCAAGCGTACTACAGTGGTCTGTTGTATTCAATAGGTTCAATGTTCTTAATATAATTGTAGTATGAAGTTGTATGTGATTTCTGCGCGATATAGTAGGTGGCTCGTCTCCTTTAAGTAACAGGCTGAGGCTCACTCTCAAGAGTGACACCTGAGATGGAATAATTCCAATCCTTCAAATAGAATATTTGATTAATTAAAAGTGTCAAGAGAATTCGTTCAACAAGAATTCGTTCAACAGAGAATTCGTTCAATGAAATTATTTCAATTGTATTTACGGATACTTTTCTAACACTGTCGTTATCATGGCAGCGTAGTTTCGCCACGCTGGTGAAACGTATGATCTAAGATAAATCAATAAATACGGCCGGTTGTGTATGCAAGATTGGGGTGGATAAAATCAATTTTGCCGCTTTAAGCAAACAAATATATGTAGTAGGGTTGAAATATCTTGCACCGCAGAGACTTGCTAAAGTCACCAGCGTCAACCGCGCTACGAAGAGACTTGCTAAAGTCACGTATCAATCAAAGCTATGCAGAGACTTGCTAAAGTCACACTGAAGTTTGTCGGGCGTAAGCCCGACAAAAGGTGTCTGATTGGTGGAAACAGGGCGCAATACCCAGCGACTCAGTGCACGGCACTGTTGAAATATTGTTGTCGATTGTGAATGCCATTCACGCAGCACAGCCTCCGATGTCCGCGCCATGACCGGCCTAGCCAGCCTGGTCGAAGAGAGAATTGCCAAAACTCTTCATGACAAACGCGGAACAAGGAATGCAGGCGAGCCTGGTGCGACGGAAACGCGCCTGCCAGGTTCTGGGACCAGCCGGGGAAGCAAATTGTTCATTAAAAGAGGCCGCCAACCTCTGAACAACAAGTGACCTAACGTTGAGTCCACGGAACCAAAATATTTACCGCAATAAATGGGTTGGTACGCTTGGATAGGTTTATACGTAACCAGCACGAGCTGGACCGGGGCTATGGGTAACCAAAATACCGGAGTCGGAACGAGTGGCCCCAGAGGGATAAGTCGGGTAACTGTTGGCAACAGTTACATTCATGGCTAACGATGAAGCCTCTGGGGTTAGAGTAATTCGTTTAAAGCGCTTGATGCGCAACCGATAGGTCAGATATGGTAAACGAAAGTGAAGCTCCATCTTAAAGTAGAGTATCGAATGGAAAATAGAGTGAGCCGCGACACCCCGTAGCTCGAAATCCATACACAGCGACGTTAGGTCGCCATTTTATACTTTGCACAGGAGCTGCCTTAATCTGGCTCATTTAAAACGTATGTGGGGTAATAGCCCACGGCAGCGGGCTAACCGTAAGGTTAAGTGCTGTAAAACTGAATCGAGGATGTAACCTGAGAGCATGGCTATGCTCTTTGGACACGGAGGTCCAATAGTAACCTCCCCGAAAGGGGCAACATCTGCGTCCGACCTTGTGCGAATAATACGAGGCACTTGACGGGTTTGGCACC
Source organism: uncultured Geobacteraceae bacterium (assembly GCA_903925005.1). Classification (GTDB taxonomy): domain Bacteria; phylum Desulfobacterota; class Desulfuromonadia; order Geobacterales; family Pseudopelobacteraceae; genus JACRCG01. Next base: position 10,249 of record CAIYDX010000211.1, read on the forward strand.
AAGAGAGATAGGCGAAGGACAGATGCGGCATTGAAAAGATGCCGAGGCGAAGGGGGCTACCTGCAAACGCTGGGATGGCTTGAATGTAATTAGCAGCAACAATCAAAATCAGCAGACACCATGATCAGGCGACTGATCAAATGCACCACAAACTTTTGAAAAAGTTGTGCCGTTTCAAAAAAAAAGAAGAAAAAGAGCCAAGGGCAGCCACAAAAAAGTTTACAGCAGTTCAAACTTTTTTCAGCGGGTGCCGGTGGATCGTGGCACAAAAAATGGCGTCGGAGAGAGGAGAGTAACAGTAGGATCGTTATGAACCTCATTAACCGGCGCCATTTTTTTTGAATTGATTTCAAGATTATTTTTGCATTCGTCATTGGTCGCGGCCCAAAAAGGCCGCGTCGGGTGACGCAAATATTCGCCTTCAACTTGATTGTGGTACGAAGAACGACGATCAAGTGCTTTTGATTTTTGATGCCTTGAAATGACGTTCTTCCACCCTCCACCCGGCGAAGCCGGGCGCAAAAAATGACATTTCGGCGGGATTGCTCCCGCCGTGTCCGGAGATGATTACATCAAGCCTTTTTCCACAAAAGACGAACTGCTGCCGCTGTCAGTATCGATAATCACATGGTCAAGGATGCGGACTCCGAGAAGCTCTCCGGCTTCTTTTAGGCGGCGGGTAATGGCGATATCCTCGCCGCTTGGTGTAAGGTCGCCTGATGGGTGATTGTGTAATGTGAAGTATCGAGTAATGTGAACTTCCTCCGGTGCTGATATTATGAATGCAATCTGAATGAGCGTCTGGAAGGACCGGTGACTTTTGGTCCCTCCAGTCACTTCACATAATTACAGAGTCGCTAACCACTCTAAA
>CAIYDX010000212.1 GCA_903925005.1 uncultured Geobacteraceae bacterium
GTGAAAAGAGGCATGGTACAGGTTGTAGTCAGCGCCGTGCCAAAGATTACCCGAGGTGGGTGAATGCTCTTGAAAATGGGGTGGGTGAATGCCCTTGAAAAATCAGGGGCTCAGGTGGGTGAATGCTTCAGAAAAATGACATTATTGCGACAATACAGCTGAAGATTACAACAGCCTCCCAGCTATTCAAGCGTTTGAACTCATACTCTCGACAGCACCCCTTATACCGGGCCTTGAAAGAATTCGGAAAGATTCCTAAGACTCTTTTCATTTTAAAGTACCGTGACGACCTCCTCTTCCGCCAGGCAATTGAAAAACAGCTCAACAAAGTGGAAGGTTCCAATAAGTTTTCAAAAGCAATTTCCTTTGGCCACAGCCACGAATTCATTCAAAGCGAAAAAGAAGATCAAGAAATTGCTGAGGGTTGCCGCCGCTTGATCAAGAATGCGATCGTCTGCTGGAACTATCTCTATCTTTCGCGTGAACTTGCATCAGAGAAAAACAAGGAGCGTAGGGATGATATGATAGAAGCAATTCGCAACGGTTCTGCGGCCACATGGAGGCATTTCAACTTGCATGGGGAATTTGATTTTTCGGATGAGCGGATGGTGGATTCAATGGGTTTGACGCTTCCCAAAAATCAGGTGCTTGAATTGGACTAAATTTGGGGTGCGGGTTTCAGGTCCCCTTCAGCAGCCAATACGGGCTTTTGAAAATCTCTATGGGACTTTGATGACGTTTGTTTAAAAACACCCATTACTTCTAAACTGTGGTGAACGATCAGCATCCTTAAACTCTTGAGCCATAGCCTTACGCGGAAAAAGTAACCTGTGTGCCTTGTAACTCGCCCTTTCTCCAAATCCCAAGACTTTAGTAACTACTGTAGATTCAGATAACTTCTTGCAACCTGCAAAAGTAAATATGCTTACACCTGCAACCACACGAGTTAAAAGGCTACGTCTAGTGACACCACTATTCCGACTCATGTTCAGACTCCGTTTTAATACGATAGTTGCCTGTAATCATGGAACGAATATTGTTCAAGAATCCAGTGATAATGACTTGGAACAAATGCACAGCGGTGAAGGCTACCAAGCCGCATGATATAATAAAGTGAATGGTTCTCATTGATTGTCGGCCACCAAAGACATCTACCCAGCCTGGAATAAGTGCATCGATCCCAGGGGACATACCAAGGCCGTTTATAATAACCAAAGGAAACAATAAGAAGGTAACCCCAATGTAGGCTACCTTTTGCAGCACGTTATAGCTTTTGGACGAATTGCCAGTAGGGTGACGGAGGAGGATATGGTCTCTGATGGTTATACCAATTGACTGCCAATCCTGTTTAGTAGGTAGGAGATCTTTCTGCAAATGTCTACTGTATATGGAGTAGCATACAAAGCAGAAGCTGTTTATGGCAAATACCCATGCAAAGAACAGATGCCACCGGCGTGCCATTGCCAGCCATTGATAGCCAGGTAAGGTGAGCCATGATGGAAATCCTTGACTTGTGAGCTCCCCACTCAAATCATTCGATGCACCTAGAAAACCTGTCGTGTTGAACTCATATCCAAATAGTCTAGTGACACCTTCAGTTATTTCATTTTCACTATCTACCTTGCTCCTCAATTCAAATAATGGGGGAACGCCGTTATAAGAGGACTTACCCCAGTGCAACTCAGGATTGGCATTGAATATGTTTAGTCCACTCATTAAAAGTATGGGGAGCGACAAGACTGCGATCCAGTGCATAATGCGTACTGGCAACGAGTGGCGATAATACAGATACCATTTGGGATTGGATTGACGTTCGTTACTCATAGCTATCCTTGAAGAACATTGCTATTCTTTCCAATCCAGCTCAGTTGTAATAGTGATTCCAGGTGTTAGTGAACGATATACAGGACATTTAGGAGCATGGATCTCATATGCCCTTAGAACCTTTTCCTTGAACTCACTTGATGCTGACAAGTGGTATTTAACATGAATACGCTTAATGACCAAAACATTGTCGTCTTCTTTTTCTATCTCACCTGTAACATCAGCTGTAAGGGCTTCTGGCCCTAAAGTCACACCTCTACCTGCAAGCGCCCCTCTAAAAGTTCCAGTTAAACAACCACCGGCTGAAGCTATTATATAATCTAGCGTTGCAGCATGTGGTTCAAATGTACCAGGAATAAGTTTGTAATGATCTGCAATCTCGTCATGTACACCAAATAGTACGGTGTCACCATCAGGCGGGATTGTTGCCCTGTTGTTCGGTACAGCAAGATGCTCAATTCTGACTTTAGATGTGTAAGCCACTATTGACATGAGGTTTCACCTCTACAAAATAAGCGACCATCAAAGATCATTATATCATATCCATATATTTCGGCATAAAAAAAGGCCACATCCGAGGATGCAGCCTTTCTCAAGTACTATGAAGATTGAATTACTTAGCAGCAGGAGCAGCAGGAGCTGCTTCTTTCATTTCGTCTTTCTTCATTTCTTTCTTAGCTTTTTTAGCTTTTTTTGCTTTCTTAGCAGGTTTAGCTTCTTTCTTTTCCATAGCAGGCTTTGCGTCAGCAGCAGGAGCAGCAGCAGCAGGAGCAGCATCAGCAGCAAATACTACAGCAGAGAAGGACAGAGCAACGAGAGCAGCAACGAGAGTAGAGAGAACTTTTTTCATGGGTAATACCTCCGGTATATTTTAGCAAATCTATTTATATGGGGTACACATAACATGCCAAGTCTTATATATTGCCAAACATACTGTAATTACACATTAATTTAATTGATAATAACTTTTTTATTACAGACATTCAACCTCATATGCTCAAATGCATACCTTATATGGGGTGCGTCTTCAGCGGAAGGCCTTACCCCAAAGTGCATTCGAACTTCCTAACCATCAGGTTATTAAAGCATATTTTAGAAAATAGTTGATGGGGATAAAAACTGTAAAAAAATAAACAGCCGATTTCATTAAGAAATCGGCTGTTGTAGTGTATGGCGTCCCCTGGCGGACGCACTTCGAACTTTTTCTGTTAGCTGATCGCCAAATATTTACGATCTTGCCCCAAAAACAGCTTGTCATGGATGTCCATTATTTCCAGCCTGCCTAATTCGATGCCAACGGAAGCTATTTCTTCATTTGCCGGTAAGTTCCATCCCAATCTCCTTCCAGCTGTTCCGAGCCGATCTTTCTGCATAATTCTTCATATACCTTTGAAGCCGAATCATCAGGCTTCAGTTCAAGAGCCTTTACAAACAGTTTGCTTGCCTCTCCGATATCTCCGTCCAGATATTTCCGGATTGCCCTTCCATAAACTTCATAAAATAAATCCTCCTGATCATCGCTGGGCGATGACATATATCCCGTTAGTTCATAGACGTCGAGAGGAACCTTCCGACCCACAAGGAGAGTTGAAGCCAGTAGCCTGAACCTGAATTTTCCGGGTTGATGCCTCTCTGTTTCTTCCGCAGTAGTTGAGGAGACCGCGATAACTGTGCCGAATTCCTTGTTGAACGCCTCGAGACGGGATGCCGTGTTGACCTCGTTGCCGATAACCGTGTAGTCGAATATGCCTTTTGACCCCATGTTCCCGGAAACGACCTCACCGGTGTTGATCCCGATTCTGATGCCCAGTCTGGGGAGGTTTTCCATGTTTCGTTCAACCGCAAGCCTTTCGATTTTAGACTCCATTTCCAGCGCGGCTGCACAGGCCAGGGAAGCGTGGCCGGGCTGGTCCGCTGGCACGTTCCATTCGGCCATAATCGCATCGCCGATAAACTTGTCGATTGTACCGTCATGCATCTGAATACTGGATGTAAGCTCTTCCATCAAGATATTCAAAGTACTCCCAACCTCTTCAGGCGGCAGACGCTCAGCAAGCGAGGTGAAGCCCTGAAGATCCGCAAAAAGAATGGTCGCCTGCCTTCGCTCCCCTCCCAGCTTGAGCTGATCCGGATTCTGCAAAACGCTGTTCAGGACTGACGGTGCGAGATAATGGGAGAAGGCAGACCTGATTCGAGCCTTTTCCCTGTGTTCAATCAGGTATTTCAGCAGCAGGACACAGAGATAGGTGAGCATCATCGCTGTAAACGGCTTGATAAGCGGCAAGATTTGGTCTTCTCGTATTGCAAACCAGGATATGGCGGGTATCCCCGAACTGAATACAAGAAACACCATAAAACCGCGTATAGGAGTAAGGGCAAAAACAAGTATTGAAAGCAGGACAGCAGGGATGCAAATCATTGCGGCTGTTATGAGGGTTCCAGGAGAGCTGAAGGTATGCCCGGAAAGAATCCCGTCGATTATGTTTGCGTGAATCTCGACTCCCGGAGTGACAGGGCTGAACGGCGTGCTTCTCAAGTCGCTGAGTCCGGCGGCAGTCGCCGTAACCAAGACAATCCTGTCTTTGAAATACGCCGGGGAGACAGGCGGTTTGCCGCCCGATTTCAGAAGGTCGATGGATTCCAGCACCAGATCTAACGGCATATAGTTGTAAAAGGATTCAAACGACTGACGTTTCATGCCGGAATGGATAATTCTACCCCCCTGATAATGGATATAGGATGTCCCGTCGCTTTTCAGGTAAAGCGTCCTGTTGCCGATCCGGATCCTGTTGCCGGAAACGATGACCTGTGAAAGCGGCACATTCAGGACATGTGCGGCAATTATTAGCGAAAGCGAAGGATAGGCATCGCTGCGCTTTCCAAAGGTTGCAAGGGGCAGAAATGCCCGGCAAATTCGTCGTCATGGAGATCCGGCGCCAGTCTGGAGAGTTCATCAATAAGTTGACCCCTGATTTCAGGTATATCCGTATTATTGGCCAGTGACTTCAGGTGTTCAAGCATCTCACCCGAAACCTCCTGTCGCAGGGATTTTTCTGAAAAGAGCAGGTCGAATCCCACTGCTGTAGCGCCATTGCGGGAAAGATACGCCGCGACTTCGCCGAATACGGAACGCGGCCAGGGCCAACGGCCATAGACCGGTTCCAGTTTGCGTATGGAGTCTTCCGAAATGTCAAGAATTAGAATCCTGCCGGTTTTCGGCGTTGGGGCGGCAAAGAACCTGAGACGGGCATCTATGGTCTTGTTTTCAAAATCTTCCAGAAAACTTCCCGCGTCACCAATTACGACAAACGTAACGAAAAGGGCTACCAAAAGGGGGCGGATCATTTAATGATGGAATCCTGCAGGCCTTTGCCTGTGTCCGGGTCATGGCAGAGATAGCAGAAGGTGGGCTCGCTTTTCCTGTCAACCATGTACTGCTTGCCGGACTTCTTGTGGATATGCAGCGGATCAGAATTACCAATGACAACCTGGTCACCACGCCTGACCATTTCTTTGGAGCCATCTTTAGTGGATACCTCAACCTCTCCTTCGCAGGTGCAGACATCAAAGCCCTTGGCGTCACTCATGACCGCAAAGCGAGTGCTCCTGACCCCGGCCGTAGCAAGATCGGTGGAAACTGACGCCCTTGCTCCAGACGGAAGCGTGGCGTGCATCCAGATTGCCCCGCGTTTCAACTGCGAATCGAATACCCTCTGATGCTGGCCAAGCACAACCTCGGATGACGAACCTATAACGATCTTGCCCAGATCGGGCATCTGAATGACAGCAACAGACCTTGCGCCGGTTCTGAGGTGGTCGCCGAGCCGAACGGATGATTTCGGTGCGACTGGTTTCCAGGCGTTCTTTTCAAAGCGTTCCAGCACTCCGTCCCTGATAACCAGCACTATTCCGTCAGCATTGCCTGCTGAAATAGAAGAGGGAAGAATTAACAGTGATGCGATTGCAAATGCCTGCAATAGAATACTATTTATTTGAGAGTTCATTGTGGAATCCTTTCTTTAGTGAAATGCCATAAAAGTAAATTACTTCTACAGACCGGTTATCTCCTTGTCCTTTGGATATCCGACGATTATCCCTAATACAAGCCCCTATTTTTCACCAGCATTTACCGGCAGTTTCCAGATCAGACGTCCATCTGGCCTGATCTCGTCCGGCTTTATGGATGGCTCGTCCAGACTTACCTTGATCTCGCTGTCGCCAGCCAACGGCAGTTGATCGCGAACCGTTACAATCTTTGAATCGGAGCGGAAACAGGGTGTAGCGGATCGCATGTTTCATATGAGTTTTCTCCTTGATTGAGGGCTGTAGAGAGTATACCGGAAAGGAGGAGAATTGCACTTTCAAGATGCGTGGACGGCAACTTCGTCGAGTGGGGACGAAAAGTTCCGCCGGTTCCAGCAGGGCGTTTACCTTGAGATGGCCTTGCCTCTGTACTATAATGATTTTCATGCTCATCTTCCGCATCTTCCTCGACCCCCGCCTTGAGAAACTTAATCCCTTTACTCGAATCTACAAGTGCAACATTGCCACTGTTTAACCCTTTAACGAAGTTAACCGCCCACGGCTCCATATATTCGTTGGTGTAGACAAACATATCGGCATTGGTGATTCTGATGGCATCATCTGGCTTAGGCTCGAAACTGTGCGCTTCCATGCCGGGTGGTAGAAGAAGAGTAGTAGTATTGACGTTATCGCCACCTATAGTCCGGGCAAAGTCGTACAACGGATACAGTGTCGTCGCAACAATCATTTTTTTGTTGGTTGATGCTGAAGCCGGCACCTCTTTCTTCTGGCAGGCACAGATCAGTATCAGGCAAATGGTGAAATAGAATGCTTTTATGGAATGTTCATGATTGTTCTTTCTATACCCAGATTATGTTGTTTGCAACTATTAGGCCGTCTGTTGGGCTTTCGTAGCTAAAACAGCCAACAGGTCGTCGTTGTATGGTTTATAACTGAATACGCCTGGATATGGAAATAGTCCGGCGACGGATGTATAACAGGCAGCCTCCCCACAGTATACTCCCTGCAATCAGATAGACAATCCAAGGATTGGAAACGCTGAAGATGATCGGCGTCAGCAGAAAACGCACCAATACTCTGAGCGTCTCGTTGCGGCTGATGAAGTCAGCTACAGGCGGACTCATATGGTAGTAAAGGGCCACGAAAGTCCGTCCTGGCACATTGGTCAGCAGGTATTTGTCACGAAAGTCTCTCAGTGCCTGAACTTGGGGATGCAGGTAGCTACCATAGGCCGCCGTGGCGATGAAGCAGCCGCTTCCACTACTGCTGCTATTCCCAGTTGAAGTGGATGTGGTCACAGACGGAGTGGTGCCGTCGGTGCTGAAATTTGCTTGTTGATTGTCAACGTTGGTGGTGTTGGCAATCAGTAGAGCTACTTCATCGGTTGCCGGGTTCAGAGTATTGAAGCCGCTCACCGTGTAGGAACCGCCGGTGTTAGCGACGATTTCAGAGATAGTCCCACCCGCCTTCTTGAATACGGCTGTCTGGATCCCGCTGTCATTGACCATGGATATGGTCAGGGAAGTGGTAGCTGTTGAAGGGATGAACTTGTAGTAGGCGAATGAGTAGTGCGGCAGCGTCACCGAAGGGGTGGCAGTGCTGGAGTTGACCGGATAGGAAGAGTAGGTCGCAATCGGAGAATATGGTGCGATCAGGCCAATATCAGTAGTAGTAATTGTTGTAGTGGTTGGCCAGTCACGTACATAGACCCGTTTTGCGAAACCGAGGAAGTCCGTCCCAAGCGAACTGTTGTAGGCGGCGGATGATAGCACGGAATCAATTACCGGCACCATCGGAATGTCTTGTCCGTTAGTCGGCGCGATTCCGGCGAGTTTCTCCCAAATGCTCCGAACAACGGTTGTTGTATGTTTTTCCGCCAGGTAGCGGTTGAATATCCAACGCCCGTATGCCTGGGAGTTAAAGGTTGGGTCGCTTTGCGCCAAGTTAATCTGGCGCGTGCTGTTATTGAACCAGCCGGAGATATAGTCATAGTTCTGGGTAATCGTGGGATAAACCTCTCCCTCAAACCAGGTCGAGGTAACCTCGGCGTACCAGATATCAAAATAATAGTTGTAGCCATACTGAATCGTATGATGAAACTCATGAGCCGAGGTGATCTGCAGGCTTTGTAACGGCGTATAGGTAGCCGGTCTGAAGATGCCGTTTGTAAAGTCCTTATCGAGCTGGATATACGCTATGTAGGCGTAGGGATAGCCGGCTGATGGCGCAGGCTGATCGTCTTGGGTGAACCCGTAAGCCCCTTGTGAAGCGAGATCAACCAGATATACGTTTAAAGGGGCGCCGGGAAAGTTTGCCGGTGGGTGGTATCCTAATCCATTCGCACCCAGGTAAAATGAGTAAGCTGCCTCGAAGGCATCTCCAACTTTGGCAGCCCAATCAGTCGCGCTCGTTAGGCTGAGACCGGTATAACGGTTAATAGTGGTTGTGTCCGGAGCGTCCGCGCCGCTGGTGGTGTAATGTATGGCGAAATGCCCCCCAGAAGACAGCAACGATGTCGGAGTACCTGATAAAACCGGCGCAGACAGTTGCTTGGCAAGCACCTTTTGCGTGGCGGTATCCAGTTTTTTCCAATCTCGGCTAAGCGCGTGTCTGAGCGGCGTACCAGAATGGGGGGTGTCAGTATTTGCGACCTGTAGGAGGACCGCCTTTTCCAGAACGCTGCCAGGTTGCTGGCCGAAAGCGGACAAATAGTAGTCGTCAAGTTGCCCGGCATATCCGGGCAGAACTAACGCCATAATGAATGTAAGTACAATCGCTATACGTATGAAACCTGTTCTCATCAATTCACCATCCTTTTGCCCGCTCGAAGCGGGACCGTTTTTATGCGGATTTTTATGAATCACATTTTTTTATTGATCGAAGTCAGAACCAGTTTCTTTTTCTTTCAGTAGACAGAAGCCAATGTCAGGCAAACGACTACAGACATTATGTACAAACTCCATGATTACACTTTTATCTTGTATGTGTATAATCCATCACCTTTCAACGGCATCCTTCAGTTGAAAAAACACCCCAGTTTTACCGTCATTCACCAAGTTGAGTGTACCTGAGAACGTGATCAGATTTTCCTTCCACATCATCGACTTGGACGAGAACACTTCTACAACTTCGTTGGGTGCACCAGGAGGACAAAAGGCACATGTGGGGGCATTTTTACTCAGCAAAAAATGACTGAATTTATCTGTAGCCTCCAGAGGCAGCATAAAACCACTGATAGTGATATTCTTGTGGTTCATGGCCTTGACGCCGGATATATAGGCGATGCTGTAGGAAAAATCCTTTTTTATCTTTATCTTACATTTGGCAAAGAGACTCCAAATATGGTCGTCCGACTGCATCGCGTTGGGCCCTAATGACTGAGGCTTATACTCCTGAGATCCTGAAAAACGGGAATTGTCCGACTGACCTATAAACCCGCAGATAAACACGGCAAACAAAGCGATGCCGGCAAACTGTATGAAACGTGACATAAAGACTCCTCTATTTATTTCAGCGGTGTACCAATGTCTTGAAAATATCGATCCTGTATACCCGAACCGCAGGAAGTAGTGCCGCCAACGCCCCCACTACAAGGCTTAACGGAATAAGCCAGGCTTCCTCTGCCAGGAAAAGTCTCCCCGTCATATGGATATGTTTTGAGCTGGCCAGCCAAGCGGCAATACCCTCCACCAATAGATGTCCCATCCCTATTCCCGCAATAACGCTGAATAATGAAACAATCAGACTTTCAGACATCATCAGGGCAAAAAGTTTGCCCGGCCGCGCACCAAAGCTGCGCATCAATGCCAGGTCATAGCGGCGCTCATTCATGGCATTATATAATCCGGCAAAAATCCCGAAACCAGCCAGTATTATCAGAAACCAGGCAAAATATTTGAGGGTTTCAGTGCCGATTCCCATGAAGGAAGTCAGACGTGCTACCTCGAAGGCCGGACTGGCGGCCTGCATTGAAGTCGAGCTGTTGACCTGACGCGGAAGGCTCACTGCGGCAAGTGGTGAATTGTAGGAGATAAGCAGCGATGTAATCTCGCGCTTTTGCTCATGTCCATGTCCATGTTCGTGGTCGCGCTTGTCGGCATAGTCATTATCATGATGTTCATGCGCCTCGTGCCGATGCTCGTCCCCATCTTCATCGTGGTCATGATCATGGTGTTCATGGATATACCAGACACTTTCCCTCCCGGTCAGGACCAGACGGTCGATAATAGTTCCGGTAGGCTCAAGTATTCCGACAACCGTATAGGGGAACTCCGAATGCAACTCTCCTCCCGACGTAAGGCCGTGTGAACCGGAAAAGGTGTCACTCGGCTTGAGACCTCCACTTGCGGCGACTTCGGAGCCAAGCACGGCTTCCATTTCTTTTCCCCAATAGCGCCCACCATCCTTCAATCTGGCGTGATAATGATCGGGATATGCCTGGGTGGTGCCGACGATACGAAATCCACGATAGTTGTCGCCGAGTGCCAGCGGGATGGCCTCCTTGACCATAGGATGCTTGCTCAGTTTTTCCGCCTCGTCGAGCGGAATGTTACCGGTAGGGATATCCAGATGAAAAACGCTGGAAAGTATTAGCTGCATGGGACTGCCCTTGCTGCCGACAACAAGATCGATACCTTTCAGGTTACTGGAAAACTCATTCTGGAGTTGGGCATTGACCAGCAGCAGGACGACGATCATCGCCACTCCCGCTGCAAAGGTGATAGTTGTGAGGACCGTACTCAACGTCTTATGACGCAGATAAGCGTAGCTCAGGCTCAGGCTGTTCATTGAGCACCTCCCAAAGTAATCTGCTTGTGAAAATGATGCTTGATACGTTGGTCGTGTGTTGCAATCACGAGGCTGGCATTGGAAGCCGCGGCAAGTTTCAGCAATAAATCCATAACGGTTTCGCACGAGTTATCATCCAGCGCGGAGGTCGGTTCGTCACCAATGATAATCTTGGGGCTGTTGATTGCGGCACGGGCAATTGCCACACGCTGCTGCTGCCCCTGGCTCAAGGTTTCCGGTTTGTCGTCTTTTTTTTCGTCAATGCCGAGATGCTCCAGAAGGCTTATTGCCTTGTCCCTATCCAGAGGGAGCCCTGCAGCATACTGGGCCAGATACAGATTTTCCAGGACCGTCAGGGCGCCGACCATATGCAGTGTCTGGTAAATTATGCCGATATTCCTGCCACGGAACTCGTCCATGGCCGAACCCTGCAGATCATTGAAGTTATGACCCTCAAGCAGTATCTCCCCGTCAAGCGGCGCAAGCAGTCCGGACAGTGTTGAAAGGAGTGTGGTTTTGCCTGAACCGGATGCGCCGAGAATCAGGCAGTGTTCCCCGGACGAAAGGGACAGATGTGGCAATTCCATGACGGGCTCACCATCGTGCCCCACTTTGAGATTATTGACTTCGAGCATGGGACCTCCCTGTCTGATCGGTAGGTTAATTGGCTGGTTTCGTTTTATGATGTCACTGATGATCTTGATTCCCAGCATGATATACAGCATGCGGGCCAGACTCGCCGCAATTTGCTGCACCCCTCCGGCATGGACAATCTTGGCTACAATCCAAGCGATTGCGTAAAGCACCCCCAGAAGAACAACATCCGTCGGACCGACCGGCAAATCCCATTTATACGCGATACAGAAGCCTGTAAACGCCGCCACGCCACCAATTAACGATGCCATTATCGAGAACATGCGCATATTGCGCGCAAACAGGTGAGCGGTCAAAGCAGGTATCAACAGAAACCCGAAGGCGATCAGCGGACCGACACTGAGCACGGCCATAGAAACGGTCAGGCCGATAAGGACGTAGAGCAACACATCCCAGAAGACGACTTTTTTGCGCATTATGATTGCGGTTTCCCGGTCGAATGAGACAAGGAGCAACTCCTTATGAAACAGTGCCAGAGTTGCAACCACGAGTGAAAGTGTTGCGGCAGTCAACATGAGATCAAAATCGGAGATGGTGATGACCTCACCTTTCATCATATCCAGCCAGCCGATTTCGCCATAAGGATTTTTCGCCAGCAATAGCATGCTCAATGCCGATGCCACTACATACGCAGTACCGAGCCTCCCTTCCGGTTGTCCACGGCCGCGTCGTTCCAGAAATGCCAACATCAGAATAGCCACCAAAGAGAATGACACCGAGCCGGCAAACGCGAGTGAATGAGTGCCATTAGAACTGTGATTAGCCAGATGGCTATGTGAATGTGATCCGTGCTTGGTTAGCTTGAACCCGAACCACATGGGAATTGAAAGAGCAACAGCAACACCTGTCGAAGAAATCTGCGGCAGAGCCACCCCCATGAACACCAGTCTGCGCACCACAAGAAATACGCCGACAAGCGGACAAACAAGGCCGACAAGCACGCTGATATAAATGGAGTTACGTAATAGAAAATCAGGCGAAAGAATTATAGTGATTATTTCCATATCAGACTATCCCCGTTTCGAACATTTCCGCCATCCGTTCGACCGATAACAGCTCAGCCGTTGGGCCATAATCCACTTTGCCGTCGTGGAGCCAGATGACATTTTCGCTATAGTGACGCGCCGACGCAAAGTCATGGGTAACAAGCAGGATGGTAATCTTTCGTTCCTTGTGAATCTGCGAAATAAATTCCAGAATTGCTTTCGTTGCTTCACGGTCCACTCCCGCGGTAGGTTCGTCAAGTACCAATAGTTGAGGACGTGTGGTCAAGGCACGCGCTATCAGCACGCGTTGTTTCTGACCTCCGGAAAGTTCGGCAAAGGGTTGGCGGGCAAATTCCTCGGCTCCAGCGGCTCGCAGGCACTCGTATGTGAACTCACGTTCGCTTGCCGGGATGATACGCCCCGCCCCGATTCGTCCGTATACACCCATGAGAGCGACGTCGAATCCAGTAAGCAGATAAATCGGGTCAAGCTGAATTGATTGAGGAACATAGCCGAACACGGTCGGGGCGCCTGACGAGACGGTATCGATGCGGCCGGAGACTGGGGGGATCAAGCCAAGCACCGTCTTTAACAGCGTTGATTTGCCCGAACCATTGGCTCCAAGAATAGCGGTAAATCCGCCACGGATAATGGAGAGCGAGATGCCGGACAACACCGCCTGGCTGTTGTAGCCGATACTCACATTGTTAAGTTTGAAGAGTGCTATAGCCATGGTAATTTCTGTGTCCGACCGGTAAATCCGGGCGGACACATTCTCCCTCTCCTTATTTTTGGGTTTGTGCGGCTGCAACGAATGAATGGACAATGTAGTCCATCATCTTGATGTACGTTTCGGTATTCGGCATGCCACCCGGCATGATCGGAAGCGTTATCATGGTTGCCCCGGTCTTTTCGGCGATCCGTTTCGGCGCCTTTTCGGGAAACTGCGGCTCACGCACCACGACCGGCACGTGCTCGTTCTTCATCGCTGTAATTAATTCCTGGATATGACGTGCGGTCGGATCGACACCCGGCTTCAGTTCGATCGTCTCGAAGTAGTTCAAACCGAAGCGCGCTGCGAAATATGCCCAGTGCTCGTGATAGGAAACGAACTTCGTTCCCCTGAGCGGTTTGAGCGCTTTCTCCCATTCGGCGATCTTGGCGTTGAGCTTGGCGAGATACGCGTCACGGTTGCGCGTGAATTCAGCCTTATGCTGCGGCGCAAACGTCACCAGGGCTTTATGGATATTTGCGATTGCGGTCTTCGCCAGTACCGGATCGAGCGTGTAGTGCGGGTTGCCGTAGGGATGGACGTCCCCCTCGGAATGGTCGGTTGATTTGGGCACGTCGCGGGGGACGATCCCCTTGGAACAGTCAACATGACCGGGCTTGTTTTCCTGGATGCGCGGATTCTTGCTCGCCTCTATAAGCGCCGGAAGGAAGGCATGCTCGCAATCGAACCCGATCAGAACCAGCAGATCGGCCCGGTTCATCATCGGCACAAAGCTCGGTTTCATCGGAACCCCGTGGGTATCTTCAACTCCGGTAGCCAGGCTGTTGACCTCGACAAGGTCCCCGCCAACGGCGCGGGTAAAATCCGCGAGATCGGTGAGCGTCGTGACAACCCGGATTTTAGCCGCGTGAGCCGGTGTTGAGCCAAAGCATAAACCCATAACGAGCACCAGTATCGGGAACATACTGAATAGTTTTGATTTCATTGTTAGTATCTCCTTTCAAGATCAGCGTTGCTGCCAGCCGTGGGAATGAGCGCCGATAATCCACGCCCATTGCAGATACACGGCATTATCGGCAGGCATACCCGATGTGGCATTGTGATCGGTATGGGTGTACTGAAGCCGCAATTGATTCCAGTGACTCAATGCCCAGGTTATATTCGGCGAGTAAGCGTAAGTAACATCCTGTTTATTCACCTGGTTCTCCACCCGTTCAAACATGAAACCGGTTGACCACTGCCGATCGAACTTGTACGTCAGATACGAGTACAGGCCGACAGACCCGACCGATTGGCTGGAGGGGGCGTTGGTTACGTCATAGCGATTATCGCTGTAGAGCACTTCCGTGCCCCAGGTGACGCTCTCGAACTGGTTGTTGCGGAGCGGTTTATAGCTCAGCACCAGATCGACTCCATACAGGCGGCGCTCGCGTTCGGTGAAGGTGTTGCCAGCTGCGGTCGGAAACTGGGGATTGGCGCCGCCGGGATCTGCCCACTGGGCATCGGTTTTTGGATTCCAGAGGCCGGAAATGCCCGGCTCAAGTGAAATCTCGGGAGTCAGGTTGAAATAGGTGGACAAGCGGCTCCAATAATTCAACCCGCTGCCGTTGCGGAACTCGCCCGGATTGTTGGGAGGATTGTCGCCGCCGAACTGGGTGCCGAGGCCGGCTGTCAGGCTGACATAATGATCGACCGGCAGCAGCCAGTTAAGCTGCAGGCCGTCGGTCCTCGATTCGCCGCCGATATACTGGGCAAGCGTCAGCGGACGGTTGACGAATGGCAGCTCATGGTCGTGAATATATCCCAGTCGGCCGAACTCGCCGAAGAACCGCCCGGCCTTCACCTCAAGGTTCCACGGCAGCGATGTCGTCTGCAGCGCGGCTTCCTCGACACCCAGAGTCAGTTCGCCGGTAACCGGGTCGGCTGACCCGTTGATAACCGCGTAAGCCTTGGCAAACGGATCCACCGCCGCCGCTACGTTCAACTCCACCGAGCGTTGAAACACATCGAACCCGCCCGGCCGGCCGCTCCCGGTTTGCAATGGTCCCTTGCTGCGGTAGCCGAAGATCGTCTCACCCACGATCCCGATAGCGGGATTGAAAATGCCCGGAAAAGTCCTGGTTTGTGCTTCGGCTACCTGGTCTACCTTCTCTTTTATTTCTTTCAACTCGTCTATCAATTTCTGCTGTTCAACAATGGTTTGCTGCTGCGTTGCCGAGCTCTCCTCAAGTGCTTTCAGTCGATCTTCCAGAGGCTGGGCAAATGCGCCCGAAGAACACAAAGGCAACAGGCAAAGCGTTGTGAGCATGATCTTGATTCTCATGATGGCACCTCCTAATGTTCTTGTAAATAAAATGTACTGGCTCGATGGATACACATATCCTCTTGGCGTCCGTGTCATAGGGACAACTGCCGACGCCGATCCGGTTTTCGTGACTGATACGGGAACATTCAGATCGGAGGAGCGCGGTCCTTAGGGGAATGGCAAAAACGTCGGACAGCATAAGTGAGGACAAGAACTGCAAAATAAGTGGGATACGCGAACTGCAGGCAATTGACGTGAGGAAAAGTTATCGTAATATCGGCAGTGCGATGGTGGGCGACGGCGCAGATGGGACAATCATCGTCGTGGTCCTGATCGTCGTCATGGTGATGGAAGGCGACAACAAGCACCGAGTACACCATGGCCATCACCATCGCGAGGGCAACGAAATACCAAAAACGCTTTCTTGACGGAACCGGGCAGCCTGTCATTATTTTCCGAGGTGCTTTGCGAAAAACGTTTCCATGGCGCCGTAAAAATCGAACTGGTTCTCCTCATTATGGAAACCATGTCCCTCGTTATCCTTTACCATATACTGAACCTCGACTCCCCGTTTTCTTAAAGCCTCAACCATCTGGTCGGATTCGTTTTTGTTTACACGGGGGTCATTCGCTCCCTGGGCGATAAAAAGCGGTGTTTTAATCTTGTCGACATGGAAGACGGGAGAAGTTGCACGAAGAAGTTCCCGATCCTTTTCCGGATCACCCACCATTTCATGCATCATCTCCAGATAAGGCTTCCAGTAGGGTGGGATAGAATTCATGAAGGTGAAAAGATTTGCGACGCCAACATAGTCAACAGCAGCGGCATAAAGGTCGGGAGTAAAAACTACTCCGGCCAAAGTGGCGTAGCCGCCGTAACTTCCTCCATAGATACCCACACGTTTGGGGTCGACAATTCCTTTTTGAATGAGCCATGCGACGCCATCGGTAATGTCATCCTGCATGGCTTTGCCCCATTGTTTGAAGCCTTTTTCCCAAAAAACCCTGCCGTAACCGGTTGAGCCGCGATAATTCATCTGAAAAACAGCAAAACCACGATTGGCCAGAAACTGGACCTCGGGATCAAAACCCCAGGAATCACGGCTCCAGGGGCCGCCGTGAGGATTGACTATGATGGGGAGATTCCTGGCTTCCCGATTCACTGGTAAGGTAAGATATCCGTTGATTTTTAGGCCATCCCGCGTTGTATAGGTTACAGCGTTCATGGCTGCCATGTGAGCCGGATTAATTCGAGGATTAATCTTTCCCAGATCGGTAAAAGTGTCTGATTTGGCCGAATAAACATACCGGGTGCCGGGGGTGCGATCATTGTAGGCCGCTACAATGAACGTATCTTCGGCAAGATTTTCATTCTGGATGGCTACCTCATAGCCCGGCAGCTTCTCCTGAAGTTTCGCAAAGAGTTCCCTGGTTTCAGGATCGAAGAAGTGTCGCTGTTCCTTCCAGCTGTTAAAGCTTACGTGGGTGAGTACTTTACGTTTCCGGGAATAGGATGCTCCATCGAGATCAACATCCGGGTGTTCGAAGATGGGTTTCGATTCTTTGCCACTGTCCGGATCGAGAACCACAAGGGCACTCTTGTCCCGCCCCCGGTTTGAGAGGGCGTAGAGAGATTTGTTGTCAAAAGTGAAAAACAACGGTTCCACGGAGGTACGAAAGTCCGTGGTAAGTACTGTCTTGAAAGAGTCCTTGTCCGAAGCCCGATAAAGGATACTGCTGTTCACGCCATCGGTTGTCGTGGCAACGAGGACACGGCCCGCATGGTCGGTAAGCCAGGACGTGATATTGCCCGGATTCTGGGCTACCAATCGGGAGTCGCCTGTTTCCACGTTGATGCGGTACACGTCGAAAACCTTCGGATCTCTTTTGTTAAGCTGCACCAGCAGATGATCGGGATCGTCCGGCAGGTCGTCAACAACTGATGCCCGTATCTTTGGATATGGGGTAAGATCTTTTATTTTTCCGCTCCGCACATCAACGGATACGACGTGGAAATTTTCGTCCCCGCCGAAGTCTTTAACATAGAGGATATGGTTGTTACCCTTCCAGAAAAAGGCCGCGATATCCCGCTCCGTTTCCGCCGTGAGGCGTTTGGCCTTGCTAAAGTCCGGCGTCTTGCCGTCCGGCGGCAGAAGTACCATATGGAGGTTTTGCCGGCGTTCGTAGGGCTGCATGAATCCGAGAGATTTTCCGTCGGGGGAGAGACGGAAAAATGAGCGCTCCGGTTTACCGAAAAAATCCTGCAACTCATAGCGCTGCATAGGTTCCGAAGCGATGGCGGGGCTGGAAATAATAGATAGCAGCAAAATGTTACACATAATATTTGCAAATGATGTGTGCTTCATCAAACTTCTCCCTTATGTGTCATTGGTGATCAAGCAAACCCGGTTTACCTTATGAAGCGTCTCGGCAAAAATGAGAAGGTGTACAGCACCATGGCAACAAGCACTACTGTTGCACCGGTTGCGGTTCCCCAGTAAAAGGAGAGTACCAGTCCGGCAATACCGGAAATTAGCGAAAAGCAGAAGGCAATCAGCACGTATTGACGGCTGTTAGATGCAAGATTACGGGATGTTGCCGCAGGAATGATAAGGAGCGAGTTGACTACCAGCAGTCCTACCCATGGGATGCTGACAGCGACGACCAGTGCAACAATACAGGCAAAGAAGGCTTCCATTGCCCAGATGTTCACGCCACGGCTCTGCGCCAGGCTTCTGTTCAAAAACGTGATCACAAAACGGTTGAAGTACATTATCCAGAATCCGCCGACCAGTAGTAGAACCACGGCCAGCCGACCGATCTCCGCAGGAGTGATCGTCAGGAGATCACCAATCAGAAAACTGGAGTATTTGGCAAAACCTCCGTTACGTGAGAGGAGGACCACGCCGAGAGCCACCGCAAAAGCCATAACAAGGCCGATAAGCGTGTCCGCGGAAACTTTGCTGTAGCGGCGCAGAACCGTAACTGTCAGCGCCAGCAGGACGCAGAAGCCTATCATGGACCAGGTTGGATCGGACAAGCCCAATATGGCTCCAACCGCGATGCCAGTCAGGGTCGCGTGGCCGATGGCTTCGGAGAAGAAGGCCATCTGGTTGCTGATAACGAGTGTTCCTATAAGCGCAAAGAGCGGAGATACAAGCAGTATTGCGAGTAACGCATTCTGCATAAACGGGAAATGTGCCCATTCGAAGGGAAGAGTGTCGATCAAGCAATACCACCCGCTCATGGCACCTCACCGTAATTAACCGGGCAGTGTGAAGGTGTGGTGAAAAGCACGGGAATGCCGACCTGCAGATCAAGCCCGAACGTTTTGCGTACGTCCGGTTGTTGCAGTACCTCGGCAGGAGTCCCCTCGAACATCAAGGAGTGATTATTTATGAATACCATCCGGTCCGCAATGGCGGCCGCGGCATTCAGGTCGTGTGAAACCAGCAAGATGGATAGATCCATGAATCTGCGCAGACCTGACACAATTTCATAAAATTGCGCGGTACCGGAGTGGTCCAAACCTGCCAACGGTTCATCAAGCAGCAACAGCTCCGGTACCGGCTTCAGCGCCAGTGCCAACAGCACACGCTGGAGCTGGCCGCAGGAGAGATTTCCCAGGCGCCGTTCCATGAGCTCCTCGGCGCCTACGCATGCAAGGGCATCTCGTGCCTCTTCGCGTATCCGTCTCGGATACCAGACCCACAAGGGCCAACGTGTTCCGGTAGCGGCAAAAAGGTCAAGGACAGTTAGCGGTGCGGACGTGTCAATCTCAAGCCGCTGCGGAACATAACCAATACGCGGGCGCTGATGACGCGTAGGGTTGTTTGCCGAAAGAAATATCAACTGCCCCGAATGGGCAACTTCCCCCATGATAGCCCGCAGCAAGGTGGTCTTGCCTGCGCCGTTCGGACCAATAATTGCCGTCAGTTCTCCGCAGTGGACGTGGAGGTTGACCTGTTCCAAGGCAATGTGGGAGCCAAGCCGTACTCCAACATCGGTAAGACGGGTGCAGCAGGCCCGGCCTTTATGCGTATCTTGGTTGTTTTGCGTCATGCCGTTACTTAAGTGCCTTCTGTAGTTCGCTGAGATTTTTCTTCATAATTTTTATGTACGCATCATACTTCATTGGCCCGGTAACCGCAGGGTCGAGAGTGTACAGTTTCGCACCGGTTTCGCGTGCAATTGCTTCAGCCGCCTTGGCCGGATACTGGGGCTCGGCAAACAACGCTTTAACCCTGGCCTTCTTGACGAGAGTGATTGTTTCGGCCAACTCCTTGGCATTTGGTTCCGACCCCGGCTCACGTTCGATTACCGTCGCGATATTTAAGCCGAACTCCTTGGCAAAATAGGGAAACGCCTCATGAAATGTTATGATATCGCGGGTTTTAAGTCCAGCAAGCCCCTTGTGCATGTCTGAGCGGAGTTTTCCCAGCTTAGCCTCGTAGACCGATGCATTACTACCATATTCTTTCGCATGCTGCGGATCGGCAACCGCTAATTGTGTTGCGATGTTCCGGACCTGCTTGATGTAGAGCGATACACTTACCCAGATATGAGGATTATCGCCTTCAGCGCTCTTGATTAACTCGATGCCGTTACTGGCGTTTACAATTTTTATTTTTGGCAGTTGTTTAACCACCTTGTCAAGAAACGATTCCATACCTGCACCGTTGACGATAAAAATGTCCGTCTTTGAAAGCTGTTTCATGTCGTCTGTGGTTATACTGTAATCGTGCAGACAACCGGTCATCGGCTTGGTGAGGTTACGCACCTCGATGCCGGGAACTCCCTTTGTTACATTGAGGGCAGCTATGTACATCGGGTAAAATGACGTAGTGATATGGACCGGGTTCGAAGCAGCACTTGCAACGGGAATTCCCCACAACAAAAGAGCCGTGCCGGCAATTGCCATTAAAACAAATCTCTGGATTATTCTTATCCATTTCTGCATGATTGACCTCCTGAAGATTTTATTCACCATCTCACAATAAATGCTATGTTATAATATAACATCTGTCAAGGAGCTTTGGAAACATTTATGACGAAATGTAATCAGTCGATCCAATCTTTCGACCATGACCATACGGATTGTGTTAATGACGCACTGCAAAGCGCGGAGAACGTTTGTGCCCAAAAAGGGGTCCGATTGACCGGCCTGCGCCGCCGCGTGCTGGAACTTGTTTGGGAGAGCCATCGGCCGGTTGGCGCATATTACATTCTTGAATCTTTAATGAAGGAACAGCGGGCCGCCCCGCCGACGGTCTACCGTGCTTTAAACTTTCTTCAGGAGCAGGGATTGGTGCATAGGATTGCTTCACTCAATGCCTATGTAGGTTGCATACACCCACAATCGTCTCATTCAGGTCAATTCCTGATTTGCGGCACCTGTCAGGAGTCTACTGAAATTCTGAACGAAAAAGTTGTACACGTTCTACAGGAAACAGCCGAGAACGCCGGGTTTGATGTACAACAACAAATGGTAGAGATAATCGGAACATGTAACAAGTGTCGGCAGTAGATGAGTAAAATTAAGACGTTATCCTTTTCTGCCATAAAGTGGGGAATGCTCTTTGAACTACTGTTTCTGGCCGGTTCGCTCTGCATGCTGCTCTTCGGCAACAAAAATCTTGTGGTCACAAGTTTTGCCACGGTATTTTCCGGCATTGTCCTGGAGGCATTGCCATTCATGCTCCTTGGTGCACTGGCAGGCGGCCTGATTGAGGTGTATGTATCACGGGACAAATTGATAGCCAAGCTACCGCAAAAGACATGGCAGACAGTGTTTGCCGCAGCAGCGCTCGGCTTTGTCTGTCCAGTATGTGAATGCGCCGTTGTTCCGATTGCAAAAAGACTGTTAGGCAAAGGACTACCGGTTCCGGCTGTGATCGCATTTCTCCTCGGGGCTCCCCTGGTCAATCCGATTGTCGGCATCTCCACGGCTGTCGCCTACTCATTTAATGTTCCGATTGCCTTACTTCGGTTAGTGATGGGTTACCTGATCGCTGTTGCCGCCGGCCTTATCATGGGAAAGCTGTTTCCAGACGGGAGTTCTCTCCTGGTAGACAAGGCTGAGGCGCATGTCCACAGCCACTCTTGCGGTTGTGGACATGGAGATAGTTATCACCTTAAATCCCATCATTCCTGGCATGGCATCATGAATGCGTTCCGGCATGCCTCGTCAGATTTCATAGACGTAGGTCAATTTCTGGTAATCGGCGCTTTCATTGCGGCCTTGTTCCAAACCGTCATCTCAAGGCAAAGCCTGACACATTTTACATCAAATCCGGTTAGCGCCATTCTTGTTATGATGGTACTGGCCGTGGCGCTCAATATCTGTTCGGAAGCAGATGCTTTTGTGGCCGCTTCATTCAGGTTTGTATTACCGTTTTCAGCCCAGTTTGCCTTTATGCTGCTCGGTCCGATGCTGGATATAAAGCTGGTGCTGATGTACACTGGAGTTTTCCGCCGCAAGGCCATTGGTACGCTGTCCGCATGTGTCTTTGTAATGGTATTCATCGCGGTCTGCTTCCTTCACTATCTGCTTCCGGCCGGTGTTAAATGAAACAGCCACGACGCCGAAAACATCAGCCGTCCCGACAATATCCACCACATGACTCTATCCGGCGCCAGATGAAACCGCCATCGTTTCAATCACGGCAACTCTTTTTATCGGGTATTTATCTGGCATGGGGGATAACACTGCTCTCCTTTATTCTGAGCGGTGCATATCGATCCTTCATCCGCCCTTCTTTTGTAATATTTCTCTGGGGAGCTCTTGCCATTCTTATCGTTTTCATCGTCTCCGGAATAAGGCCCGAGGGGGGAAACAGACTCAGACTTGAAGATGTTGTCCGCGGAGGGATATTCCTGCTGCCTCTCGTAGCAATATGGTTGGCATACGGGAAACCGCTCGGTTCACACGCATATATGAAAAAGACCGTTACTACCCCATCTCCTGTGGCTCGCCTGTCGCTTGCGCGAGCTGACAGGAACAGTGCCGACATCGCGCCGACTCAGCCGGAATTTCGCAAAAACAACGAACCAGCGCCAATACACGTTACGATTCTTGACCTGATCAAGCATCCACAGGTTTTTCAAGGCAAAGTGATAACAACGGAAGGGATGGCTCTACGTCAAGACACCTTTAACCAAGATGAGAACTTAAAATCAGAAACAAATCAACCTGCTTTTTTCATCCTGTTCAGGTTCAAGATTGTTTGCTGTGTTGCCGACAGCCAATCGCTTGGTGTGGTGGTTGAATATCCGAAAGCTGATAGTATGCTGGATAACGACTGGTACCGCATCACCGGCCGCTTTTCGCTAAACAAGGATAAAATGGGGGTTATAAGTCAAACAGTCGTCAGCAAACTGGAAACGCCTCCAGATCCTCCGTATTTGTTTGAAAATATGAAGTTACAGCAATCAGCAACCAAATAAGATTATCCATGGTTTCGCGAAAGCGACACTACTAACCTCTATAGAAAATATTGACATTGGAATATATATTATGTATCCATCCAGTAATACTAAATTTATATTTGTGCTACCATATATAAATGTACGTAATTGGGGTTATAAGCCCGAACCGGCGGAATTTGTCCAACAGGGGCCAATCTGTCAGTTTGAGGTCTAAGTGTCGAGGCAAACATGTCATATAAACTCAAAAACAACCCTATTCTGACGCGGATAGTGTCGGTTTTTGGTGTCTGGTTAGGGTGTACTCCAAATTAACTGGGTACATTGGCTGTTTAGCGGAATAATTATTTGTTTAGTTCTTTACTTCTTTGCCGCAAATATTCTTCAGTAATCTTTAGCTCCTTACCGTCTGGTCCTAACCCATGATAGGTATTGCCTTTTTTTACATATTCAGTAACGTCTACACCAGACATTTCAGTTGTAAAAAAACCACCTAAGCTATTTTTATAGAAATCGGCATCCCAGTTATTTACCGTTTTCATGTAGTTTTCATTATAATATTCGTAACCTTTTTGCTGGATACAATCAGCCATAAACTCCTTATATTGTTTCGCGTTATCCATGTTTTTTACAAAGCCCTCGCCAATGTTTTTTGCTATCTGATTATTTTGATTCAGACTTTTTGATTGAAATTCACAATTTTTATAGTCAGCAGACATTGTTTTTGTGGTTACACCAGGCTTATGTAAATAAACTGAAGCCACACTACCACATCCCGATAACATCACCGTAGCTGTAAACAATAAAAATATGAGGGTGGTTTTAACTACATTTCTTCTCATTATAGATCTCCTTTTGCGACCCTCTTTAGACTCTGTCGAACACCACCAACCAAGAGGGGGCATTAATTTAGTAATATTCCCAGGGGCTCAAAATGCAGCCTATCCAATATCATATTAAGTGAAGCTTAAAAAGCTTAATTTACGCGAATCTAAACTTCTACAAAAAGGTTTAGATTCGGGATCCCGGACAAATTCCGCCGGTTCGGGCTTACAACCCCATCTGGGGAAGGTGCACTTCGTTGAAGAGATTGCATCTGGGCGGAAACCATGGCGTGATCGCCAGATTGCGCAGGTTTTGGAGGAATTGCAGAGCGGTGATGTCCTTATTGTAGCTGAACTCTCGAGGCTAGGCCGTAGCA
>CAIYDX010000213.1 GCA_903925005.1 uncultured Geobacteraceae bacterium
GCATAGATTGCCAGGGACTCGATCATGGCCAGACCGATCATCATGGTGGTCAGGATCTTGCCGGAAGCGCCCGGGTTACGGGAAACGCCTTCTACGGCGCTTTTAACTGCGAGACCCTGGCCAATGCCGGTGCCTACGGTGCCGAGTGCCATACCAATACCTGCTGCCAGAACGCACATCGTGAAAAAGCTCATCTTTACTACCTCCGGCTGGTTTTGTCTCCTAAACAGTATAGGAGTATTTGAATTTAATTAGCCCCGCAAGCGGGATAAGTGCGTTAACGAAATCATTTTTGCATAAAACCGCAGAAAATAATTTCTAACTTACTAATGTGCGTGCTCCAGTGAACCCTGGATGTAGATCATCGCAAGAAGCATGAAGACGAATGCCTGGATGAATGAAACAAGAACGCCCATCAGCATCATCGGCAGCGGTACCAGGAACGGTGCCAGACCGAAGAAAATCATCAGCACGAGTTCGTGGCCGTTCATGTTGCCGAACAGACGCAGTGTCAGTGAAACTGGACGTGAAAGGTGTCCTATGACCTCAATGAAGAACATGACCGGAGCCAGCCAGGCGATCGGTCCAAGGAAGTGTTTGATGTAACCAAAGCCGTGATGTTTGATCCCGACCACATGGGTGGAGATGAAGACGATTACCGCACAGGCCGCTGTCGTGTTGATGTTGGCGGTCGGCGGGAAGAATCCGGGGATCAGGCCGATAAGGTTTGAGACAAGCACGAAGATTGCGAGTGTGGCGATCAGCGGGAAAAAGGGACGGCCATCTTCTCCCATCGTATCGACTATCATGGTTTCAATGCCGCCGATAACGGTTTCCATGAAGTTCTGCATCCCGCTGGGAATTGACTTGAGCGCCGAAGTGGCCAGCAGCGAAAGCACCAGCAGCAGCACTATGATCAGCCATGTGTAGCTGACCGCATCGGCACTGGCATCCGATATGTGGAGCGGGGCCAGCAGTTTGCGGAAAAATTCAAGAAACAGTAACGGGTGAACCATGGAGCTAACCTCCTGCGCGCATGGCGCTGTATAGTGAAAGTGCGATTATGTTGATAACAATAACTGAAAGACCGACAAAAAGCCCGGCCAGTGAAAACCACCCGGAAGTTATGATAAAATACAGCAGCAGTCCGGTCACGCTCAATCGGGCAACAAAGCGGAGTTGGGCATACATTGTCGCTTTGGCGGGCAGTTGTCCGAGAATGCGCTGAAGAACGTTTCTAATCCAGAAGAAGTTGGCGATCGCTATGGATCCGCCGGCTAAAGCGCCCAAGCCGACTTGCAGCGAAAACAGAAGCCATCCCGCTAGAGTCAGGAAAGCCAGTAAACCCAGGCTCCCTTTGATGATGACACCAAAGAGGTTATCCTCGTTGATCGTTATCATCACTTTTGCGGATCTCCTTGCCGGCGATTACGTACACATTCTTGAAACCGGCGGCAATCCCGATGAACAGAAAAATATAAAAGAACCAAGGCTTCGTGCCAAGCCAGCGGTCAAGCGTCAAGCCGAACCAGACTCCGATGCCGATCGCCAGTACCACGGAAATGCCCATGCTGGAAACCATGGCAAGGCTCTGAAAAAGCTGGCGATTATTGGAAGTCATGTAAAACCGGAAGTGACAGTGGCACAAAACCGGTATTCCTTACCACAGGTGAAGCCGGTATGTCAAACAGAAATGGCAGCATGCGTCACGCAATCAGTTTGAAACATTTAGCGGCAGCCGCAATTGTCTTCTCGATATCGGCATCGCTGTGAGCGGCAGAAGCAAAAGCGGTCTCGAATTGGGATGGCGCCAGATACACCCCTTCATCAAGCATAGCGAGGAAGTACCTGGCAAACGCCTTGGTATCGCATTGTGAGGCGGTCGGCCAGTCGTAAACCCCATCTTTGCTGAAAAACGCACAAAACATGCTGCCGACACGCGTTGAATACAGCGGATAACCGGCATCTTTGGCCGCCTTGGCGATCCCTTCGGCAACCGCGCAACTCTTTTCTTCCAGTGCCTTGTAAAAGCCGGGCTGTTTGAGGATATTTAGCGTTGCAATTCCTGCCGACATGGCAAGCGGGTTTCCGGACAGGGTGCCGGCTTGATAGATACCTCCGGACGGGGAAAGCTTTTCCATGATTTCGCGTTTGCCGCCAAAGGCTCCGACCGGAAGGCCGCCGCCGATTATCTTGCCGAGAGTCGTCATGTCCGGAGTGACGCCGTACAGCTCCTGTGCGCCGCCGTAGGCAACCCGGAAGCCGGACATTACTTCGTCAAAAATCAATATTATCCCTTCATCGGTGCAGATTTCCCGCAGACCTTCCAGAAAACCTTCGCGCGGCGGCACTGTTCCCATGTTGCCGGCAATCGGTTCAACGATAATGCAGGCAATGCTGTCTTTATTTTCGACTACCAGACGTTTGACGGAATCAAGCGAATTGTATTCGGCGGTCAACGTGAGTTTGGCTACTTCGGCCGGAACGCCGGGAGAGTCGGGTACTCCAAAGGTGGCGGCTCCCGAGCCGGCCTTGACCAGCAGGGAATCTGCATGGCCGTGGTAGCATCCTGAGAACTTCAGGATTTTATCTCTTCCGGTATAGCCGCGTGCGACCCTGATGGCGCTCATGGTGGCTTCGGTGCCGGAGCTGACCATGCGCACCATCTCGATGGAAGGGACTGCGGCTATTACCATGTCGGCAAGGATTGTCTCACGCTCGGTAGGCGCTCCAAAGCTGGCGCCGCTGGACATCGTATCCTGAACCGCTTTGATGATGTCAGGATGGCAATGGCCGACGATCATCGGTCCCCACGATCCGACATAATCAATAAACGTGTTGCCGTCTTCATCATATATATGGCAGCCGGAAGCCTTCCTGATAAAGAGAGGATCGGCCCCGACCGACTTGAATGCGCGCACCGGACTGTTTACGCCGCCCGGAATTACGTTTTTTGCCTGCTGAAAAAGAAAACTGGAGCGTTCATGATTCATTGGTAACCCTCGTGTCGAAAATAGATGGCTGTACTGAGTTATTATGGCGTGAACATTTACCATACAGTAATTGCTGATGTCAATGGTAAAGCTGTAATTTTATTTGTAAATTAGAAGATCTAACGTCCGTTTACACATTTAACAGGAGTAAAAAAAGTATTGACAAAGAAATTCAAATAACCTATTACAGCAACGTTTGTATACAGTATACCGTCCGCAGTAAGGAGGATTTTAATGCTTGGTGCATATCTGCCAATATTACTTTTAGTGCTCGTGGCAATAGGATTCGGGCTTGTGTCTCTTGTCATGTCTTCACTGATCGGACAGAAGAAGCCGTCAAAGCTGAAACTGCAGCCTTACGAAAGCGGCTGCGATCCTGTTGGAACCGCTCGTGAGCGTTATTCGATCAAGTTTTATCTGATTGCGATGATGTTCATACTGTTCGATATCGAGGCGGTGTTCCTCTATCCATGGGCAATTCTCTACAAGAAACTGGGCGTTTTCGGCCTGGTTGAGACGGGGATTTTCATCGTCATTCTTTTTGTTGGTTATATTTATGTCTGGAAAAAAGGAGCGCTGGAATGGGAGTAGACAATCCGCTTGGCGATAACGTTATCACCACGTCACTGGATCTCTTGGTTAACTGGTCCCGGAAGTCATCCATCTGGCCGATGACCTTTGGTTTGGCATGTTGTGCCATCGAAATGATGGCAACCGGCGCTTCCCACAATGACCTGGACCGCTTCGGAATCATTTTCCGCGCATCTCCCCGTCAGTCCGACTGTATTATTATTGCCGGAACGGTTACTAAAAAGATGCTGCCGGTTATCAAGACCGTCTATGAGCAGATGCCGGAGCCGAAATGGGTTATCGCGATGGGCGCATGCGCCTGCTCAGGCGGGATTTTCGACACCTACAGCGTTGTGCAGGGAATCGATGAGGCGCTGCCGGTTGATGTTTATATTCCCGGTTGTCCGCCCCGTCCGGAGGCTCTGCTGTTTGGTCTGATGAAGCTGCAGGATAAGATTATGAAGGAACGTAACTCATTCGGTTCCGCCATCGGCCTGGGCGAGCGTTATATTCCCGAAGCAGCCTGATCTGTCTGTAATCTCAATAAACGCACACACAAATCCCACAAAAGGGTTGGATATCATGGCAGAAAATAATCGTGCAGTTCTGAAGCTGAAGGAAAAGTTCGCCGCTTCGATCATTGATGTAGTCGAATTCAGGGGAGAAGTGACGGTCACAGTTGCGAAGGATGTTATCATTGAAGTCCTGTCGTTTCTTAAACAGTCCCTGCAGTTCAACCAGCTGACCGACCTGACGGCGGTTGATTATCTTGGCAAAAAGGAAGACCGTTTTATGATGGTCTACCAGCTTCTGTCGCTTGCCAATAAGGATCGACTTCGCGTCAAGACACCGGTTTCCGAGGGTGACTGCACAATCCCGACCGCTACCCATGTCTGGAAAACCGCCAACTGGCTGGAGCGTGAAGTCTTCGACCTGTTTGGAATTACTTTCGGCGGACATCCGGACCTCCGGCGTATTCTCATGACCGATGACTGGGTAGGGCACCCGCTCCGCAAGGACTATCCGCTGCAGGGACCTGACCGTGAACCCTATAAAGGGCGTTTGTCATAGTTTTACTAAATCGTTCTGTAATTCGATCATAGAGGAGGCGATACATGGCTACTACTGAAACAATGACATTAAACATGGGACCACAACACCCCAGTACCCACGGGGTTCTGCGGCTCGTCCTCGAGCTTGACGGCGAGGTGATCGTCAAGGTCACTCCCCATATCGGTTTTCTGCATCGCGGCGTCGAAAAGCTGTCGGAGCACCGTACTTATCACCAGATTCTGCCGCTGACCGACCGCCTTGATTATCTGGCGCCCATGAGCAACAACCTGGGATATATCCTGTCGGTAGAGAAGCTGATGGGTGTCGCAGTGCCGGAACGCGCCGAGACGATCAGGATAATCATGGCGGAGTTGACCCGTCTCGAATCGCATCTGGTATGGCTGGCCTGCCATGCCCTCGATATCGGCGCGATGACGGTCTTTATCTACGCTTTCCGTGAGCGTGAAACGGTCATGGAAATCTATGAACTGATCTCCGGTGCCCGTATGACTTCAAACTTCTTCCGTGTCGGCGGCCTCTCGCAGGATGTCCCGGATGAGTTTGTGAAAAAAGTCAGCGATTTTATCGATTCCATGCCCGGTTACCTTGATCAGTACGAAGGACTTTTGACGACCAACCCGATCTGGCTCAAACGTACGGTCGGCAACGGCATCATCTCGGCCGAGGACGCCATAGATATCGGCATTACCGGTCCGGCGCTACGCGGATCGGGTGTTGATTGGGATCTCAGGCGGGACGATTCATATGCCGGTTACGACAAGTACGAGTTCAAGGTTCCGGTCGGTGAAAACTGCGATACTTTCGACCGCTACAAAGTACGTCTGATCGAGATGCGTGAAGCCTGCAAGATTGTTCGTCAGGGGCTTGACCGGCTCAAGCCGGGACCGGTGCTGGCAGATTGTCCGCAGGTCTGCTATCCGCCCAAGGAAAATGTCTATAACAGCATTGAGGGGCTTATTCACCACTTCAAGATCGCTTCCGAAGGTTTTGCGGCACCGGAAGGTGAAGTATATCAAGGTGTTGAGGCGCCAAAGGGTGAACTCGGTTTCTATATCGTCAGTGATGGCGGCAACAAGCCGGAGCGTCTGAGAATTCGCCCGCCTTCATTTGTGAATCTGCAGGCCATCGAACAGATGAGCGTAGGTTCCATGATTGCCGACCTGGTGGCCGTAATCGGTACCCTGGACATCGTTCTTGGTGAAATTGACAGATAACTCCGCACGATTCAAAGGAGATGGGGCGCATGAGTGACGTAGCAGCGCAGCAAACAGAAGAACAGGAACCGGTGGTCGACCTTGTGAAGGCCGATCAGGTTATTGATAAATATATTGATTTGCCGGGCAATCTGATGCCGGTACTGCAGGGTGTTCAGGATGCTTATGGCTACATTCCGCGTATTGTAGCAGATCATGTTGCCGAACGCTTGAACGTATATCCGAGCCAGATTTACGGTGTACTTACTTTCTATGCGCAGTTCCATCTTAAGCCGCGCGGTCGCTTTATTATTCGTGTTTGTGTCGGTACCGCCTGCCATGTTCAGGGTGCTCAGAGAATTAAAGAGACATTTTTCAATTTATTACACATCGGGCATACGGAAACCAGTGCCGATCTTCGCTTCACATTCGAAGAAGTTGCCTGTCTTGGGGCCTGCGGTATGGCACCGCTTGCAATGGTCAACGATGACACATACGGCAAAATGACGGTTCAGAAAGTCGACGAGATCGTAGCAAAATATTCTGCACTCCCGCTTGATTAAGCGGACTCACGCTAGAGGACACAACGCATGAGCGACAATTCAGGTATTCAGATTCTAATATGCCAGGGAACTGGCGGTATTTCAGCCGGCGCAAAGGGTGTCGAGACGGAGTTCAATCGTGTGATTGCCGAGCAGGGTCTGACCGCTACCGTCGGTAAACGCTGCGATGTCATCAAGACCGGCTGCCGTGGTCTCTGTGCCAATGACGTACTGGTTGACATTATTACCCCCGATCAGGGAAGGGTCACCTACGACTTTGTTCTTCCGGAAGAGGTTGAAAAAATTGTCATGGAACATATCATTGGCAAAACAACCATGGAAAAGCGCAAGGCGAAGCCGTACTACAACACTTTTCTCGAAAGACAGATGCGTGTTGTCATGGGTAACTGCGGTGAAATTGATCCTGACAGCCTTGATGCTTACCTGGGCGGCGAATCAAAGGGTTTTCAGGCCATTGAAAAATGTGTCAAAAGCATGAAGCAGGATGAAGTAATTGAAGAGGTAAAAAAATCAGGTCTGCGCGGTCGTGGGGGGGGCGGATTTCCGACAGGGATGAAGTGGTCCTTCTGCAAGGCCTCACCGGGCGATCACAAGTATCTGATCTGCAACGCGGACGAGGGCGATCCCGGTGCCTTCATGGACAGATCCATTCTGGAGGGGGACCCCTACTGCATTATCGAAGGTATGCAGATTGCCGGCTACGCAATCGGCGCTACGTATGGTTACGTATATGTTCGTGCAGAATATCCGCTTGCTGTTCAGCGTCTTCAGCATGCCATTGATGTCTGCTATGAAAAAGGTTACCTGGGTAAAAACATTCAGGGGTGGGGTCTTGACTTCGATATGCGCATCAAGATGGGGGCAGGAGCCTTCGTATGCGGCGAAGAGACCGCTCTGATGGCTTCCATTGAAGGTGAACGCGGCATGAGTCGTCCCCGTCCGCCATTCCCTGCGGTCAAAGGGTTATGGGGTTTTCCTACCAACATCAATAACGTCGAAACTTTTGCCAATGTCCGTCATATCATTAACAATGGTTCCGACTGGTATGCATCCCTGGGCACCGAGACGACCAAGGGAACAAAGATATTTGCCGTAACCGGTAAGGTCAAACATACGGGCCTGGTAGAAGTGCCGGCCGGTATGAAGGTGCGGGAAGTCCTTTTCGATGTCTGCGGCGGAATTGTAAACAACCGCAAATTCAAGGCGGTTCAGGCTGGCGGCCCATCCGGCGGCTGTATCCCTGAAGAGCTTCTTGATACCTTGGTTGATTACAACGCTCTTATTCAGGCCGGTGCCATGATGGGTTCCGGTGGTCTGGTTGTCATGGACGAAACAACCTGTATGGTTGATGTTGCCAAGTTCTTCCTGACCTTCACCAGAACCGAGTCCTGCGGCAAGTGTGTACCATGCCGTATCGGCCTCAAAGTCATGCTCGACATACTCACCAAAATAACCGAGGGACGTGGTGAACCTTCCGATATCGATGCTCTGCTGGACCTGGGCGCATCCATTAAGAAAGCCTCCCTCTGCGGTTTGGGGCAGACAGCGCCAAACCCGGTTCTTTCGACAATAAATTATTTCCGTTCCGAATATGAAGCACACATCAATGACAAACGCTGCCCTTCCAACTGCTGCAAGGATCTGCTGCTCTGGGAAGTATCGGAAGAAAAATGCGTCAAATGCGGTGCATGTAAAAAAGCCTGCCCGGTAGATGCGATAGTTTGGGAAAAAGGGCAGTTAGCCTATCTGGACAAGGAAAAATGTACCAAATGCAAATCCTGCTACGACGCTTGTCGATTCATGGCCCTCGTATAATCCGGCTGTACAGGATCGGATGATTAAACTTACGAACAGAGGTTTTAGATGGTTAATCTTACAATAGACGACAAGCAGGTCACCGCACCCAAAGACGCCACGATTTATGATGCT
Organism: uncultured Geobacteraceae bacterium; assembly: GCA_903925005.1. Classification (GTDB taxonomy): domain Bacteria; phylum Desulfobacterota; class Desulfuromonadia; order Geobacterales; family Pseudopelobacteraceae; genus JACRCG01. Next base: position 8,323 of record CAIYDX010000213.1, read on the forward strand.
GCCAAGTTGAACGGCATCAAAATTCCTATCCTGTGCCACGACAAGAAGTTGAAGCCGTTTGGTGCCTGCCGTATGTGTCTGGTTGAGGTCGAACAGATGAAGGGGCGCCAAATCCCCGCCTGTACGACTCCGGTAACTGAAGGGATGATCATCCGTACCGACACCCCCGACATTATCAAGGCCCGTAAGCTGGTACTCGAACTGCTGCTGCTCAATCATCCGCTCGATTGTCCGGTATGCGACAAGGGGGGCGACTGCGACCTTCAGAACCTGACCTACGACTATCAAGTCAGCAGCAACCGTTTTGTTGATTCTAAATTCCAGCATGTTATCGACTATAACAATCCACTGATCGAACGCGATATGAATCGCTGCGTACTCTGCGGCAAATGCGTGCGCATATGCGACGAAATTGTCAGTTACGGCGCACTGACTTTTATTGATCGCGGTATTGAAACAAAAATCGGCTGTGAATTTGACGACGCCTTGAATTGCGAGTTCTGCGGTTCATGTATTTCTGTCTGTCCGGTCGGCTCTTTGCTTGCTCGTCCGTTTAAACACAAAGCCCGTTTCTGGGCGCTGACCAATCAAGCGTCTGTATGTGGATACTGCGGGACCGGCTGTAATCTGACTCTGGGTGTTAAAGACAACAAAGTATTAACTACTGTCTATGACGAGAATCAGGGTTTCCATAAAGGTCAGCTGTGTGTGCGCGGCCGTTTCGGATATCAGTTTATCAATAGCGAAAAGCGTTTAACCAAGCCGTTGGTGAGGAAAAACGGCGCCCTGACTGAGTCGACCTGGGACGAGGCTCTTGAGATTGTTGCCGGACGCCTTAAAGGTGGTGCAAACGTAGCAGCGCTGGCAACTCCGCGCCTGACTAATGAAGAGCTTGCGCTCTTTAAAAAGCTGCTGCTGGATAGCGTCGGAACTAAAAACTTCGATCATGCTGCAGGGCACGCTCATGCCGCACTGACGGAAGGTTTTGCCCGCAGTTTCGGTGCAAGCGCATCATCAGCCAGCATTCTCGATATTCAGAATAGTGATATGCTTCTTGTCATCAAAACGGATGCTTATGAAACACATCCGGTAGTAGGCTTTGAAATAAACATGGCTGTCAAGAACAAGGGGGTAAAACTCTCTATTCTTTCCGACAAACGGGGCAAACTTTCAAAGCTTAAAGGTGCGAAGACGCTGGTTCATCTTCCCGGCAGCGAAATAGTCGTTTTGAACGCAATTGCCAAGACTATTCTCGATGAAAAGCTTGCCGATGCTGGTGCTGCGACGATAGCCGGTTACGCAGAGCTCGAAAAAGCGTTATCTGCTTTCACTGCTGAATCGGTCGCTGCACAGTGTGGTTTAACTGCTGCCGACATCAAATCTTTGGCTTCGGAATACGCTACTGCAGAGAAGGCTCTGATCGTTTTTCCGGTTGGGCAGGCATATGCCGGGCATGACGCCGATCTGGCAACCGCCGCGGCAAACCTGGCAATTCTGACCGGCAAATTCGGAAAAGAGGGATGCGGCGTTCTTTGTCTTTCCGAGAAGAGCAATAGTCAGGGCGCCGTAGATATGGGCTTCTATGCTCAAGATGGCGGCCTGAACGCCACACAGATTCTTGATGCCTGCGTGGACGGTTCTGTCAAGACGCTCTTTATTGTCGGAGAGAATCCGCTGACATCCTATCCGAATCACAGCAAAGTCAAAGCTGCACTGGATGCGGTTGAATTCCTCGTTGTATCCGAACTGTTCCTTACTGAAACAGCCGCAATGGCTGACGTAGTTCTGCCGGTCTGCTCGTTTGCCGAAAAAGAAGGCACTTTAACCAGTACGGACCGCCGCGTTCAATACATTAAACCGGCAATCCGCAAGATCGCTCAAACCAGGACGGATTTTGAAGTATTCTCGGATCTGATCACGCTCCTGGGTGGAACGGCACCGTCGTCAACCGCGGTACAGTTTGATGAGATCGCTGCTCATACACCTGGCTACTCCGGATTTAACCATGCTGTCCTCGGAAAAGAGGGTGTCTTTGCTGCGGTCACCGTTACGCCGGCATTTGTTGTGCCGAAGGCAGCAGCTGCTTTTGTCGCTGAGGCGGGCAAGCTTGCCATGGTGACCGGAAGCGCGCTGTATCACAGCGGCACGCTGTCGCAGTACGGTGAAGGACCGATGCATGTCTGCCCGGAAGCTTATCTGGAACTGTCGCGCCCTGATGCTTCAGCCTGTAATATTGCGGAAGATGATCTTATTACCGTTACTTCAACCGCCGGAAGCATGCAGCTTAAGGCCAAAGTTTCCGCGCGCATGCCTTCCGGAGTCGTGTTTGCACCTTATCATTTCAGTGCCGCTCCGATAAATACAATCTGGAATGGTTCACCTGTTACATTTGTTACAGTGACAAAGTAAAACAGTTACGCATGTAACTTGAAGAATAACGAATTTCATACAAGTAAAAGAAAGAGGGACAGATGGGAATCGAGATATTAGGACTGCCGATGATGTATTACATCGCCATGGTTGCCAAGGTCCTGGTGGCTTTTATCTTTGTGCTGCTGACCGTGGCTTATGCCACGTATGCCGAACGCAAAATAATCGGCCATATGCAGGTTCGCCTTGGACCCATGCGCACAGGATGGCACGGACTGCTGCAGCCGATCGCCGATGGGGTCAAGCTCTTCTTCAAGGAAGAGATTATTCCTTCACAAGCCAGCACCTTTGCCTTTCTTATTGCTCCGCTGATTGCTCTCATTCCGGCGTTCATTACCTTTGCCGTTATCCCGTTCGGCGGCATCATTGAAGTAGCAGGCTATAAGATTCCACTGCAGATCGCAGCCTATTACGACACCGCTGCCGGGCAGGTGTTCGACGTTAATGTCGGCGTTCTTTATATCCTGGCAATGTCGTCACTTGGCGTCTACGGGATCGTGCTGGCCGGTTGGGCTTCAAACAGCAAATATTCCCTGATGGGCGGGCTGCGCGCGTCGGCCCAGATGATTTCGTATGAGCTGTCGGCCGGGTTATCGATTGTTGCCGTATTCATGCTTTCCGGAACGCTGTCGCTCAATAAAATTGTTGCCCTTCAGTCCGGTTGGGGCGGTTTTGAATGGTTTATCGTTAAACAGCCTCTGGCGGCGTTCATTTTTTTCATCTGTTCGCTTGCCGAAATCAACCGTACTCCGTTTGACTTGCCCGAGGCGGAGACCGAACTTGTCTCCGGTTTCTGCACCGAATATTCCTCAATGAAGTATGCGATGTTCTTCATGGCTGAATATGCAAACATGGTAACCGTCTGCGCACTTACTGTCACGCTGTTCCTTGGCGGCTGGAACGGGCCACTTACCGCAGCCATACCGCTGCTCGGACCTGTTTACTTCATCGCCAAGGTTTATTTTCTCATGTTTGTCTGCATGTGGATCCGCGCAACACTGCCGCGCTACCGCTATGATCAGTTGATGCACCTGGGATGGAAAGTATTTATTCCGGTTGCGCTCGTAAACATAGTAGTTACAGGGATCATCGGCTACTTTATCTGATACCGCTGAATGAATAACGTTATTTCCGAGACGAGGATGGATATATGAATCCGATTACACCGATTATAAACGGCATGGCAATTACATTGAAGCACATGTTCATGAAGCCGGTAACGCTGCAGTACCCGACTGAACGCCCAAAGGTGGCTCAGCGATTTCGCGGTCTGCACGGACTTAAAGTTTCGCACAGCAAAGCCAAGTGCGTGGCCTGCTATCTCTGCCCGACCGTCTGCCCGGCGAAATGCATCACGGTTGAAGCGGGTGAGGACGCCAATCACGACAAATACGCAGCGGTTTATGAAATCGACATGCTGCGTTGCATATTTTGCGGGTACTGCGTTGAAGCCTGCCCGGTCGATGCTCTCAAGATGACCGGAGAGTTCGAGCTGGCTAACTATCATCGTCAGGACTTTATCTACTCCAAAGAACGTCTCTTAGAAAAGTAATAAAGGAGCAGTGCATGCTAGAAACCCTTTTCTTCCTGATCATAACGTTAGTGGCTATTGTATCGGCGATCCTGGTGATCACCTGCAAGAATCCGATCAATAGCGCACTATCGCTTATAATGACCTTTTTCTGCCTGGCGACGTACTATGTCATGCTTGATGCGCCTTTCATGGCTGCCGTTCAGGTAATGGTGTATGCCGGCGCAATCATGGTTTTGATGGTGTTTACCATCATGCTGCTCAATATCCGTGTTGATGCCACAAAGAAGCATTCGCATAAACTTGTGTTCGGCTCGATCATCGGTTTCTTTACCCTTGTCAACGTCGTGTTTGTTCTGATTAAAAGCCGCGCCGCTCTGCCAACCGGACCATACAGCGGAGATATGATTAAAAAGCTCGGTCATACGGAACTGGTAGGCAAAGAGATCTTTACAAACTTTTTATTACCGTTTGAAATCACCTCGATACTGCTTTTAGTTGCAATAGTCGGCGCTGTCATTCTGGCCAAGAAAAAAATATAAGAGGGATATATTTCATGGAAAACCTGAACAGCTATCTCATCGTAAGCGCTATACTCTTTGCTATCGGCACGATAGGCGTCCTAACCCGCAAAAACGCCATAGTAATATTTATGTGTATCGAGCTGATGCTTAATGCCGTAAATCTTACCTTTGTAGCATTTTCCCGCCATCTCGGAAATCTCGATGGCCAGGTGTTTGTCTTCTTCATTATGACCGTAGCGGCTGCCGAGGCTGCTGTCGGGTTGGCTCTTATCATTGCGTTCTTCAACAATAAAGAGTCGATTGATGTTGACGACGTTAACCTGATGAAGTGGTAAAACTGCAGTCCATCCCTACGACAACGTTTAACGATTGCATAAAAGGAGTCTTACATGTTTGACAACGTATGGCTAATCCCGCTCTTCCCGCTCATCGGATTCCTGATCAACGGATTCTTCGGGAAAAAGATCAAGAATGAGGCTGTGATCGGCGGAATTGGAACGCTGATGATCTTCCTGTCATTCCTGGTGTCGTGCGGAATACTCATGCAGATGATCGGTCTGCCTCCAGAGCAGCGGGTATTTGAAAAAGTACTTTTCCCCTGGATTCATTCCGGCAATTTCAAGGCTGATATGGCCTTCCTGCTCGATCCGCTCTCATGTGTAATGATTATGGTCGTAACCGGTGTCGGTTCACTGATCCACCTCTATTCGATCGGATACATGCACGGAGAAGAGGGCTTCTATCGTTTCTTTGCTTATCTGAATCTTTTCTGTATGTCGATGCTGCTGCTGGTACTCGGCAGCAATATGCTGGTCATGTTTATCGGCTGGGAAGGTGTCGGTCTCTGTTCATACCTGCTGATCGGCTACTACTTCCATAAAAAATCGGCCGGCGATGCGGCAAAAAAAGCATTCGTCATGAACCGCGTCGGCGATTTTGGCTTTCTGATCGGGCTCTTTACACTCTACTGGTGGCTTGGCAGCAACCATAATATATGGACTGTCAACTTCATGGAAATTAAGGCCGCATCTCACCTGCTCCCTTATGGCGGAGTCGTGACGGTTGCAACTTTATGTTTCTTTGTCGGTGCCACCGGTAAATCGGCCCAGCTTCCGCTCTTTACCTGGCTGCCGGACGCGATGGAAGGCCCGACGCCCGTCTCTGCCCTCATCCATGCCGCCACTATGGTAACCGCCGGCGTTTACATGATCGGCAGAATGAGTTTCGTATTTATCAAGTCACCGGAAACCATGATGGTTGTTGCCGTCGTGGGTGCCGCAACGGCTATTTTCGCCGCCACGATCGGTACGGCACAAAACGATATCAAGCGGGTACTTGCTTATTCAACGGTATCCCAGCTCGGTTTCATGTTTCTTGCCATGGGAGTAGGCGCTTTCAGTGCCGGTATCTTCCACCTGATGACGCACGCATTCTTCAAGGCCTGTCTGTTTCTTGGCTCCGGTTCCGTTATTCATTCGATGCATCACGCGTTGCACAAGATTCACGCTCATGATGACGCTCAGGATATGCGCAATATGGGGGGGCTTAGATCGGCGATGCCGATCACGTTCCTTACATTTCTTGTCTCCACAATTGCTATTGCCGGTATCCCCGGTTTCTCCGGATTCTTCTCCAAGGACGAGATCCTCTGGCAGGCATTTGCAAATCCCTATCACGGCGGTCTCAATGTCGTTCTCTGGGGTATCGGCGCCATTGCCGCCTGCTTTACCGCTTTCTATATGTTCCGCCTGGTATTCATGACGTTTTTCGGCGAATGCCGTATTAATCCCAAGGCCAAAGGTTATCTCCATGAGTCTCCGCTGGTAATCACAATACCGTTGATGGTTCTTGGCGCTCTTGCCGCTGTCGGCGGCTATCTCGGCATGCCGAAAGTTATGGGAATGCTGCCGAACTACTTTGAACATTGGCTCGAACCGGTATTTGAGTTGGCCAATGAATATGGCGGAAAATATGCCCAGCATGGCGCACACCCGAGCCACGCGCTTGAATGGGGGCTGATGGGGCTGTCGGTTGTAATTGCCGTAATCGGAATCGGCATTGCCTTTACCATGTATGTCAAGAATACCGAACTGCCCGGTAAGTTCGTTGCCACATTCCCAGCCCTTCACCGCGCCGTGTATAACAAGTGGTATGTGGACGAGCTCTATGACTATCTTTTTGTAAACCCCTGCAAGGCTTTAGGTCAGTTCCTCTGGAAAGGTTTTGATGTCGTGATTGTTGACGGTGTCGTTAACGGCGTTGCCAATGTTGTGATGGGATTTAGCGGTATTTTTCGGTATATGCAGTCCGGCTACATCTACAACTACGCGTTTTCAATGGCGCTTGGTGTTGTTGTAATGCTTGGCTACTACATTTTTAAATAACCAATTCATAAGCACTTTGTATAAAGGAGCACGAATTCATGAGTAACGTACTGAGCCTGACGACATTCCTGCCGATACTGGGTGTCCTGCTGCTGCTGTTTATCCCTAAAGACAGCAAGGGAGTACTACGGAATGTCACCCTCGCGGTAACAGTAGTCACCTTTCTGGTGTCGCTGCTGATAATGACCGGCTTTCAGTCCAATGCCGAATTCCAGTTTGTCGAGAACGTACCCTGGATCGCAGCCGGACCGTTCATGATGCGTTATAACATAGGGATTGACGGTATCAGTCTCTGGCTGGTTATCCTGACTACTTTCATCATGCCGATTGCCGTACTTTCTACTTACACCGCCGTTGAAGAGAAGGTAAAAGAGTACATGATCTGTCTGCTGCTGCTTGAAACCGGCATGCTTGGCGCGTTCATCTCTCTTGACCTGTTCCTCTTCTATATCTTCTGGGAAGTCATGCTGATTCCGATGTATTTCATGATCGGCATCTGGGGCGGAAAAAATAAGATATATGCAGCCGTAAAATTCTTCATATACACGATGGTCGGATCGCTCCTGATGCTTGTTGCTTTGATCTTCCTCTATTTCAAAGGGATGCAGGCAGGAATCACCGACTTTGGTCTGCTCCACTTCTTCAGCCTTAAGCTTGATATGGCCACACAGATCTGGCTTTTCCTGGCATTTGCTTTCGCCTTTGCCATCAAAGTTCCGATGTTCCCTCTCCATACATGGTTACCCGATGCGCACACGGAAGCACCGACAGCCGGTTCTGTTATTTTGGCGGCTGTACTGCTGAAAATGGGAACCTACGGTTATGTGCGCTTTGCCATACCGCTGTTCCCCGAGGCGGCCCACAAGTTTGCACCCATGATTGCAACCCTTGCAGTTATCGGCATTATCTACGCTGCGCTCGTTGCGATGGTACAGGAAGATGTCAAAAAACTTGTTGCCTACTCGTCTGTTGCTCACTTGGGTTTTGTCATGCTCGGAGTGTTTGCTTTCAACGTCGAGGGGATTTCCGGCGGCATGCTGCAGATGCTTAACCATGGTATCTCTACCGGCGCACTGTTCCTTATAGTCGGCTTCATTTACGAACGCCGACACACCCGTCTGATAACCGACTTTGGCGGTTTGTCAAAACAGATGCCGATATTTGCCACGGTGTTTATGATTGTCACCTTTTCCTCGGTCGGCTTGCCAGGCACGAACGGCTTCGTCGGCGAGTTCCTTATTCTGCTCGGCGCTTTTGAAAGCCAGCTGCGCTGGTGGACGGTGGTCGCAACAAGCGGCGTAATTCTTTCGGCCGTCTACATGTTGTGGGTGTTTCAGCGCGTTATGTTCGGTGAGCTCGATAATCCTAAAAACCAGAAGCTGACCGATCTGAACGCCCGTGAAATTGCGATCATGGTTCCGCTGTTGGTGATGATATTCTTCATGGGGCTTTATCCAAAACCGATTATCGATAAAATGGATCCTGCAATCAAGAAGCTTGTCGCGCAGGTTCGCGTTGCTTCGGTAAATGCTCAGATGATTCCTGCTGCCGGGCAGATGCAGATGCCCGCAGGCCACCAGGGTATGGCAGAGATGCCGGCGCCGCAGCCGAGCGCCGATATGCCTGCCGAACACCCAGGAGGTGCCAAGCCGGCCGGACATCCCGGCATGGAGTCGACTCCCGTACCGCCGCCTGTTGCACCAGCAGTTAATCCGCATAACGCAAAGTAAACAAATAACGAGTCAATCCGACCGGAGGATATTTTAGATGGACATGATTTTAATTCCAGCCGTCAACATGACGCCGATTCTACCGGAGATATTTCTCTCCGTGCTGGCCATGGCTCTTCTGCTGATCACTGTTTTTGCACCCGGCGGACAGAAGTCATACCTGGCATACATCAGTTTCATCGGGATTGTCGCGACGGCGGTGTTTGTTGCAGCCGGGTGGGGCAGCCATGTAGAGAGCTTCGGGGGCTCGGTGGTTCTCGATAATTTCGCAACGTTCTTTAAGCTGACGTTTTTGGTCGCCGCCGGGTTGACGGTACTGATAACCGATCAATACATGGAGCGCGAAGGATGCAATCATGGCGAATTGTATCCACTGGTTCTGTTTTCGGTCGTCGGCATGATGCTGATGGCGTCCGGTACGGATCTGATGACGATATTCCTCGGTTTGGAAGTCATGTCGGTGTCATTGTATGTACTTGCCGGATTTAACAGGGCTAACAAAAAGTCCAATGAGGCCGGTCTTAAATATTTCCTGTTGGGAGCTTTTTCCACCGGCTTCCTTCTGTACGGTATGGCGCTGATTTATGGAACAACCGGCACTACCCGTCTTTACAAGATTGCCGAAATAGTCGGTCAGATGACCATCCCTTCCGCTAACCTCATGCTGGTCGCCGGGATGCTGCTTATGATGACCGGTTTTGCATTTAAAATTGCCGCAGCGCCGTTTCATATGTGGACTCCCGATGTCTATGAGGGTGCACCGACTCCGATGACAGCTTTTATGTCCGCAGCCCCTAAAGCCGCCGGTTTCGCCGCACTGCTCCGCCTTTTTCTGGTTGCGCTCCCGGCACTGCAGGTTGAATGGAGCCAGGTACTGTGGGTTCTGGCAGTATTGACCATGACGGTCGGAAATATAACCGCCCTGCGTCAGGACAACATCAAGCGAGTTCTTGCTTATTCCTCGATTGCTCATGCAGGGTATGCGCTGGTCGGTTTTGCCGCCGGAAACGGCACCGGTACTGCAGGTATTCTGTTTTACATGCTCACTTACTCCTTTATGAATATTGGAGCCTTTGCGGTTATCATTCTCGTTGCCAAAAAGGGTGAAACCAATGGTAATGTCTCGGATTTTGCCGGTCTCGGTTTCAAACGTCCGCTGCTCGCTCTTGCCATGACTTTATTTCTTTTTTCCCTGGCCGGCGTGCCCCCTGCAGCTGGTTTTATCGGTAAGTTTTATCTGTTCTCCGGAGCAATCCAGAAAGGGTACATCTGGCTCGCGGTCATTGGTGTTCTTAACAGTGCCGCATCCGCCTATTACTACCTGCGTATTATGGTTTACATGTATTTTAGAGAGGCAACTGAAGATTTTGAATGGGTGCATGTTACCGCACCGGTTGCTCTTGCGCTGATAATAGCCGCCGCCGGAACACTGATCCCCGGTATAGTCCCTTCGTATATTCTTCAGTATGCGCAGATGGCGGTCAGGCTTCTGTAGCCAACTAATAACATCTGTAGAAATTATAGGGCGGCCTCTTGTAGAGACCGCCCTTTGTTATTGCTGGAATAAATGATAGACTCAATCATCGGAGAGTACATGACTGCACACGAAGTATGGACAACCCTGAAACTGCTCACCTGGACAAAGGAGTACCTCCTTAATAAAGGTGTCGTCAACGCCCGACTTGAGGCGGAGTGGCTTCTCTGTGCCGCTACGGGACTTGATCGGGTTGGCTTGTACCTCCAGTACGAGAAACCTCTGAACGAGCGTGAACTGGCAGTTTATCGCGCCATGATAGCTCGCAGAGCCAGACGTGAACCGCTGCAGCATATACTGGGCAGTCAGGAGTTCTATACTCTTGACTATGAGGTGAACGCTGATGTATTGATACCTCGGCACGATACCGAAGTGTTGATTACGGAAGCCTTAGCTCGGCAGCCGAAAGCGCATTCTGTCCTTGATATCGGTACCGGAAGCGGCTGTATTGCAATTTCATTGCAGAAGCAGTTTTTAAATGCGGTTGTCACAGCTACCGATATCTCGGAAGCCGCGCTGGCAGTAGCCAGGCGCAACGCTGAAAAGCATGGCGCGACAATTGAGTTTCTGCTCGGCTCCCTGTTCGAACCGGTTTCAGACCGCAGTTTTGATCTGATCGTGTCGAACCCGCCGTATATTGCTACGGCCGATATCAACTCGCTGGAGCAGGAAGTACGCGATTATGACCCCCGTACCGCACTGGATGGCGGCGCTGACGGTCTTGATATATATAGAAAGCTCATCCCTTCTTCGGTTGAACATCTAAACCGGGGAGGATGGCTGCTGGTTGAGATCGGTATTGGTCAAGCCATTGATGTCGTACAGTTGTTTCGAAACACCGGCCGTTATTGCGAACCGATAATTGTTCTTGATTCCGCTGGAATCGAGCGGGTAGTAGGTGCACAACATAAGGAGATAATATGAACATCGAAGAAGCGGACAGAATGCTGGCAGAAGGTGATCTGTTAGTCTCCGAATTGGATGTTGTTGCCGCGATTGTGCGTATGGCTGATGAAATGACGGCAGTGCTTAAGGACTCAAATCCGGTGTTGATCTGCTGTATGAACGGTGGTCTTGTCTTTGCCGGACAGCTGCTTACCAAACTGGTATTTCCGCTGCAGGTAGATTATGTGCATGCTACACGTTACGGTCATGAAATCAACGGTGTGGCGCTTGACTGGAAGGTCCGGCCGCAGGTGGATTTACATGGCAGGACAGTGGTTCTGCTAGATGATATTCTTGACGAGGGGATCACCCTGGCGGCCATTGCGGACTATTGTCGTCAACAGGGCGCTGCAAAGGTAATGATGGCGGCGATGATCGAAAAACTTCACCTGCGCAAAGTGACACCCGGTATGCGGGCGGATTTTACCGGCATAGAAGTCGGCGACCGCTTCTTGTTTGGTTATGGTCTGGATTATAGGGGGTATTGGAGAAACGCCCCCGGTATCTATGCGCTCAAAGGACACTAGTTTCTGCACAATTATGACAGAAAAACAGTAAGAATAAGAAAAAACGGTTTCATGTCATGCAAGTTGACAGGACACGCTTTATTTAATCGCGCCATTCAATATTTCAGGTGGATGGAGGTGCGGTAAATCTGTTACAATGGCATAGTTATAAAAAAGCATACGGCACAGCTCATTACTACAGCCGGAGTATTTGCCTCTTTAAAACATCTTTGGTGTAGGCGGTAACGGTAAGACTACATGCAGAAAGGCATTTTCTGTTATGAAAAAAAGAGCAGGCAAAGATGAGACAGTTGTTGCCGAAGGGTTGATAAATCCGGATTTGGTGTTTAATAACGATGGTCTGGTAGTGGATTACTTGACTGCTCTGCTGACGGCGACACCAGCCATGTCTGTTAATTCCGGTGAAATCAACCTGGTGCATCTCGCAATGGAAGCCGGGTGGAACCTGTCCGGCGTAGGCAATGCGGCTGCTTATACTTCGAAGACTTATGAATCTGATCATGCAATAATGGAAGCCGAAATATTGAGGACTGAAAACAGAAACCTCAAGTATAGATCTGAGCTTGCATTAATAGATGCACACGTTCTCAAGGGCGAAAATGATAACCTTAAGGTCGAAATTGGGGGTTTGAGGGGACGACTCAATGAGATGAAAACTGCATTTGATAATATGCAGCATGAAATCAATGAACTGAAGACAATGATGGAGTCCCGCAATGTCCCTCTTGCCATAACGTCAGAAAATTCGAATAATGTTGCATCGCAAGTCGTGGATACAGTTCTGGAAGCAGATCCGGTTCCAGTTGAGGAATTTGACCTGGTTGAGGATGCGATCTCGGTCGGAGATGTGGTGCTTGATGAGGGTCTGGAACCGGTTGATGGGATGGAACTGGTCGAGGATGACGTGGCAGAAAAGGAAGAAGAAAATTCTGATCCGAATTTTGTCGATCAAGTCGTAGCGATTGACGGCGTGACCGATCGGGAAGAGGCGCCAGACGAAACCCCTGTCTCTCGGACTGACATTATACTGTTTGAGACCGATGTTGAGACAGCTCCAGTAGCGGCAGTTGCCGATCAAAAACAGGATAAAGCTTATTCAGGCATCGCTCCGGATACCGCGATTCTTTCGCGGGTGCATGTTGTCGATGACATCGCTGTTCAAAAGGCTGCTCCTGATTTGGCAGAAGGTTCCCATAAGCGAACGGTGGCCGACTTGTCGATAAAAAGAGCCAAACCGAGTCAAAAAATCATTAAGCAGCACTTTGTCAATAAGAACCAGAGCCATAAGGAGACGACCCCGGCTGTGAAGGCTGCCTCGCCGAATCCTGTTCAGCATGATAAACCCGCTATTGAGGTTGAGCGGAAACTGAATAATCTCCGTCAACAACTTGTTGAGGATCTTGAAATTAAGCAGAAGGAAGAACCTGCAGCGCAAAAGAATACCTTGGCTCTGCATGCTGATGATATTAATGAAATCGATATGGAACCGGCACCGGTCCCGAAAGTTATTGTCCGGAGAAATGTGAAGTTTTATGAGGATCTTCAGAAGGAGGCAAGTTCACCCACAGATTCAGTGGTTGAGCATAAAATAGTTACGTAGGAAATATTTAGTAAAAGTTGATATTTGCTGTAAGTTTCTCTGCACACTCTCGCCATCCTCAGCTATAATCGCTCCATGAGTCACTTCGCCTTTACCCTGATTATTATTTCGGCTGTCATGCATGCCCTATGGAACTTGCTGGTAAAACGGAGCCGCCATAAAACAGTCTTTATCTGGTGGATGTTTGTCGCCTCAGGCGGGCTGTACACCCTGGTCATTCTGCTGCTGTCCGAACCGTTCCTTTGGCCGGACGCCCACACAGTGCGGATGGTCTCCCTTGGAGCGATCTGTTTTGTGCTCTATCATCTTTTCAACGGACGAGCCTACCGTGGGGGAGATCTCTCGGTAGTTTATCCGCTCTGTCAAACCTCAATGATCTATGTGCCGATCTGGGGTGTTGTCCTGTTGGGTGAACGTCTCTCGTTTCCTGGGGTTTGTGGTATCCTGCTGGTGATTTTCGGCACCTATTCGATTCAACTGCAGCGCCTCTCGCTTGTTGAAATGGTGCGGCCATTCCGCAATCTGAAGAGTCCTTCGGTCCGCGATGCTCTGACCGCAGGCTTTATCTACTCTATCGGCTCTGTTGCCGAAAAAAGCGGAGTCAGAAACTATTCGCCGCTCTACTTCACCTATTTTCTGGTGCTGATCATGTTGTTCCTGATGTCATTCAATATATTCCGCCCAAAATATCGGACCTTGATCGGTGCGGAACTGCGTGAACACTGGGGGTTAATCCTCTGCAGCGGTCCGATCATGATGGCCTCGTTTCTGACTTTCCGCTACGGTCTAAATCTGTCGCCGGTAAGTTATGCCGTGCCGGTCAGGCAGATCAGTATTGTCATAGGTGTTCTGATCGGCATCCTCTTTCTAAAAGAATCATTTGGCAGGATACGCTTTGTCTCGGCACTCTTTATCATGGCCGGAGTGGTGCTGATCCGGTATGGATAGAGCGACCTGCGGGGTTTTACTGTCGGCGTGAACAGCATCATGACTGATATGGCGCTTTGCCGGGAGAGAGGGTATAATGTCTTCCAGTGGTTATCTGGAGGCTCTTTAATAAGAGGAGATTATGGCAGATCAACCTGAAAAAGATGACTCTGAATTGCGTTGCACCTGTGGAGAAATGCACAAAGGCCACATTTGCTGGCTCTCTCGTATGGGGTTGATTATGGAAGTTTCCCATCTGTGCAGCAGTCCTACTGTTATCTGCTCAAATTGCGGCGCTAAAGCAAATCTGGCTCATAACGTATGCTTTTCCGTTCCGCTTAAGGACGCTTCCGTGGATCCCTCTTAGGATTCAGGTGACAGCATAGCAACTCATAATTACTGCAAACTCTTCAAAACGTTAAGACAGGCATCTTCATCAAAAGCCAATCTGATTCGTTTTTGCAAATTCTCCATAGTCGGCATCGGATGTCAGGATATGTGCCAATAACCAATTCTCCAGGAATTGCAGTACGTCTATAGCCAAATCCGCTTTTCCATCAAGAAAACTGCATTGTAGCTCAATAATTTTAACGGCGAATTTTTCATGCTCTTCGCTTTGCTGTTGCAATCCAGGGTATTTATGTGTCCGCATCCACTGCTCTTCTGCTGCGAAGTGATAACTTGCGTAATCGATCAGCTCATCAAGAATAACGGCAAGTTCGTCGTTGCCAGCTCCGCATGCACATTTATCGTAGGTTTTGTTCAGCAGGCCGAACAAATGCTTGTGGTGGTCGTCGAACTGTTTAACGCCGACCTCGAATGTCTTATTCCATTCAACTACAGGCATATTAACTCCTTTTACCGTATTCAGCAGGTCTGAACAATTATTTGCAAAATACAAAAAAACAATATCAATAACTCTATATTCAATTACATGGTTTGTCTATTAGTTTAATTAAATACAGTATTGCAAAGATGAAGTAAAAGGTAGAGAATATAAGATGGATATTAAGATGGATGTTGTCTGCCAAAGTTGGTATCTGGAGAGTAATTGGAAAGATTGAGGGGGTGATACCCCGTGTCAGTCGGAGCTATTACGCCATACGGTACGTCTGGGGCCGGCGCAGCATACTTTACCCCGGTAAAGAAGCTGTATCAGACGTCTAAGGCTGCACAGAGTTCAGCACCGGCAGCATATGAAGTTACCCTTACAGCTGAGGCAAAAGTGAAAGCTATGGAGTTGCAGGGTTATACCGTTTCCATGATCTCAGCCAAACTGGGACTGGATCCGAAAACAGTTGAACAGTATCTGGGTATCGCTGCAGCAGCAAACGAAACAACCGTTAAGCCAACGTACACTTCGCCTAAATCTACTTATACAGCTCCTAAACCCATAAATGCGACTGCGGTGCCTTTACCCGCATACACGGCACCTAAATCAACGTATGTTGCGCCTAAGGCACCATATGCTGAACCTCAGCCAATTGCTCAGGGTAGAGCACAACTCACAGCCGATTTGACACAGTTGCCGAATGTTCAGAATGCCGCTTTTCAGTTGATTAGTTCCGCTAAGAAAGAAACGTCAGCAAACGCTTTATCCCAGGCATTAACTCAAGGAAATGGGCAGGCTACGGGGGTATCTCAAATCTCTTCAACCGTCGGTGCCGTTTCACCTCAAATTTAATCTGTGACATAAGTAATATACGCCGTTTGTGTAATAAGACATAAATAGTCCTCAATATGCTATTTACAGTACCGATAAGGTAACTAAAGAACTTATTCGAAGTATCAGGAGGTATCACATGTCAGTATCAGGAATAGCATCGGCCAGCAGTGCGGCTTCAACATATGCCCCGCCAGCTCCAAAGGCACAGGAAGCCGCAGCAGCGCCTAAAGCACCTGTTAAGGATACGGTTACAATATCTAAACAGGCGCAGCAGTTGGTAAAAGATGGAGATACCCAGGCTCAGGAAGCTACTGAGAGCGGTGCGGAGAAAGCATCCGAAGCATTAAAAGGAAGAGCTTAACCTTCCGGAAATGTTATTGGAGATAGGAGTGCGTCATGAGCGTGAATTCGATAGCAGATGGAGCGACTGCGTTCAAACTACCAACCTTTAATGTTACAGTCCCTTCCAAGCAGACAGTAAAGAGTGCTCCTCCGGCAGTTGACCTTTTAGCCCAAACGAAGGTGCTTACAGCGTTTAAGCCGTCACCTACTGCAGTTGCCGAGTCTGGAAAGAAAATTGTTAGAGGAATGAGTCATGTTGTTGAATCATATAATCCACAGGGTAAAGTAAGGATTAAATATATGGACAGCAGCAATAATATAATCTATCAAATACCCTCAGAGATGGTAGCTAAAACACAAGATCTGATGACCAACACTCAGGCGGCAACCAACGTAAAAGGATAGTGTCGGTCTTATGTAGCGCCATAACTGAATATATGCATACCGCAGGGTATGGAGGTTAACACCTTCATGCCCTGTTTTTTTATTCAGCAATGTCAATTGTCATTTTTCTGAAGCATTCACCCACCTGAGCCCCTGATTTTTCAAGGGCATTCACCCACCCCATTTTCAAGAGCATTCACCCACCTCGGGTAATCTTTGGCACGGCGCTGACTACAACCTGTACCATGCCTCTTTTCAC
>CAIYDX010000214.1 GCA_903925005.1 uncultured Geobacteraceae bacterium
GAATGTTGTTCTTTTTCATGAGTACCCTCCTGATTCTTGATATCAGGAGAATAGCAGATACATGCGACAGAAAAAGTCATACTGAAAACGCAAGCGCTCTTTTAGAACGATTCAGGTATAATTATTGACACATTGGCTCGCTATGTTGGCTCATCAGAACTGAACGGATCTCACTTGATCCGTTTTGCGATAGTCCCCGATAAAATCGTCGAACAGCATATTTCCCACTATCTGTTTCAGCGCCAGGTCGAAATCATCCGCGAACTTAAAGAAGAGTCGAATTGACCCTGCGTGCAGGTTCAATTCGTTTTAAGATTCTCTGTATACAATCTGCCGGTCTTGCTGCAAACTTTCTGTCTCAATCCGACCAGTTACTGAAGTTACCCGTCGAACCTTAACCTCTCTTAGATCCTTATACCCCTTAAGAATAAATGAGCTTTACCCCGATCAAGAATGTTTATAAAGGGATAGGAATAAGAATTGATTAAGAATGGTCGTGCCCGCTGCAGACCGGTTGCCGTTCGGCATGGGTCAAATCCTTGATCAGCGGTCCGCCGCCGCAGGCTGAACAGTCAAACTGGATTGTGGTATGGGTAATATGGAAGGCGTGTTGCAGTTCGTGCTCGATGGCGTGCATCAGTTGAGCGCGCTCGCCGTCAAATTCAGGTTTGATTTCGACATGGGCGGACAGGGCAAAAATATGTGAACAGACTGCCCAGATGTTGAGGTGGTGGACATCCAGCACCCCTTCAATTCCGCGAACGCGCGCCGCCACCTGCTCGACGGAGAGACCGCGCGGCACACCCTCCATCAGGATATGGACCGCCTCCCTCAGAACGCGTCCGGCGCCGGCCAGGATCAGAAGGCCGATTGCTATGGAAATGAGCGGATCGGCCTGATACCAGCCAGTATAGCGCATCAGCAGCGCCCCGGCTATCACCCCTACCGAGGCTGCCGCATCCCCCAGTACATGCAGAAATGCGCTCTTTACGTTCAGGTCGTCGTGTGAGTGTCCATGCAGAGCCTTGGCAGCCAGCAGGTTGGCAACCAGGCCCAGTACCGCAATGACCAGCATCGGCACTGTCTGCACCTCTTCCGGTGCCATCAGCCGCTTGCTCCCCTCATAGAGTATGCCGATCGCCATCAAAAAGACGGTCAGCCCATTGATCAATGATGCCAGTACCTCGGCCCGGTGCCAGCCGTAGGAGTGGCGTTCGCTCGGCGGCTGGGAGGCCAGCTTGATTGCCCCCAATGACAGCAGCAGTGCAAAGAGGTCCAGAAAGACATGTCCCGCGTCGGAGAGGAGCGCCAGGGAATTGGACCAGATGCCGCCGATGATTTCCGCCACCAGGGTGATGGCGGTCAGGACGATGGCGAATATCAGGCGCTTGGAAATGGTGCTGTCGATTGTTGTCATGGCGTCTCTGGCCGGCTGTTGTCGTATTTGCGTAACAGTTTATTAAAGAATACCGCTAACATAGCAATTTTCAAGACGTTCCGCGGACTTCATACATGCCAGGGAAAACATGGGCGGCATCGGACAGGAACGACAAGGCGTTGGTCCGGATGCCGCCGATTATAATGACCACCGAGGTGCCGTTGTGAACACGATGGCATAGTTGCATCTGGCGGACTGCTTTATCAGGATTATAAATTCATATATTTGTTCTATCTTGAACCAAAAATCTTCATCAATTATTTCCCACCGCCGTAGCTGTGTAGCCCGGAGAGAAACAGGTTGACTCCCAGGTAACAGAAGATTGTTGCGGCAAAGCCGATGATGGAGAGCCAGGCAGCACGTCTGCCGACCCATCCCTTGGTAATTCGAGCGTGCAGAAAAGCGGCATACACGAACCATACGATCAGCGACCAGGTTTCTTTCGGGTCCCAGCTCCAGTAAGTACCCCAGGCGTAATTGGCCCAGGCAGCACCTGTGATGATGCCCAGAGTGAGCAGGGGAAACCCGATCATAATGGCCCGGTAATTAAGATCGTCAAGCACCTTGATGGGTGGAAACATACCCATAATACTTGTATTGCCAGCCTTTTGCCCGTTCTCGTCATGATGTGCCTTGATCAGGTACATGATCGAGATACCGCAAGCCACTGCGAAGGCCGCATAACCGAGGAAGCAGGTGATTACGTGATATAATAGCCAGTTGCTCTGCAGGGCGGGAACGAGCGGCTCGATCCCCGTGTTGAGTCCAAGCTGAGCCCAGGCCATGCCAAGCAGGGCAAACGGCATGACAAATGCTCCGATCACCCGGTATTTGAATTTGATGTCAAGCACGGCATAGATCAATACGATTGTCCAGGAGAAGAATACTACCGACTCATACAGATTCGAAAGCGGTGCATGCCCAACGCCCATGTCGTAGGATTCTTTCCAGCGCATGGTGATTGCTGCGGTCTGAGCAAGCAGTCCGCCGTAAGCTGCGATAATGGCTGTCGTGCCGATTATCTTTGATCGACTGGCGAGAAATGCAAAGAACGTCAGCATGGAGACGAGATACGCAAAGGTCGTTATATTGAAAAGCATTGAACTGTTCATCGCTGTTTCTCCTTGGAGAGGTGCGTCTTGAATTTAGCGACCAGATCCTCAAAGGTATTCTGGAATGCACCCTGGTTTTTACTGGTATTGCCTCCTATGGTAACTGCTCCGTTCCGGATGTGTACCCAAATGCGCCGGTGAGAAAGAAAAAAGGCTGCATAGACACCGATCATCATCAGAAAACAGCCTGACCAGACGATCCACACTCCAGGATCCTTGGCTACCTGCAGCCCGGTATACATTTTTTTCTGGGCGCCCTTGTACTGTAGAACCACGCCATTCTTATGCTCTCTGGCATGCTGGATATTCAATTCGGGATTGTCGGCATAGACGATGACTTTTTCGCTTTCGCCCTGTGGAGTATGTATTTCAACCTGTGCTGCCGGTCCGGAATATTCCGGAATAAACTGTGAAATATCATCTGTCGCTTCAAGTACATGCATACTGCTGCCGTCCGGCAGTGTTGCTGAAGAATTGCTGTCCAAAGTCAAAGATTGAGAGTTCTTGCCATCCAATCCACTGACGGTGAAGAAGTAGTTTCCGGCATTGCCGTAACTGGACTGATAGAACGTGATTCCCTTATAGGTCAGCGGATCGTTGACTATAACACGTGCATTAGTGAAGTCAGGCACCGGCTTGCCGTTTTCCAGAACCGTCAGAATACTTTTGAATTCCTTCGGGGCTCCGTTTGGATATTTGGCAACCGAGAACTGTTCAAGACGCAGGGAAAAGCCGAGGTCGAGCTCTTTTCCCGAGCGCAACATAACCTTGGAAACGCTCCCTCCTTCAGGGATATTCACGTACCCCTTGTAACCGAAAATAGAGCCGATGATGGCGCCGATAAAAATCACAATAATGCTCAGGTGGACGAAATAGACGGAAAGGCGGCACCAGGGTGTTTTCTCGGCGAAGAGGTGCCAGCCGCCATCGGCCTCGGACACGGTCGGTTCGGCAAAATCCGTTTTCAGGAGGGCGGCCATCCGATCCTTGAGTGCTGCCGGTTCAGCCGAAGTTTTCATAACAGCTATATTAGCGATGGACTTTTCCAAATTGCTGCTCAGGACGGTTACCGGCTGGGTAATGATCTTCCAGATATTCGGCAGACGCTTGATGGAACAAGCGACCAGATTGGCCGTCAGCAGAAAGAGCAGCAAAATGAACCACCATGAATGATACATATCGAAAAAGCCGAGTGCTTTGTATAGATTTATTTTGGTCTGGCTGATCTGGGCAAGATATTCTTCAGGGGGTGTGCCCTGCGGGATGACAGTCCCGATAATCGAGATGACCGCCAAGGATATCAGCAGGAACATGGTTAGTTTTAACGAACAGAAAAGATCCCAGAGGGAATACAAAAAATTGCGTTGTTGATTTGTCACGTGTACGTTCTCCTTGATACATGCACCGTAATTACTGAGCGTTCAACGCTACACAAGGGTGTCCATTGAAGGGCAGCAAGGCCGGTCAGATATTTTACGGGCAAGACGAGTTTGTTATCCGAATGTTGAGTTTTTTTGCTCTGTGAGTATCAGGTGAGGTTTTGCGGGGGGACAAATATGGCGATGTGGACTTGGGGTAATGCCCGGGATGGCTCAAAAATGCACAGGTCGGTTATTATCGGAACATACGTTATCTGCAGACTATTTTGACTTAGCGGGGCGTGGCACCCACAGCTACAGAAGGTTGTGTCGCAGCATTCCGAACCCTGCCCATCGGAACAGGGGCATTCATTATCCGGTGAGGTTGTCGTTGTGCTGAATACACTCTCGGCAGGGCGCAAGCCTGTCTCCAAAGAGACGACATGAGCAAAGACCTTTGCCGGGATAGCCAGGTAGATGACGATCAGAACAATGGAGATGCTATAGTTGTATGCATGCAGGAAGTTCATGGATCGCCCGAAATATTCATAAGGACGAATCTTAATGTAACTCGTCAAGAAATGTCAACCTTGTGTGTGAAGTTTATTGAAGCATGGCTTCACTATTCGTCAACCATGTTCAATGCATCTTGCCGTGGGGATGGCATGAACAACTCTCTCCCTCCGCCGCCTGCTCCAGGTTACGTAAAATTGCACAATCGCCGACATTCGTATTGGCATGGCAGGTATCACGCAGCGCATGCAACTGCTGCTTAAGCACGCGAAGCGCTGCAATCTGCGTATGAACACGGTCGATCTGACTGTCGATCAAGTGATTGATCTCGTCACAGGCCAGTTCAGGATGGGCTTGCAGGCTGCGCAATATGCGCACATCCGGCAATCCCATGCCCAGCGATCGGCAGTGGCGGATGAAGTTAAGCTGCACCAGATGACTGCCGGTGTAGCGTCGATAGCCGCTGGCGTCGCGCATTGGCGCTTCCAGCAGACCTTCCAGCTCGTAAAACCGCACCGTTTCCACACTGCATGCGCCGCGTTTCGCCAGTTCACCGATTTTCATAAGCTTCCCTTCAAAAAAGTGCTTGACCCTGAAGTAAGTACAGGCTGTCTAATGGTAGCACATACTGGAGGAGTGCCACAATGAACAAGCTTGACAAGCAAAACTCGCACCACAGCCATTCCGGGGAGTGTTGCTCTTCGTCTGCGACCGTCAACAGCGCGGTAGCGGCAAGCCTCCCGCTGCCTGAAGATGCCAATCGGGTGAGGTTCCGCATCGAGAACATGGATTGCCCGACTGAAGAGCATTTGATCCGTAATAAGCTGGAGCCCATGCCGGGAATTGTCCGGCTCGACTTCAACCTCCTCAATCGAGAACTGACGGTGTACCACTGTCTTGACGATACTCGACCGATTATTTCCGCGCTGACAAAATTGGACATGGCTCCGAGACTGCTTGAAGTTGGAGTTCCGCAATCAGAAGCATCTTCAGGGCTGAGCGTAACAAAGAAATGGCTGCTGGTCACCAGTGGTATCGCAGCGGCCGGTGCCGAAATAACAGCATGGACGACGGGGCCGGAAACCTCATGGCCAGTATTGGTCTTAGCGATCGTATCGATCCTGAGTGCAGGGCTGCCCACACTTAAAAAGGGGTGGATTGCGCTCAGGAATATGACCCTTAACATTTATTTCCTGATGTCTCTGGCGGCCATCGGTGCCATTGTCATCGGTAAATGGACGGAAGCGGCGATGGTAATTTTCTTGTTTGCCATAGCTGAGGCCATCGAAGCACTCTCACTGGAGCGAGTACGTAACGCCATCAAATCGCTTGCTGCGCTGGCCCCGGAATTCGCCGAGGTCAAAGTTGATAATGACTGGCTGGAACAACCGGCTGCTGAAGTGAAAATCGGCAGCCGCATCCGGATTCGCACCGGTTCACGAGTACCGCTTGATGCGCGGGTCGAGTCCGGTCGTGCGGCGCTCGATCAGGCACCGATTACGGGGGAAAGCCTGCCGGTGGATAAGCAAGCCGGTGACACGCTGTACGCCGGCAGCATCGTTGCCGATGGAGTGGTAGAAGCCACGGTAACAACCGTTGCAGGTGACAGCACCTTGGCCCGCATTGCCTCCGCCATTCAGAATGCTCAAACACACCGAGCCCCGACGCAACGTTTTGTAGATCAGTTTGCCCATTATTACACACCTGCGGTGGTCGCCTTCGCTATTGCAGTAGCGGTCCTTGGTCCGGTATTGATTGGCGGAGCCTGGTCATACTGGCTCTATAAAGCACTTGTGATGCTGGTAATTGCCTGCCCATGTGCCCTGGTGGTGTCCACTCCGGTTACGGTTGTCAGTGGGCTTACGGCGGCGGCCAGACACGGAATACTCATCAAAGGCGGCACTTACCTCGAAGGTGGCAGACTGTTGAAAGCTGTTGCGCTCGACAAGACCGGGACGCTTACAAATGGCAAATTGGTGTTGACCGACGCAGCCGCGTTCAGTGATATGCCAATTGTGCGAGCCTTGTTGATCGCAGCCAGCCTGGACGACCACAGCACCCATCCGGTCGCCAAAGCCCTGGTTGCCGGATGGCGGGAGCAGCAGCCGAATGTAAGGCTCTTGCCGGTGGAAAATTTTGGCGTACTGAACGGTCATGGAGTCAAAGGCACTATCGATGGTCAACCATGGCATGTCGGCAACCACCACCTTGTCGAAGAGTTAGGCATTTGCTCTCCTGATTTAGAAGAAAAACTCGCCGTTCTGGAAAATACGGGCAAAACTGTAGTTATCCTTTGTACCGACTCCGGCCCTGCTGCAGTGTTTGTTGTCGCCGATACGATTCGTCCGGAGAGTTTAGAGGCGATGGCAATGCTCAGGGCACTGCACGTCGAACCGGTAATGCTGACGGGTGACAATTTGGCCAATGCCCGTGCAGTTGCCGATCACCTCGGTATTCAAGATGCACGTGGCAACATGATGCCGGAAAGCAAACAAGCCGCCATTGCTGAACTCAAAGACCGTTATGGCGCAATCGGCATGGTCGGTGACGGAATAAACGATGCCCCCGCTTTAGCACGGGCAGACATCGGTTTTGCCATGGGCGCGGCCGGAACCGCGACTGCGCTGGAAACAGCTGACGTGGCAATTATGGACGACGATCCGCGCAAGATTGCCGGTTTCATAGGACTAAGTCGCCGCTGCGCATCGATCTTGAAGCAAAATATCTGTTTGGCACTCGGCATCAAGGTCGTATTCTTCTCTCTGGCGCTCGGTGGCTATGCAACACTCTGGATGGCCGTTTTTGCTGACATGGGGGGAAGTCTGCTGGTGGTGTTCAACGGTTTGCGCTTGCTCGGGTACTTCTCTAAAAAAACGCGTTGAGTCCTGAGGACTGGACTGATGGATAGTATTTTCGTCCGTATCGCTCAAATTTACTTACACAAACCACCGTTGTCGGAACCAGAATGCCACATTGACCAGTCCGATCATTACCGGCACTTCGACCAAGGGGCCGATAACCGCAGCAAAGGCCGCCCCGGAATTGAGACCGAAAACCGCTACCGCCACGGCGATGGCCAGCTCGAAGTTGTTGCTCGCGGCGGTGAAGGCAAGAGTGGTGGTTTTGCTGTAGTCGGCGCCGAGTTTCTTCCCCATCCAGAATGAAACCACGAACATGATGATGAAGTAAATCCCGAGCGGGATGGCGATGCGCAGCACATCGAGCGGCAGCTGTACGATCAGGTTCCCTTTCAGGCTGAACATCACGACAATCGTGAACAGCAGCGCAATCAGCGTGAGTGGGCTGATTTTCGGCACTACCTCTCGGTGGTAGCGCTCCTTGCCGATTAGTTTCACGCCGATAAAACGCGTCAGCGCTCCGGCGATACAGGGGATGCCCAAGTAGATGAACACACTCTCGGCAATCTGGCGGATACTCACGTCCACGGCCATTCCCTTCAAGCCGACAAGCGGCGGCAGCACGGTGATGAAGAACCACGCATAAACGCTGTAGAACAATACCTGGAAGATGCTGTTGAAAGCCACCAGACCGGCGGCGTATTCGGTATTTCCCTTGGCCAGCTCGTTCCAGACAATCACCATCGCGATGCAGCGGGCCAGGCCGATCATGATCAATCCCACCAGATATTCCGGCTTGTCCGGGAGCAGCAGCGCCGCCAGTACAAACATGAGTACCGGGCCGATCAGCCAGTTCTGTACCAGGGAGAGCCC
Organism: uncultured Geobacteraceae bacterium; assembly: GCA_903925005.1. Classification (GTDB taxonomy): domain Bacteria; phylum Desulfobacterota; class Desulfuromonadia; order Geobacterales; family Pseudopelobacteraceae; genus JACRCG01. The sequence goes on from CAIYDX010000214.1 coordinate 8,153, forward strand.
AAGTATCTTCTTGTTTTGGAACACTTCCGGCATATCCTCGTACTTCACCTTGGCAAAGGGGGGGTACATCATCAGGATCAGGCCGATGGCGATCGGAATGTTGGTGGTGCCGACCTGAAAGGAGTTGATGAAGGATTCAGTGCCTGGAACTAAATACCCCAGACCGACGCCCAGCGCCATGGCGGCGAAAATCCATAAGGTCAGCCAGCGATCGAGAAAGGAGAGTTTGCGAGAAAGGTGTTCACTCATTGTGCGCCTCCGAAATAGTCAACGATCCAATTTTTGATCTCGTCTCTCACCCGGCGAAATTCAGGTAGTACATCTTTTTCGTTCCCCTTAAGCCGTGAAGGATCCTCAAAACCTCGGTGGATGCGTTGAACTCCCCCGAAAAAGAGCGGACATTTTTCGTTGGCGTCACCACACAGGGTTACTACATGGTCAAAGGCCTGCCCGGCAAATTCATCCAATGTCTTTGAACGCAAGCGTGAAGTGTCGATGCCCAGTTCGGCTAGCACCAGAGCAGCAAGCGGGTTGACCCGCGTTGCCTCGGTGCCGGCGGAAAAGGCCTGGCAACGGTTGCCAAGGAAATGGTTGGCCAACGCTTCCGCCATCTGGGAACGGCAGGAGTTGTGGGTACAGAGAAAAAGAACTTTCTTCTTCATGATGGTTAAAACCTCTCTTGATATGTTTCGATCTTTCATCTGAGTAGGTTGATTGCGAACCTGGAAGGATATTAAAAGAGGTCTATGTCCAAGTCAATAAAAATAGTTGCAAAATGCAAATAAAAATTGTAGCGTTATCGCAAGGAGATTAATCAATGGAATCAGTCCGGGAAAAGTTGCAGATATTCACCCGTCGTTTCGGGCTGCTAAATGCCTCCTGCTGCGACGAATGCTGTGGGGAACAGGTATCGATGGCTCAGAGCCATATCCTGTTCGAGGTACGCCGCCTCGTTAACCCCTCCATGCAGCAGGTGGCGGAGGAGCTGGGTATGGATGTGACCACCTTCAGCCGCCAGATCAAGGGCCTGGAGGAGAAAGGGCTCGTATGCCGCAGAGTGTCGCCGGACGACCGGCGGGTAACTCTGCTCGGTCTGTCCGATGCGGGGAGGCAAGTGCTGGAAAAGATCGACGGCTTCATGGCGGCGCGGCTTGAGGGGGTATTCGGCCAAATGACCTCTTTTGAGCGCGAAACCGTCGTGAGGTCGCTCGGATTGCTGAACGAAGCGCTTATTCGGACGGCGCGGGAGTCGGTAAACCAGGAAGGAACGATTGCATGTTGCAAGTAAAAAAAGAGTCAAGCGGATCGTTCAAGATCAAAAGTATACGGAAGAGGACAGATGAGGTGCAGAGTTCATCCACTTCATGCTGCTCCGGTGAAGCGGGCGCTGTCACAGACAAACTGCCCTGTTGCGGTCCACCCACCTCAACCGGCGGGGGAGAAATCAGTGAAAAGGTCCCCGGTTTCATCGCATGGCTGGATACCCCGGCCGGTCCTGTGCCGCGCATCGCATCTGAACTGGGCATCAGCGATCATCTGGGAGCGTGCAAAGCGCGCTGGGGTCTCGGGCGCATGAGCTTTATCGTACCTCCCGGCCTGTACGCTATCGGCCATCCGTCGGCAACCGACCCAGTGCTGATAACCGCCAACTACAAGATGAGTTACGATCTTGTCCGCCGGTCGCTGTCCAGACGCAACATCTGGTTGCTGGTGCTGGAGACCTACGGCATCAATGTTTGGTGCGCGGCTGGGAAGGGGACTTTCGGCACCAGCGAGCTGGTGCGGCGGATCAAGGCTACCGGGCTGGACAAGGTAGTCAGCCATCGCCGTCTGATCCTGCCGATACTTGGTGCTCCGGGCGTTGCTGCCCACGAGGTGGCCCGGCGCACCGGATTCAAGGTGAATTATGCTGCTATCCGCGCTGCCGATCTGCCGGAATATCTGGACAACGGCATGGTCACTGCGCCGGAGATGCGCCAGTTGACGTTCACCCTTTACGAGCGTTTGGTGTTGGTTCCGGTAGAACTGGTAATGGGGCTGAAGTCGGTCGCCATCATCGGGGTGGCACTCTTGCTGTTGATTTCCTTGCTGGGTAATTTCACGGCCGGTATTTCCGGTTTTTGCGCATATCTGGGCGCCTGCCTGTCCGGGATCGTCATCGGGCCGCTCCTGCTCCCCTGGCTGCCGGGGCGCAGTTTTGCCGTCAAGGGGGCCGTCATCGGCCTGCTCTGGAGTGGCCTGTTCTACCTTCTGGCTGGCGGCGCCGGCTGGAATGGTGCCGTCACCGCTGCCGTATTCCTGGCTTTGCCGGCGGTTAGCGCTTTTTACACACTCAACTTTACCGGCTGCAGCACCTATACCTCCCGTTCAGGGGTCAAAAAAGAGATGCGCATCGCCCTGCCGACCATGGGTGGCGCATTATTTGCCAGTCTGATCCTGCTGCTTGTGGGCCGGTTTTTCTGAAACACGAAGGAGAATGTATGAAAGGTTTCCGCTATCTGGAAAATGTTGTAACCCTGAAACTGGATCAGTCAGCCTGCATCGGTTGCGGCAGATGCCCGGAAGTATGTCCGCACCAGGTATTCGAACTGATCGGGAAAGAGGCGGCGATCTGCGACCGCGACGCCTGCATGGAGTGCGGAGCCTGTGCCTTGAACTGCCCGGTAAAGGCCATCACTGTTGATGCCGGAGTCGGCTGCGCCTCGGGAATGATCAACGAATGGCTGCGGGAAAATAATCTGGGGAAAGTGGGTGGGAGCGGTTGCTGCTCCTGATATTGTCTCCATAAAATACTGCCTTGAGGAGAGAATATATGTTACCTGAACAACAGCAAAAGGCATTTGGAGATTTTTACGATGTTGTCCGCCACAACGAAATCCTGGAGCCGAAGACCACACTCCTGCTCCATCTGGGTGCTGCCATGGCCCTTGGGTGCTCCCCTTGCATGGAGTATTACCTGGGGCAGGTTGAGAAAGAAGGAATCACAACCGAAGAGATCGGCGCGGTGCAGGCTGTCGTGATGGCGGTATCGGCCGGCAAGGTAAACGCCCAGCTGCGTGAGGTGGAACGGTGCATGCGTGATAAGCGTATGCCATAATTTTGCCAAAGAATGAAACAACTTGAGTAGTTGGGATGGGCGAAAAAAAGGTTATTGTTTGCTTGAAATATGGCACGGAGTGCTATATTATTGTTTTATGAAGGAGCTTGTGTGCGAGTATTCAAGTCGAAACATTTTTCACGATATGCGAGGAAGGAAGGACTTGAGAACTTCGCTTTAGCATGTGCCATTCGCGAGATTGAAGAGGGTCTAGTTGATGCGGTTCTTGGTGGCGGTCTAGTAAAGAAGCGGGTTGCCCGTGAAGGTAGCGGTAAAAGTAGCGGCTACAGAACCATTATCGCATTTTCTTCTGGTCAGAGAAGCCTGTTTTTGTATGGTTTTGCGAAAAGTGACAGGGACAATATCGGAGTTGATGAACTGCGTGAACTACGAAAACTCTCTCAACTCTTTTTAGGACTTAAAGACGATGAAATCACTTCTGCCTTGGAAATTGATAGAATTGAGGAGATTCCATACCATGACTAAACAATATAAAAGCAAAATTTTTGCAGCAATCCACGAGACAGCCGAGGATTTCCATGTTGCCGGCATTATCGATGCTAAAACAATGCGGGAATTCGACACGTCATGCCTCACTCCAGTTAAGAGCCTAGCACCGGATGAGATTGTTGCCACTCGCACCAGCATCGGTGTAAGTCAAGCTGTTTTTGCGCACTACCTGAATGTTGGTGTCAGCACCATCAGTAAATGGGAGCGGGGAGAAAAACATCCCAGTGGAACAGCTCTAAAATTGCTAGATATTATTCGTAGAAAAGGATTAGAAGCTATATCATGATATTGAAACTGTTTAAGCGATTCAAGTCAGAGATGCCAAGACATTTCTGGAAAACGCGGGAGTAATTGCGAGAAGTTTTTTTAGAGGCTGTAGACGACTATCTGGTAACATGTGAAAAATCAGGAAGGGCGCCACAAAAACCCTATTCAGGCAAACTAATGTTACGAGTCCCACCCGAGGTACATGCCCACGCTGCAATGATGGCGGAAGCACATGGTAAGAGTCTGAACCAATGGGCTGCAGATGTTCTTATGTATGCAAACTGAAAGACTGAACATCTGAATTAAGAAAGGAATTGATCATGAAAACAGCACTGATCATCATCGATATCCAGAACGACTATTTCTCTGGCGGACGCATGGAACTGGTCGGAGCCGAGGCGGCCAGCCTGCGGGCCAAAGAGGCTTTGGAGTTCTTTCGCGATCATAACCTGCCGGTGATCCACATCCGGCATCTCTCGACCCGCCCCACCGCCACCTTCTTCCTACCTGACACAGATGGAATAGAGATTCACTTCAGCGTGGCGCCGTTGCCGGGGGAGACGGTCTTCGTCAAGAACTTCCCCAACAGCTTTCGCGAAACGCCGCTTTTGGAACATTTGCGCGGTCTCGGAATCGATCGGCTGGTCCTGACCGGGATGATGACTTCGATGTGTGTGGACGCCACCGCCCGCGCCGCCTTCGACCTCGGTTTTCAGAACGTGCTTCTGCACGATGCCATGGCGACCCGCGACCTGAACTTTGGCGGCGCAACCATTCCGGCGCAGCAAGTGCATAGCGCCTTTCTGTCCGCCCTGGGGAGCGTTTATGGACGGGTGCTCGGCGTTGCGGAGTTTCTGGAGGAGCTTGAAAAGGAACAATGAGTGGAAAACCGGATAATAAACAAAAACGGTATTCGAGTCCACGAAAGACACGAAATGACACGAAAAACCGAGTGATACGGCTTGTCACCTTCACCCAAGAGGTATGAGTACATTTCCAGATTCTGTTCGTGTATTTCGTGGATAACTTTTTTCCAAATAAACGGACTGTGATTACATGTTGGTTAACAAGATTACTGTGCCAATGTACCTATAATACCGGCGTTATTGCTTAAATGCGCCTACTTTTGAAGTGTCAACCATCCCTTCTGCAATCCCCCCCAAAGTTTCCAACGCCTGTTCCGTCCGCTCCGACCAGAAGGCGGCGTTGAGACGGAAGCAGTTTCCATATTTGTCGCCCAGGGTGAAGATTTTGCCCGGTGCGATGCCGATCCCTTCCTTCAGAGCCAATTCATATAACCTGAAAGCATCGTACCCTTCCGGCAGTTCGACCCAGAGGATATAACCCCCTTCAGGACGACTGACCCGCGTTCCCGCCGGGAAATAGCGACCGACCGCTTCTCGTACCAAGGCTGTTTGCCGAGCGTAGACCCGACGGATCTTTCGCAGATGATGATCGTAGCCGCCATTGGTAAGGAATTCGGCAATGGCTAGTTGAGTCGGTGAGGCGGTGGCGACATTCAGGAGCGCCTTTAACTGCGCCACCTTTTCCTTGAACCTGCCGGGAACGATCCAGCCGACCCGGTAGCCGGGGGCCAGGGTTTTGGAAAATGAGGAACAGTAAAGAACAAGCCCCTTTTCGTCAAAGGCCTTGGTCGAGGGGGGGGCGGCTGGTGCCGTAGGCCAGGTCGCCGTAAACATCGTCTTCAATCAGGGGAATCTCCTGTTTCGCCAGCAGGCTGACCAGTTCCCGCTTCTTGTCATCCGGCATGAGGCTACCGAGCGGATTGTTGAAGTTGGCTATGGTGATGCAGGCGCTGACCCGGTTGTGACGGATGGCGTAGTCGAGGACTTCCAGATTCATCCCTTCACCGTTGGAGGGGATCTCCAACACCTTGAGCCCCATCCATTGGATCGATTTGAGAAAGGTGGGATATACCGGAGAGCCGATGGCCACTGTATCGCCGGGGCGGCAGATGGCCTGGAGCGCCGGGTTCATCGCTTCCACGCACCCCGAGGTGATGATGATATCATCTGGCGCCAGAGAACAGCCGGAGTCGAGCGAGCGCCTGGTAATCTGGGTGCGCAGCCGCTTGTGCCCATGTGGCGGCGGATAGGCAATGCTTTGCAGGCTGAAACGCCGCGATTCGGAGGCTAGCATCCGGTTCAGCTTATCGACCGGCGACAGTTCGCTGTTTGGTGTTCCTCCGCCAAGCGGGACGAGCGAAGGGTTGGCGATGTTGCGCATGACCTCCAGGGCGATATCGCCGAAAATTACGGAATTTGGGACGATATCCTCACCTTTTGGAGCGGCTGATCGGCGCGCCGCCGGTTCTGCAAGACGGGAACAGACATAGTACCCTGACTGAGGACGCGCTTCGATCATCCCCAAATTTTCCAACCGGGCGTATGACTCCATGACCGTGTTGACGCTGACTCGCATCTGGCGGCTCAGCGCCCGTATGGACGGAATACGTTCTCCGGGGCGGTATGTGCCTTTCGCGATCATATCGTTTATCCTGGCAGCAACCTCTTCATAGAGCAGCATGGTAACTCCTCGCTTTTCCCGTCACCTTTGATTGCAGTTCTACTCTACTTCAATCCGCTGTTTGAAACAAATACAATTTTTATAATAAAGCATGGTGACAGTCTGTTTTTGCCATTAACTGTTACCATGACAAAACTGGGCTATTACGTCTACGCATTTTTCATGGATGCTCATATATTTGACTACAAGTGATCCGGCCTGAACGGCTCGGATACAAAACCATGAAAGGAGAAGTTATGTTCAAGGCATTTATCGAAAACAAAGGGGATTCAAAGTACTATGTAACCACCCGGCATGCCAGTTTTGTGCTCGACACGGAGGGGAATGGAGCAAACCCCATAGACACTCTGCTTGCAAGTCTATCCGGTTGCATTGGACATTATGTCAAAGATTATCTGGTAGAACACCGGATTGCGCACAGTGGCTTTGCCATTGAAACAGAGTCAGGGGTCACACCGGACAAAACCCGATTGAGCGAAATCAAGGTCCGCATTGATCTGAAAGATGTGAATCTTGATGATCGGCAAGTGGCGGAGATGTTGAAGTTTATCGAGAACTGTAAAATACATAAAATTCTGAAAGAAAATCCAGGTGTTTCCGTATCGCTGGAGAGTAAATGAAGATAAACTGCTTTTCTGATAAAGTCGCCTGTCAATTTTTTGTTGACTTGGTAGAGTCAAGATAGAGGTAATGGTAAAATATTTGACTTTATTAAGCTAAACGAGTAAATCAACCAAGATCGTTCCCGAGGTGATCGTATGACTCAAAAAATAGATGCAGGTGCAAAATTAGCGGTTCCCGGAAGCAAGATGGGCGGGCGGTGGCATGGAATGCACTATGCCTGGATAATTGCCGCCGTTACATTTCTGACACTCCTGACAACCGCCGGTATCAGGTCTACACCCGGTATTCTGATTGTACCTCTAGAGCATGAATTCGGCTGGTCCCGTGCGACAATCTCGGTGGCGGTGTCCGTCAACTTGCTGCTCTATGGATTAATGGGGCCCTTTGCCGCGGCGTTCTTTGACAAGATTGGTGCCCGCCGAACCATGGCTATTGCACTCTGCCTGCTTGCGGCGGGTGTCGGCGCGACAACGTTCATGACCAAGCCGTGGCATATGATTTTGATCTGGGGAGTGGTAGTCGGCTGCGGAGCAGGGATGACGGCGTTCAGCCTCAGCGCGACTGTCGTCAATCGCTGGTTCAGGAAATCTCAGGGGACGGTTATGGGCGTTTTGACGGCAAGTGCAGCCACCGGCCAGCTCCTGTTTCTTCCTCTGTTGGCGTCTCTGTCGCATCATCATGGTTGGCGGACAGCCGCGCTGTCGATAGCATGCGCGGCGCTTGTCGTTCTCCCGCTGGTCCTGTTTTTTATGCGCAATTATCCGTCCAGCGTGGGCTTGCGTCCCTATGGAGAAAGCAATTCTGAACCGCAGAACGTTGTCGCTGCTGCCGCGCCTTCGGCAACTAATCCTTTCAGGACGGCATTGATGGGGCTGCAGCGTGGTCTGCGCTCCAGGGATTTCTGGCTGCTCGCCGGAAGTTTCTTTATCTGCGGGGCCAGTACGAATGGCCTGATAGGCACTCATCTCATCCCGGCTTGCGTAGATCATGGGATCCCGGAAGTGCGCGCCGCAGGGCTTATGGCAGTTATGGGGATACTCGACCTGATCGGGACAACCTTCTCCGGGTGGCTTTCGGACCGGTACAACAGTCGTTATCTGCTCTGCTGGTACTACGGGCTTCGCGGCCTGTCGCTCCTGGGTCTTCCATTTGCCCTGTCTGGACCGGAGTGGGGACTGTCCGCTTTTGCCATATTTTATGGTCTTGATTGGGTCGCTACCGTTCCGCCGACGGTACGCTTGACCGCCGATGCTTTCGGCAGAGAAAATGTGGGGGTGATGTTCGGCTGGATATTTGCCAGTCATCAAATCGGCGCGGCACTGGCTGCTACGTTTGCCGGCACGGTACGCACCTATCTTGGTGATTATATAATAGCCTTTTTGTTGTCCGGGACTATCTGTCTGCTTGCAGCCGGTCTGGTGCTGCGCATTAATAAATCCAGGCAGCCTGAACTGGTGGATGAATTGGGCGTTGTTCCGCAACAAGGGTAGATGGTCCAGCATGGGGTGACAAGATGATTGTTACAGGGAAAATATTCCGGATAGTTTTATTTATTACCGCTGCGGCGTTGTTTGCCTGCGCAACTGCATCGCACCGTGATCAATTGATGATGGACGGGATTCATAACATCGATGGGTATACTTTCGATCCTTCGTCAACAGTTGAATCGCGAATTGCCGAAATACCGGCGGCAACTTTGAAGGAGGTTATGCGGGAGGATAACCGTAGCGACTATCTGCCGTATATGCCGACAGCGGATGAACGAAAGATGTTTGCCTATTATTATGAAAAGCTGCCGGTGGCTAATAAACGGGTCATGAAAGAGAGTCTGGTTAGGATCTATTTCATAAAAAACTATGCAGGCGCTGGAATGGCAGATTTTGTGCTGTCAAAGGATCACAAGGTTTATACGGTGCTGTATGCCAATGCGGAGCTGTTTTCGAGATGGATATCAGAATGGCTGACGTACCGGGAGAACTCAATGTTCAAACAAGGCGCAGGTGACGCCAGAGTAGAGATCGACTGCGGTACGAAGTATTCCGCCCTCATGTATATGCTGCTTCACGAGACATCGCATCTTGTCGATTACGTTGAACCGGTCACGCCGTTTGTCGAGAGCAAGTTTGCCGATGCGCAGGGACTTTCGAGGAAGAATACTCCGTTTGTGGAAAGGGTGTGGGATGGCTACGCTGTCTTGGCGGGAAAATTTGGCATCACCGAAAACAGGGACCTTCACGCTTATGGGATAGCCCTGCCGGCCATTGATGCGTCTAAGATTCGCGCGTTTTATGGGAAATTATTTCAAACGCCGGTGGTGTCGGGATATTCGGCAAGCAATTGGGCAGAGGATTTTGCCGACAGTGTGACTTTTTACCATTTAACCCAGGTGCTGAAACAGCCGTACACTGTAACGATATTCGAAAACGGCAAGCCGGTCAGTGTGTATAAACCGATGGAATCTCCCATTGTACAGCGGCGCTGGAAGATTATTGAAGGGATGCGGTAAGGAGGTAATTACACCTTGACGGCAACTCTGCTCGAAATATCCGGTATGCTGTCATACGCTTTTAAATATGTTGCCGTCTTTTGCATCTGTCCGCCGCCGCGTACGGCCTGTTTCCGTTTCAAAGCCGCCAGCACTATATTGTACAGGTTTCTAAGCTCTGTAATCGCTTCCTTCAACTGACTATCTTCTGAACTGCCGCCCACGCTTTTCACACCGCTCGTCTGCTTTGTGCTACCTGATACATCCTGGTGGCCCTGCTGAGCACCACTATTCCCAAGGTCCGTTTCGTTTGACTGTACCTTGTCTTGTGCCGTTTGAGCTGCACTGTTGGATTCAGGCGTTGCAGCGGCAGTCGTAGTCGTTGCTGGCAGAGGGGCGCCATTGCCACCGCTGCTTGCACCCTCCAGAGATGCCAACTGGGCGGCAATCTGTTTCATCTCGGTCATCGCTGCTTTTGCCGCGGCGGGGCTCATATATGGAATCATCTGTCGCAACCTTTTCAGTCGCTCTTTCAGCATGCCGGCCTTTTCCATGTTGACCTGCCGCTCAACAGTTTCTCTGTCCGGCATCTGCTTGATTATCTCACGAGCGTCAGCCAAAGCCTTCATGCGCTGATCATATTGGTCCGCGGATTGTGCGGAAGCAGAAACCGGTAGGGCGGCCACCAAATTGCGTTCCGAACGTGTCAACGGCAGGTCATATTTATTGATAATTGCCGACAGTTCCATGGGACCCTCCTTATATGCATGTACTAATACGTATCGGTCATACGCGCTGGAATATGAGTATTCAATGAGCGTGAAAAAGATGGGAGACCAAAGGCCCGTATTGCGGGCGGTTTATTTATTTCTTGACATATGGACCGATCGGTCCCAATATACAAACCATGACCAACGGAAGACCATTACAATACGACCCGGACAAGGCGCTGGATGCCGCGATGCACCAGTTCTGGTCATGCGGATACGAAGCAACTTCGCTGCATGATCTGCTTAAGGTCATGGGGCTTTCCAAGAGCAGCTTTTACCAGGGGTTCGGGGGCAAAAAAGAGCTCTTTATTCGCTGCATCAACCGCTATAGGGGGAACATGTCCGACGTCCTTGTTGGACTTCTGGGCAAGTCAAAATCCGGGCGGATGTTCATTGAAAAACTTCTGCTCAACGCCGCTGCCGAGGCCCGGCAACCTGAACATCTGCGTCGCGGCTGCCTGCTGATGAATTCGGCCACTGAGTTTGCTCAGAAAGACCGAGAGGTGGCAGAGCATGTGACGGCCGGTTTTAAAGGGCTGCGGGATGTTTTTCAGAAAGCCGTTCAGCGCGGCCAGCTGGAGGGGGAAATCTCGCCTGCTCAGGATGCAGCTGTTTTGGCCAATTATCTTGTCTGCAGTCTGGGCGGGATCACTACAGTGATTAAAGGGGGGGCAGATGAGCAAAAGGTAAAGGAAATTGTTGGTGTCATTATGAAAACAGTGGCCTGATTTATTTTGACTATTTTTGGACCGTTCGGTCCATGCAAACCAAAATCAAGGAGCAAGACCATGACTATCAAGAAAACAAACTATTCAGCAGAGCATACAGGACCGTTTGAAACACTCCTCCAACGCGACTTCATGGGCTTTCACGGCAAGTATTTTATCGGCAAGGAACTTGGCCTAACCGGTTGTGAAGTGTCGCTCAATCGTCTGCCGGCTGGAAAAGGGATACCGTTTGTCCACGCTCACCAGAAGAACGAGGAACTTTACATCGTGTTGCGCGGCAATGGAATTTTCTTTGTGGACGGAGAGGAGTTTCCGATTCAGGAGGGGAGCCTGATCCGGGTCGCTCCGGCGGGCGAGCGGGCTTTTAAGGCTGGTAGTGAAGATCTGTCTTCATCTGTATCCAGACCGAGGCAGGAAGCTTGAGCCAGGCCACCCTGGAGGATGGTGTCCGCCTTGCGACATCAACCTCATGGATAGTGCCGAAAAGTGGCAACTAGAGAAAGAGGCTGTACATCAGTGCGAGAGCGATGTTTTAAATGAAAATAGAAATTGACATATTCGATTTACATGATATTTCTGGGCCACTCATAAGGCGCTGAGTTTGGTCTGCTGCTGGTGTAGAACGGGCGCCGCATCGGTATCAAAATTATGGTATTTGCTGTCATACTCTGGAGGAGAGCAATGGTGACCAACTTGACCGATCAAGAAATGCGTTACTACCCCAAGGAGCGTCTCTGTTTTGCGGATGACGTCCCCGGGGCAAGGCAGTGGGGTGTCTCCCTCGATCATACGATGCTCACCTACTTTGAGGTTGAACCGGACTGCCGGTTCGAGAGCCATAGTCATGAAAGCGAGCAGATCACGATGGTTCTGGAGGGGGTGCTTTTTTTTGAGCAAGGTGATGAAGTCATCGGCGTGAAGGCGGGGGAGGTGATCGCCATACCGGCGTATGCCCCCCATGCGGTCTTTACCGGCGAGGCCGCCGTCAAGGCTGTCGATGCCTGGTCGCCGGTTATGGCGAAATACTGACAGGAGGGGGCTTAATGCCAGTCTACGTCGTCATCGATGTCACCGTAAAGAATCAGGAAAAGTTGAAGGAGTATGTGGCCGGTCATTTGCCGACAATTGAGCGGTATGGCGGCAAAATACTCTGTCGTGGCTTCGACCCGGCGGTGGTGACCGGTGACTGGGCTCCAAAGTTGCTGGTGATTCATGAATGGCCGGACAGAGGGCAATTCCAGGCATGGTATGATTCCGATGAGTATCGCCCCTGGAAAATGATGCGGGAGGATGCTTGCGATATGAATATGGTGCTGATGGAGGGTGACTCATGAGCCAGAGTGAAATAAGGTTTAACGGGTTCACACCTGATTCTCTTGAATATCTGCGCTATCTGAAGGCCAACAACAGCAAGGGTTGGTTTGAGACACACCGGACCGACTATGAACAACATCTCCTTGTGCCGCTCCGTGCTCTTGCCGCCGACCTAACCCCGCTCATGCTCTCGATCGACTCTGATTTTGTCACCACACCGGCGCGGGTGATCTCCCGCATCCACCGCGATACCCGCTTTTCCCATGATAAATCCCCTTACAAAACCACTCTCTGGCTGACCTTCAAACGTCCGCTTTCCGACTGGCAGGATGCCCCTGCTTTTTTCTTCGAGCTTGGCGCGGAAAGCTGGCGCTATGGCATGGGCTTTTACGCTGCTTCGAAAGAAACCATGGATCGCCTGCGGCAGCTGATCGAAAGGAAACCGGCCGAGTTCGAGCGGATGATCGCCTTCCTTGCCGATCAGAATCGATTTACAGTCGAGGGGGAGCAGTACAAACGGCTTATTATTCCGGCTGTCCCCGAACATCTGCGTTCATGGCACCAGCGCAAGAGCGTCTACCTGGTCTGCAACCGGCCGAGCGACGGTCAGCTTTTTGATCGGAAACTTCTGAGCGAACTCATCACCGCCTTCACACTCCTGGAACCACTCTATCACTCCTTCAGTAAACTGCGCATTGCCGGGAAGCAGTAACCTCAATGTCTCCACTTGTTATTAATATCAAAAAGAGTATTTTAATCTCTACCGGGTCTTATGCCTCGAAGCTTGCTTCGTTTAAAGCAATCCGCTAATGCGCAAGCGTACTGCATTAGAAGTAGATACCTCGTAGCCCTTGCTGCGGGGTAGTTCATTTACGATGCTTGTGACATCATAAAGACACCGGAGGAAATTGTGAAAATAACTAAAATACTGGCATCAATTACGATACTGTTTTTCATGCTGTCTGGCTGTTCGACTCTGCCCAAACATCCGGAAAACATTGCAAAAGGGGATTATAGCTATACGAAAGAATACATGACCAAGTGGATAAAAAATGCGATGAAAAAGCAGGACATCACCGGCCTCAGTATCGCCCTGGTGGACGATCAACGGGTAGTCTGGGCGGAAGGTTTCGGCTTTGCCGATGTGGCAAACAACGTACCGGCCACACCTGAGACGATCTACCGGGCCGGTTCCATCTCCAAACTCTTTACCGCCACCGCTGCCATGCAGCTGGCAGAGCAAGGCAAATTGGATATCGACAAGCCTCTGCAGACCTACCTGCCTGAATTTTGCATCAAGAGCCGTTTTCAGAATGCCGGGCTCATCACTCCCCGTAACCTTATGACCCATCACTCGGGACTCCCATCAGATCTCCTGAAGGGGATGTGGACAAAACATCCGGAACCGTTTGAGAATGACGTCAAACGGCTCAAGGACGAATACATTGCCAATCCTCCCAACTATGTATTCTCATACTCCAATGTCGGAGTTACCCTGCTTGGACACGCAGTTGAAAAGGTGGCCGGTCGCGATTTTGCCAGTTATTTGGAGACGTCGGTTCTTCGCCCACTGGGGATGACCAATTCTGCGTTTTCTCAAGCGTCAGACAGCACACCACTAGGTGCCAAGGCTTATAACAAGGGGGAAGAGGCCAGGGAGCTCCCACTGCGTGACCTTCCTGCCGGGGGATTGAACACCACGGTACTTGACCTCTCGCGTTTCATGGAGATGGTGTTTGCCGGAGGGCGTATCGGTGATCGGCAGATCATCAAGCCGGAAACGCTGGCCGAGATGCTGCGTCCCCAGAATGTCGATGTGCCGCTCGATTTTGATTTACGCATCGGTCTGGCCTGGTTCTTGAACGACACCTACGTTTGGAATGCAGGACTGGTTGCGACCCATGGCGGCGGTACCCTCAATCACCATAGTCTGCTGGTAACGCTCCCCGAGCATAAACTGGGGGTCGTGGTAATGTCCAATTCCGCCACTGCCGGGGGTGTGGTCAACAAAGCGGCAGCCGAGGCGCTGAAGCTGGCGCTGGAAGCCAAAACCGGCATAAGACAGCCCGAGCAGGTCGAGAATCCGACTGGTGAAGGGAGTAAGTCTCAAGAAGAGTTACACTCCTATGAAGGGCGCTATGCTACCAATTTTGGTCTCGTGGATATTACGCGCAAGTCGGACTACCTGCGGGGCGAGATCATGGGAACTTCGATTCGTCTGGTGCCAAGATCTGATGGTCTGTTTGGGCTCCAACACAAGTTGCTCGGCATTTTCCCGATCAGCCTTGGCAGATGGAGTCAGGCCGGTATTTCGCTGACTACGGTGGCAGGGCGCGAAGTCGTAAAGTACAGCATGAAAGGAAAAGAAGAGCTGGTTGGTGAACGGATACATTTGATTCCGATTTCAGAAGCATGGCAAAAACGTGTGGGAGAATACGAAATCGTCAATTCCGGTGATGATGCTGATCTGTTTCAGAATGTGCGGCTGCGCCTGGATAATGGCCTGATTCTGGTTGAATATGTCATGTCTATCTTTACCGATCAAAAAATCAGCATGGGCATAATGCCGCTCTCCGATAGCGAAGCGGTGATCTGCGGGCTTGGTCGCGGCATGGGGGAGACGATCCAGGTGGTTAACATTGATGGCTATGAGATGATCAAACATTTGGGGTACCTGTTCAAGAAAAAGCAACAAATAGATGCTAAGCGTAAAATTTAGAATAAACAACCCCGCTGCTTGCGGTTAGATTGTTTATTCAAGTAAAATCAAAGGCTCAAATATGAAAACCTTGCTAATCACATTGATGCTATCCCTGATCGCTTTGACCGGCTGCAGCTGGAAAACGTATGATAAAGACAAGCCCGATGAGTATCACAGATATTGGCAAGATGATGAGCATAAGAAAAACAGCGTAGTTTATCCATTCACACAAGAGTACTATGAGGAGCGCAGGCAAAAGAGATAGTAAGGAACTCTATGAAATTATTTATTTTGATTATGTTCACTCTGATTCTGGCTGCCGATCTTTTCGATGCCGTAGCTTTTGAGTCCATTCGCAGTCAGGAAATCAACCAATGCCTGAGTGGCGAGATTGTGACGTGGGGAGACGGCAAAGACCGGTCTGCCGTCGCTTCAGAGCTGAAGTTTGTTTATGATCATGCCGGCGCTCCGGAGTGGTTTGCGGAATCGCAGGTTGCTGCAATGGTGGCGAAGGCTGCCGCTGAGTGGTCGCAATGCGGCATACGCGTCGTTATGATTGACCGGGTCGGTGTTTGGGATCAGTTAAAGGGTGTTGTGATCAAGGTGCAGTGGAGTGCCAAGGAGAGCCGTGGCAATTTTGGCTTGGCTAACCAGGGGATGCGAACGCTTTCGCTTGGCCCCGGCCCGTTTGCACTCCTGAAAGCCAGGAACCCGAAACATGACGCCCGCGAAACCTTGCAGCTGGTGATCTCACACGAAATGGGGCATTTTCTTGGCCTGATGGCGCATTCGCGCCGCTGTGTCGATGTGCTTTCCTACTATGATAACGGCAAAGGGGAAAAATGTTATAGTCGGGATGTTTCCCAGATGAAACTGTATAAGGAGTATCGGTATCTGTTGCCGACTGCGTGCGACATTGAGCGCTGCCGGATGATTAACGGGAAACCGCCATTACCTGACGGGAAACTTCCGGAAAGATCGCAGGCCAAGTAGTTCCAACGACAAGATCAAACTTCAATTCTGAATTCCGCGCCGCCGTTGATATTGCTCACCGTCAGACGTCCTCCCATGTTTTTCTCGATGATTGTCATTGACATGAAAAGACCGATACCGGTCCCCTTGTCCGGTCCTTTTGTTGTAAAATATGGATCGAACAATCTGCCGATCATCTCCTCAGCGATGCCGCCGGCATTGTCGGTAACGGTCACGACCGTTTTATCCCCCTCTGCGAACGACCGAATCAAAATTCGAGCATCTTCGGGATTGTGAACGATCAGGGCGTCACGGGCGTTAATAAGAATATTCAGGAGTGCCTGGGAATACTCGTTGGAAAAGCCGTTTAAAATCGGATTACCCTTCGTTTGCAATTCAATGCTGACCTGTTGAGCCTGAAAACTTTTTTCGATGAGTGAAAGAGTCTGTTTAATAACCTTGTTGACACTAAACGAAGTGATTTTCTTGTCCGACCGGAAAAAATTCCTGAAATCATCAATAGTCTGGGACATGTGATCTATCAACTGCATGGAGTTGCCGATGCTGCTCTCAAGATACTCCCTGCTGAATTCAGATGTGTCGTAGGCGTATGGCAACTCATGAAGGATAAGGCCCAGTGCATTCAGCGGCTGTCTCCACTGATGGGCAATATTGTTGATCATCTCACCCATGACGGCCCGCCGTTCCTGCAAAACAAGTATCTGATCCTTTTTGCGCATATCATCCACGGTCCGGGCGATGCGTTCTTCAAGAGATTTAGTGAGCTGCCTGAGTTGTTGCTCGTTCTCCTTGAGCGTTACCTCTGCCTGCTTGCGTTTCGTGATATCCCGGTTGCTCCCCCTGATTCCCAATAATTTTCCATGACGGTCATGCACCGGTCGACAGGCGCTGGAGATCCAGCGAATCTCGCCATCGGCCCTGATGATACGGAAATCGACTTCATCCGTTTTTCCGGCATGGGCAAACTCATGCATATGCCGAGCAAAAATAGTCTGGTCATTCGGATGAATGATCCGGACAAGCCACCCGGGATCTTTCATGAACACTGCCGGATCGTAACCGGTTATTCTCCGACAGGAAGGGGTGTTGTAGATGAACTCGCCTTCTGGAGATATCCAGTACTCCCAGCCATAGGTATTATCCGCCACAATGTGGAACTTCTGTTCCTCCAGCCGTAGCTCCGTGACATCAGTAATCGCTACCAGGCACTCCAGACCAGAACCTTTAGCCAGTGCTTCCATCTGAACATAGATGGTTTCACGCCCCTCTTTGAACAGTCTCAATTCGCAGCTGGTTTTTCTGGAATGCTGACAGAAAGCCTTCTCCAGAAAACTTGCGAGCAATGCTTGGTCTTCTTTAGCAACATACTGAGTCAAAAGTGTTTTTTTGATTCGTGATCGCGCCGCTCCAAGAAGACTTGCCCCGGCCAGATTGATAGTGATAATCCGGCTGTCCCGGTCAAGGGATACATAGCCTACAGGGGCGAAATCAAACAGAGCGGTATACTGTTCGAGCAGCAGCTTCTGGGCATCATGGGACTGTTGCAGTTCATCATTTTTTGATTCCAGCTCAGCCAGCTGCACCAGTTGAAGATGAGTATGCACCCGCGCCAGCACCTCTTCAACGTTAAACGGTTTGGTTATATAGTCAACACCGCCTTCGCGAAATGACTGCAATTTCTGGCTGGTCGAATCAATGCCGCTGAGAAAAATTACCGGAATATTTTTCAGTAACGGATCCGCCTTCAACTTTCGGCACACCTCCAGACCATCCATGCCAGGCATGAGAATGTCGAGAAGGATGAGCGCCGGTGACATGCTTCCGGCCAGCTCCAGCGCCTGGAGCCCGCTTGAGGCGAGACAGACACCATACCCGCTCATGCTCAGCATCTCGCCAAGCATATCCAGATTGTCCTGGTTGTCATCTACGATAAGAACAACGGCTTCAGTTTTAATAAAGCCTCCCGTCTTCCCGATTTTAAAGCTTTCCCTCTAGAAGTTTTATCATTCTTTTCAGATATTTTGTAAGGAGCGCCGCCATGTTGATTTTCTGCGTCTCGGTCATGAACAGAAAATCAACCCCTATACCTGGTATAACACCGTCATTACCCGGTTCAACCTTCCTGCGAATCAGGCCTGTTATCGGCGTCCGGTCCCCCAAGTCGGTCGTCGAAAACTCAACTTTATCACCCTCCTTTAGAGATTTGTCGGCCGTGAAAATAAAACAGCCGCTCTTGGAAATATCGGTAATAAGCGTCATATTGTTATCAAGAACTGCATTCAATAAAACGTTGTAGCGCGGCTCACGTCTTATGGAACGGGCAGGGAACGTAGCGCACAAATCCGCAAAATCTTTGATGCTTTCCGTGCAGGCGCCTTCAAAGTTTAAGTTGAGGATTGTTAAATCGTCGTTTTCGGGATCGAAGGAGAGTTTTGCGGTTGGGAGGACAATGGCGTATTCTTTGATAGTTGCTTTCTGGATGGCGGATAGTCGATCAAAGCTGTTCGAATCAACCATCATACCGCAATATTCCGTATGCTTTGTGAGGGAGTTCAGCTCTTCCGGCGTTTCTATTATTACATAGCATGCATCGATTGCTTTCAATTCTTCGATGTAGCGATTAGTAGCGGCACAATCGCCAGTGACCACCAAAAAATTATGGTTTATAAGCACCTGGTTTGCCTCCGGGCTCATGCTTTATTCCAATTTTCAACGCGATTATTATGAATAACAAGATCCTGCAATAATCAATCTAAAACCAAGCCGTCCTTGAGCAACTGTATGATTTCAATCTGACGCTGATAGATGAACTGGCCGATAATGCTGTCGTTCCTCCTGTCCGGAATCATCTGAAATATACAGATATTTTTGCCGTTTTCATTAGGTAGCGTTCTCAATTAACATTTTCCTGTCAGTTTCCGATAAGTGATTAAAACCACTTATCGGAGGGTTGCAGATGGATAGAACTGTTTTACGAGATGACCAGTGGGAGCGCCTTTCTCCGTTGCTCCCAGGTAAAAAC
>CAIYDX010000215.1 GCA_903925005.1 uncultured Geobacteraceae bacterium
CAAATACTACCGTGTAGATCCGGCCTATGCAGCGCTCTTACTTTCTTCGTTTTGTGAAGTTTTATAAACCTTGTACCCGAGATAGCCGACAGCGGCTGTCAGCGCCAGCGGAAAAAAACCAACCCCCAGAAGAGGGGCACAGGCCGCTTTACAGCAACCGGCAAGGGCGTGCATGCCCATTCCACCACCAACTCCGCACCCTGCTCCTGCGCCGTAACCCGCACCGGCTCCGTATCCAAGTCCTGCTCCTGCGCCATTTCCCAGTGCCACTGTTTTGACACCTGCAACTAAATTCGGACAATTGTAAACCATGGGTAATCTCCTTTTATCTGTAGTTTGTCGTAAACACTTGAACTGCGTTTATTCTTCCATCATTCAGACGCTTTATGTCATGCACTCTAAGATTCCTGGATATAGCTCTTTATGAAATCCTTTTTCATCAGATCCAGGGAAATCCTGGCAACATCAAGCCGGCTGTTTCTTTCACCAATCACTGACTTAAGTGTCTGCCAGGGATGGTTAGCCATGTTTTTCAACCCCGCCGGAGCCGCTTCCTGCGATTCCTGATATTTTTGCAAAATCTTATATTCCAGCAACGTCAGGATATAGACAATTTCCTTACTCGTTCTCAGGGCGTCACGAAAATCTGTTTCAGCCTGGGCGGTTTTTTGCGAGCTGTATTTGGAGCCATTGTGCCAGGCGATGACGTTATCAGCTGCTATGTGGAAAATTTTATGACTCTTTTCCAGTTGTGTGATCTCGGGGATTTCCTTGTAGGCGAGCAGCCCTTCGCTGTACAACCAGGCTCCAAGTTCACAGTTGCTGTAGGACGGGAGGGTTACGGTGGAGCTGTTTTCGCGCAGAATCATTTCAAGCTGATGTACCCATTGTACATGGGTAATTCTTGCAACCGTAATATCAATCATTAGAGCTACCCTTGCGCACATATATTTTTCCACGGCATGTTCCGCGGACATCCCACAAAGCATTGTGCTTCATGATTTAGCGGTCAAACAATGAACCTTATGCGCAAAATACACAATAATGAATAAATAATGGATTAGTAGCTATGAATTGTAGCTATTTTAGTGCGAGGAGATAACTCTGAAGGTTTTGTTTTTTTCCGTTGAGCCCCAATCGCTTTCTGATATTCTGCCTGTGACTATCGACCGTATCCTTGGTAATATTGAGCAATGTCGCAATATCTTTGGATGTTTTACCTTCTCGGATGAAGTTTGCCACCTCTATTTCCGAAAATGTCAGATTATGAAGCGCTGTTGAAAGCCTCATGGAAAATGGTGAGACAATCTGCAAAAGATTGGATTCAAGCAAACCTAAATATGAGGTGTATTTGGAATCTGAAGCAAATGACCTCAATTTTTCAATGGTTGGTATTATGAGCGTTTTGACATTTGAGAAAACACGCTCTTCAAGCTCGTTCTTGTCGTCTTCCCTTTGGCGCAGCAAAACTTTTAATGTCGTATTCAGGTCCTCAAGATTCTGTGATTTTATTTCCAGTTCCTGATTCAGTGTTCTTAAATCCTCCGTTCTGCCTCTAACTTTATCTTCCAATTCTTCATGTGCTTTACGCAATGCCGCCTCAGCGTTTTTTAGTTCAGTAATGTCTCGAAAAGCGGTCACTGATGCAACGGTCTTTTCACCTTCTGTTATCGGACTGCATAAAATAGATATCGGGAAGGTACTGCCATCTTTGCGGGTAAAAAGGTCATTGGCAGAAGAGTACGGGCTACCTGTCATAATAACATTACGCATTGGGCATTCTTCAAGAGACAAAAACGAGCCATCTAAATTGTGGCAATGAATAATATCATGGGCATTTTTATGTGCCAGTTCACTGGTAGTCCACCCCAGAAGACGCTCTGCTTCCGGGTTCATAAAAGTAATTTCACCGGCCTCGTTCAATACAAATATGCCTTCTGCAATAAATTCAATAATATTCTGAAACAGACTCTCTCTTTTGTATGACATACCTGTCCTCGCTATCAGTTGTGTTGAACAGAAAATGATCCTAGTCTGTTTTGTGTTTTGCTAGTTTGTATTTTTGGAGCCTCGGGGACCGAGGTCACATGATTCAGACATTCAAGTC
>CAIYDX010000216.1 GCA_903925005.1 uncultured Geobacteraceae bacterium
AAGAAGCAATCAACGAACTTCCAACAGCTTGCGACCGTGGCACCAAGATGAACGCCAAGGGATACAAAACCAGCTGGAATGGCTTCAAGTTGCATCTGGATATAACAGATGTCGGTTTGCCGTGTGAATCGGCTTCATTGATTGACCCTGCATCGGCGTCTTGATTGACCCACTACAGATCGGGCTAGTCTAAGTAAATCAGTATGTTAAATATTTTAGTGGGTCAGTATTCGACACCTAAATGGGTCAAATCAGAAAGTCGATTCACAATCCAGATTGTAGTCCATCCACAAAAACGATGCTTTGACGGCTGTTTTGGTTTCAAAGTGCGTACTATAGTGGACCCCATATTCCGGACAATAGTTTAAGATGGTAGCCTGCAATACAAAGGAGCAGGCATTGAGCGAAAAGAATCGAAAAAGCTTCACCAGTCAGCACAAAGCAAAAGTTGCACTCGAAGCGATTCGGGGCACCAAGACCTTGAATGAAATCGCCCAGGAATTCGCTGTTCATCAGACCCAGGTTGGGGAGTGAAAGAAAGCACTGCTGGCACAGGCACCCGGAATTTTTGACGGCAAGCGCGGCCCTAAGCCTGATGATCCCTCCGCCAGTCCCGAGCGACTCTATTCTGAAATCGGGCGGTTAAAAATGGAATTGGACTGGCTCAAAAAAAAGTCCGGGATCGGCCAGTAACGGAGCGCAGACTCTGGGTAAGTACTATTGAGCCCTTGGCGATATCCCGGCAGTGCGAATTAACTGGCGTTACCCGTTCGACCTTTTATGCCCCTCTTCTGATCTCCGTACAGGACGAAGAAGAATTGATACTTGCGTTGATCGATGCCGAATAGCCAAAATGGGCGATTCATTGCCATAGGGAAACGAGCCGTATTTGATGTTTCCAAAGATTTTTGATCGGCAAATGCCAACTTTTCATAAAATGACTTATAATGTTCTGTAGTTTGGGGCCTTTGTAATTTTTAGTAATAATCGATTAAGACGTCACGAATAGATATTGCTATAAAGAATAAAAAATGAGATAAAAGGTTGCATAACTTTGTTCTAATAAAAAAGTTAAACAATTCCCTCCCCCCACTTCCGATTTTTTTCACCTATGGGTCTCACTTTTGAGGTTCAAGTAATGGATTACACACTCAAAGAACTTCTGGATATTCCCAAAGTTAGCGATCTGCTGAATTCATTGAACAAGATATACTGCATGCCAGTAGCTATTATTGACACCGAAGGCAAAACTCTTATTGCCTCAGCCTGGCAGGAAATCTGCACCAAATTTCACCGAAAAAATCCTGACACTGAAAAACAGTGTATTAAAAGTAACCTGCAAATATTAGAAATGCTGGGCGAAGAAAAGCAACAAATTGTCTACCGCTGCCCCATGGGGCTCATGGATTCTGCAACTCCGATTATTATCGAAAGTAAATATCTTGGAGTCATAATCTCCGGTCAGATTTTTACATCCCCCCCAGAAGAAGCATTATTCATCGAACTGGCTCGCCAATATCGTTTTGATCAAATCGAGTATATTGAGGCTATGAAGAAAGTTCCAATATTTTCTGAGGAACAGCTTCAAGTCAAACTGCAGTTAATTCATAGTCTTGCTCAAATGCTGGCGGAACAGGGATTACAAAATCTTCGACAACATAAAGCTTCAGAAGCATTACAAAAGAGTGAGGAGAAGTTTCGGCACCTCTTTAACAACGCCGAAGTCGGCATATTCAGGACAAGGCTTGACGGGTCAGAAGTTCTCGATGTGAACGAAAAGTTTCTTAGCATTGTTGGAATGACACGTGAGGAGACGATAGGAAACCCTTCTGTTAATCTCTGGGTAGATCCGAAAGAACGGGAGGAGATGGTACGAAGGATAACTTCAGTTGGCCGTGTTATTGGGTTCGAGTATAAAATGCGACATAAACAGCTCGGAGTCAGAAACTGTCTCACTTCTTTGGTTCTCTATCCTGAACAGGGAACCCTTGAGGGATCCATTCTTGACATAACCGAACGCATTAAGGCCGAAGAGGAACTGAAAAATGTTACTCAACGCCTCAAGTTGGCTACTACATCAGCAAATTTGGGTGTCTGGGACTGGAATGTGCGTGACAATTACATGGTCTGGGACGATCGGATGTTAGAGTTATACGGAATTTCCCGGGATAATTTCTCAAATAATATTGAAGCATGGATGATTGGTCTGCATCCTGAGGACAAGGAGGCAGCTATTGCCGAAGTCCAAGCTGCTTTAAAAGGAGAAAATAAGTTCGATACCTTCTTCCGTATCTGTCACTCAGACGGTGTTGTAAAGTATATCAGGGCAACCGGACTGGTAATAAGGGGCGCCGACGAGACCCCGAATCGTATGATAGGCATCAATGTCGATATTACTCAGCGCAAACTTGCAGAGATAGCAAATTCAAGATCATTGCTACGGCAACGGGCAATATTGGATAATTTACCCATGTTGGCATGGTTAAAGGACAAAGAGGGAAGATTAGAGATGATTAACGAGCCATTTGCCGCGGCATGTGGCCTTACTATAGAAGAAAGCATTGGCAAGACTGACATTGACATTTGGCCTGAAGCACTGGCTAAAGGATATATGGCTGATGATCGTGAGATCTGTTTATCTGGCCAGAAAAAACACGTTGAAGAAGCAATCGCAACACCAGTAGGCGAAAAATGGCACCTCACTTATAAGACCCCCATCTTTGACGAATGTGAGCTGGTGATTGGGACGGCTGGGATTGCTCTGGATATTACCGAGCGCAAACAGTCGGAAGTGGCTTTACGTCAAGAACGAGACCGCGCCCAGAGTTTGCTGGATACTGTGGAAACCATAATAGTTGCGTTAAATACGGATGGAATTATCACCACCATCAACCGCAAAGGTTGTCAAGTTTTAGGATATATGGAAGAGGAGCTTCTCGGACGCTCCTGGTTTTCCACCTGTTTGCCACAGCCGGATGGCATTGACAGCGTGTACCCATTTTTTTTGAAGCTCATTTCTGGTGAAATAGACCAAAATGAATATTACGAAAACCTTATAGTCACCAGTAATGGTGAAGTTCGGCAGATTGCTTGGCATAATACTATAATTTATGATGAACATGGACAGATAGCCGGTACTCTTAGCGCTGGTGACGATGTAACTGAATATAGGCAAGCTGAGGAAGAAAAGGCCACACTCGAAAAACAACTGCATCAGGCACAGAAGATGGAATCCATCGGTCGTCTTGCAGGTGGCGTAGCTCATGACTTCAATAACATGCTGACTGTCATTCTTGGTCATGCTGAATTGGGGCTCAGACATTTAGACCCAAGCCATCGTGTTCATGGTGATCTCAAGGAAATCTGCAATACTGCAGGACGCTCAGCCGACCTCACTCGGCAACTGCTGGCCTTTGCCCGTAAACAGACCATAATGCCGAAAGAGCTAGACCTGAATGAGACCGTAACAGGTATGTTCAAGATGTTGCAACGGATAATCGGCGAAGACATTCATCTTGCTTGGCATCCTATGGCCGATCTCTGGCGAGTCAAGGCTGACGCCACCCAGATTGACCAAATTCTTGCCAACCTATGTGTTAATGCCCGCGACGCCATCTCGGACGTTGGGAAGATTACTATTGAAAGCGCTAACCACTCCATCGACAAGAAATTCTGCAAATCTCATATTGGTATGAAACCAGGTAAGTTTGTCAGGCTTTCTGTGAACGACAATGGCAACGGCATGGACAAGGAAACTCTAGCCCACATATTTGAACCGTTTTTTACAACCAAAGAGCTTGGTAAGGGAACAGGTTTGGGGCTATCTACGGTCTACGGTGCTGTCAAGCAGAATAATGGATTCATAGACGTTTCCAGTGAACCGGGAGTGGGAACAACTTTTTCAATCTACCTTCCATGTTATGAGGATAAGACTAGGCAGACTATGAACGAAGGCACAATAGAAACTTCTCCTCAAGGTAAAGAAACTATCTTATTAGTTGAAGACGAGCCCGCTATTCTGAGAATAACCTCAAATATTCTTACAGAACAGGGATACAACGTAATAGAAGCAAACACCCCTAAGGAAGCTATTCAACTTGCTCGAGAACATACCTGTGAGATTCATTTGTTACTGACAGATGTGGTGATGCCTGAGATGAATGGCAGAGACTTGGCCAAACACCTTAAATTATTAAATCCGCATTTAAAGTGTTTATATATGTCGGGACATACAGCCGATGTCATTGCAAATAGTGGTGTGTTGACTACCGAGGTACAATTTATACAAAAACCATTTACCATAAATAACCTGGCAGTTAAGTTGCGTGAGATATTGGATAACCAATCACTTTCTTTTCATGCCTCACAGACAAGGCAAACTTCTCCTGTGCCTGCTCCAACTTACTGAATGCAGCGAGTACTTGTTGCTGTTACTGGTGGGATCTGTTGTGACTTGGGTATAAAGCCATGGGCAAGTAGGAATAGGGTTATTTGCAGTAATCCCAATTGCAAAAGTCGATTGGTTTTGGCTCCGTTTCAAACATGTTGAACGCGAGAGGCAAATGCCAACCAGAAAGATGCACCTGACCAAAACCCCGTCAAGTACATTTTCCAAATAGTTATATGCTGCCGATATTTAAAGCTATTTCCCAGTACTCATTTCTATAAGCAGTGGGACGCCAATAAAAACAGGCACTTGCAAGCATATTTAGCAGGTGCCTGTTTCTTTTAAAATCAAAAGTGACTTAAAAAGTGACTTGAGCTGTTTTCAGACTCCTTAAGACTTTACCTCAGCTTTATCTTTAGTGGGAGTCGGCGACTCAACAACCTTACTCTTCGTTTCCATTTGAGCTGGTGCGGATACTTGAGTAGCAGGTGATGCCGTCGTCTCTGCTGCCGGAGCTGCATCTGTTGATACAGCTTCTGTTGCAGCTCCAGTTCCTGCAGCTGTTTCGCATTCTGATTTAGTAGGCTCTGCTTTTGCCCCGTAGCCATCACCGTACCATCCAACACCTTTGAGGCTGAATGAGGCTGCAGACACCATCTTACTGACGGTACCGCCACATTTAGGGCATTGGTCTGCAGGTGGGTCTGAGAACTTCTGGCGGAGTTCAAATTGAATGTTACAGACATTACAGAGATATTCATAAACTGGCATTTACTCATCCTTAAATATTAATTGTTTGGTCAGTGTACCAATAAAATTTCAGATGTGCTGCTTAATTCCATCGAGTGCAGAATTAGCAAAAACAATTAACATCACTTTAGTGTGTGAATCTACTTTCTGATTTAACCCATTTAGGCGCTAAATACTGACCCACTAAAATATTTAACATATTGATTTTCTCAGACTGGCCCGAGCTGTAGTAGGTCAATCAAGACGCCGATGCAGGGTCAATCGATGAAGTTTATACTCTGGAAACATAAAACAAAAATAAACAGCGAAAACCGGTGTTGAGAGACTACTTATTTTCTATTGAACTACTGGCGGACATATCAGTTGAGCAATTTAATTTCAGTCAATTCAAATACCACTCATTGACAGCCAAAAATTGACTGTTAAAATAAATTTCATTACCGATGCTTGGCAACTAATCCTGACACCAATCAAAAGGGGACTGTACCGCCTCAGTCGGAATTGGACTTTCAGGCCGCTTGATCTAAGGGTAAGTCAGATTCCCCTGAATACCTGATTTCAGGAAAGGCTTGTTGTCGTTTTTGTTTTCTCAGTTCTCTGGCTTCTTCAAGTTTC
>CAIYDX010000217.1 GCA_903925005.1 uncultured Geobacteraceae bacterium
GTGATTATAGTAGTTCAAGACTGCGAAGAAAAAAGTAGGACAAGGATGGAAACAAGCCCAAAAAAGAGCTATATTTTTGAGAGTAAATCGCTAAAACACTTGAGTAAAGTAATATTTATTCTCGAATTCCTCATGCCTAAGGTTTCTATCCTCATTTGCAGCTACAACGCAGAGAAATATATCCACGCAAATTCCATCAGTCCGGCAGAACAACAGCAGGCCATTTCTTACCCAGAAAGCCTTGCTAAATTCGCTGCATGCCCAGCAGATATTCGAGCGTGGCTATGAGATGTGCGCCAACGCGCTATTCTCATTGAGTGTCGTTTTACGATTCATAGGGACTGAGGAACAGGCGCAGGAAGTCGATGCGATGGTCGATACTCTGATCAATCAGGCATTGGAGGGAATTCAAAAGGAATCACTTCGGCTTAAAGAGATTGCTGAAAGCAACGGCATCGAAACCACCATCGGCTACACCAGCGCAAAAACAGTCGATGTCCAGATCACCTCGCCGCGTTCGATCAAATACCTGGCGATCATCCGCGAGTTCGACGGCATGATGTCCAACATGGATGCCCTCTGGCTGTCCTGCGTCATTACGGACACTCAATATGCTCGCGGGGTCTATGAATGGAAGCGGCGAATTCTTCGCCTTGCCGGTCAGATACGGCAGATCGCCACTCGTGCGGTTCTCGCTGCACGCAGGAAGGAGACTTCCGAGGCGGTCGCTGAAGCAAGCGAGCCTCAAATTGCGGAGACTGATAAGTCAGCATTAGAAACCGCCAAAGACAAACTCACCGAAGCTGAGTAAATGGAACTCAACTACCCTCAAGAGAGGATGTTTACTATCTCGACCTTGTAGATGCAATTACCAATACGTGATAAACGAACATGAATGACCACATATTCACCCATAGATGCATACGCCGCGACGAGTTACGGAAGATGATACCTCTGGCAGATTCTACAATTTACGAATTGGAAAAAGCCGGTAATTTTCCTAAGCGGTTCTATCTGACCGCTCGTTGCGTTGCATGGAACTTGGCAGAAGTTGAAGCGTGGATCGCAGAACGCAGATCTGCAATCATGCAACGGGCGGCGCGCCCAGATGTGCGACTCCGTAAGAGTCGCCCAGTCAAAGATCGCAGGGAATAAACCCTGTTGATTGAGTTGAGTCGAGTCATGTCAGGCTGCCTTGCTCAAGATGGGCGTTACTTTCGCTCCTGAAATCCACCCATCAACCATGTTGGCCCATTGCTGAAGCATATCTTTTCTCTGCTCCGCATACTGGGCCTTGTTGTAAACAGCTCTGACACCCTTTTGCTCATGTGCAAGACTTTTCTCAATCCAGTCTGAGTTGAAACCCGCCTCATGCAGCAGTGTTGATCCCGTCCGACGCAGATCGTGGACGGTGAAGTCATCCAATAGAATATCCTTTTTTTTGGCTCTCTCGACAGTAACGTCGATAACACGATTTAAGGTCGCATTGGACATGCCCTTGTCGCCCTCGTAACGTGATGGGAGCAGAAACTTCGACCCGCCTGCGCAGGTTTTAAGTGCAATCATGATATCCATAGCTTGCTGAGACAGGAAAACCACATGTGCTCGTCTGGCTTTCATACGGACAGCCGGGATAGTCCAAGTAGCCGTCTCGAAATCAACTTCATCCCAAGTGGCATTTAATAGCTCCCCTTTCCTGACCAACGTAAGCAAAATCAAACGCAGTGCGAGCTTGATGGTAGGCAAAGTACCGACATGTTCGATCTCCTCAAAGAAGAGCCTGATTTCTTCGGGAGATAATGCGCGATCTTTCGGCTTGAAGGTGGCGATGGCCGATGCTTTAACATCATCGGAGGGATTAGCCACTTTATTCCCGCGCTCGATCGCATACCTGAAAACCTGTCCAACGATTTCCCTGACATGAACTGCGGTAGCAGGCGCATTACGGTTTTTGATTTTCTCGCAAAGATCGCGAAGATCTTCCGATGTGACCTCTCGCATCAATCTCCGCCCAAATACCGGTTGGATGTCCCGATCAATGATGCTTTTTCTCATGGCCTTCGTGCTGTCTGCCATCCGATAGTCTTTTAGCCAAAGATCGGTAAACTCGCCGAAGGTCTTTGCCTCTTTAGTTTTCCGCAGTGTTCGTTGCTTCTCTCTGGCTGGGGATTTCCCTGCGGCGATTTCTTTTTTTGCTGCCATCAGCTTTTCCCGCGCTTGGGCCAGATTCATTCCATCCGGCCCATAGTGACCCAAGACAATCGTTTCTCTCCGTCCGTTCAATCGATAGTCAAGTCGGAATGAAACGACACCTGTTCGCGTGACAGCGACGTAAAGCCCATCCCTATCGACCTTTTTATAGAGCTTTCCCGTGGGTTTAAGGTTTTTTAGCTGAGTGTCTGTAAGCATTTTTAAGTCTTCCTTTGTCCATTAATACCGTCAATTCAAATTTAATAAAAATCGGCCTGTAACCCGCATTACTTATAGACTTTTTCTAATATGATACCGTCACACAGGCAAAATTTCAGTGTCGGTATTAATCATACGGCGTATGTAAAATAATGCCAACACCGTCAGCAGTACCGTCACCAGAATGAAATCGCCCCGATAGTTATCGATAGTAGAAAAAAGAAAACCCCTTGTATTCACAAGGGGTTTAGCGTGATTTTCGATAGTCGGCGATAGTCGCCGAAAGACGTTAAATCATTCCCACTCAATAGTAGCAGGCGGTTTGCCGGAGATATCATAAACCACCCGGTTGATGCCGCGCACTTCGTTGATGATCCGGTTGGAAACTTTACCCAGCAAAGCATGCGGCAATTCTGCCCAGTGGGCGGTCATGAA
>CAIYDX010000218.1 GCA_903925005.1 uncultured Geobacteraceae bacterium
CATCGAGTACCAACACGAAGGATATTGCCGTCAACACAACTACATCGAGTACCAACATGAAGGATATTACCGTCAACACAAATACATCGAGTACCAACACGAAGGATATTGCCGTCAACACAACTACATCGAGTACCAACACGGAGGATATTGTCGTCAACAGAAATGCTTGGCTAACAAGCATGGCAATCTAAACAAGTTAAAATTAAATTATCGTTACATTTCCCGCCGTAGGGGCAGGTCGCAACCTGTCACTGAATTACGATCATAACAAGTCAAAAGCTTTTATGTTGACAGTTAAAATTATGAGGCGTACTTTATGCTCTAGTTTACTAGGTCGGGTTAGCGATAGCGTAACCCGACAAAGTAACCCATAAAATGTCGGGTTACGCTATCAATAACACGAACTATATGAAAGCTTAACTTTGGGCAGTCAAGGTCAGGATGGGGTTTAATTAAAGGCAACGAGTATTAGTTGTCTTAATCCATAACTTATTGGCTAAGTTTTCTAATTCAATACAACCATCATCAAAAACTATCTGTTTATAATGTCAATATCTTCTATTTCATCTAACGCAGAGCTAATATTACCTGTTTGGTTAATTAATTATCGGGACAAGATAGTTGAATATAGCTCTGTATTTGGCCTAGGTTCGGCAGAAATTAGCGCAACTTATGCGGATATTGATTACTATGTTTTTTTGTTGCAAGAGTTGCAGCAAAATGAAGATTATAAGCAGCTAATGATCACAGGTAATTGTCATGGTGATTGGATTCATCCCTCGTCTACAGTATTTCCGAATATGCCTCCTGTACCAGCACCTGGTATACAAAATCGTTTGCTTGACCAAATTGCACGTATCAAAGCTAACTCTCATTACACTAAATCTATAGGTCATGAGCTAGGTATTATTTCAATAGCAGGTATTGATTCAATTAACTCAGTCAATCATTTTGTTGGTGTTGGTAATCGAGTTCGTACAGATATCGTAAGTTATGATTATGAAGGGGCTTGGATTGATAGTCATCTTAATGGTGCTGATTGGGCATTCTTTGGGAAATAGCAAGATTGCACTAGAAATATTGAGGTAGATTGCTATTTTCTGCTCGCTGCTTGATTTAGATCAAGTCCAAGTTTGGTTAATAATGCAAGAATAGCTTCACCCACAAAGGGTGGTTTAAATCGATTGTTACTTATCGATTTATTTTTATAATTATAAAGAGGAAAGTATTATGAAAACAGTTAGCCATTTATTATTGTTAGTTATCGCTCTTGTCACTCTTACTGCCTGTGATTCAGGTAAAGGTCCTAGTAAACCAGCTTCTACTCAAGCTAAAACAAGTGTTAATTAAGTCTATTTAATAGTGTTGAATCCTATTAGCTTAACAAGGGACAAAACACTTATGTAGGTCGGGTTAGGCGTTAGCCGTAACCCGACACACCACAAATGAGTCGGGTTACGCTATCGCTTAACCCGATCTACACCTAATAACTTTATTGATATTGCCCCGTGTTAAATTGATAGCCGATATTTTTTGCAATAAAGTGTTGGGTTACATCTATTTGCTACTCAGCTTTACTCTGCCAGACCTTTGAATAGCATCCTAACAAAATTTAATGTAGCTGAAATATTAATAGCCTTTTAATGACTGTGACAAGGTTCTATTATGGCTTGTAATAAATCTAAGTCATTAATTTGGATATCACGCTGATTAACTGAAATAATATTTTCCTTACACAGTGCGGTAAATTGGCGACTAATCGTTTCATTACTCAACCCCAAAAAACTCGCAATCGTCTGTCTTGGCATACTTAAGTTAAAGTGGGTATGCGAATAACCTAATAAACCGTAACGTTTTGATAACATCAACAAAAAAGTTGCTACTTTTATTTTGGCTGAGTTATTACTGAGCAGAAATATTTGTTCATGGTTTGTGCTGATTTCTTTACTTAAAATACGTGTTAATTGATATTGCAAGTTTGGGATTTTTGCGCAGAGTTCATTGAGCCTGGTTAGTGGTAGTTCACAGACTGAGCTGGTTTCAAGTGCGTCTACCGAACAATTAAAGCGTTCATCAAATAAAGCATCTAAGCCTATCAATTCACCGGGCAGATAAAAGCCTAGCGTCTGTTCTACACCTTCGGCATTAATCACAAAGCGTCTAAAAGAACCAGACTTAACAGCAAATAAACCAAGGCATTGCTCGTTGTTGTTAAATAAAATATCACCCAAGTGTAAAGGGCGTTTGTTTTTAATGATGATTTCTAGGGTTTCTATTTCATTTATTTGCAAACCAAACGGTAAGCATAAGTCAGCTAATCGGCAGGTTAAGCAGGAAGTTTTAGGAGGGCAGGGCGTCATTACTAATAAAAATTTCTGGTCATTTGATTGTCGTGAGTTGTCAAAGTATTTTTAGCGTAATTATTGCCAAATGAATTGAGGGTATTTTAGGTTCTAGTTTAGCAGATAAGTCAATTTGACTGCATTGTTATATACATGGCTTTAAAAAAATGACTTTGCACCATTTGTATTAGAGATACGTGACGACATAAATCTGGTAAAGTTGGATTTTGGTGTGTGTACTTTCCGAGACGAATCTTAAAAAATGAAGTTAAGTAATAAATCCCTTAAAAAGTATCGATTTTTAACCTGTGTTTTTGTCACTGTTTTATTCATGGCACATTGTGCACATTGGTTAACTATACCAACACTGCAGCGTATGGATAACATATTCTATGATTTGCGTTTACGAAGTACAGCGGTAAATACTGTTGATCCACGTATCGTTATAGTTGATATAGATGAAAAAAGTTTGGCTCAAGAAGGCCGTTGGCCTTGGCGTAGAGATAAAATAGCTTATCTAGTTGATATGCTGTTTGATTATTATCAGATAAAGTTGTTAGGTTTTGATGTGGTTTTTTCTGAACCTGATACGGGGTCAGGAATTGATTTATTGGAAAAGCTCGCTTCTGGAGCTTTGCATAATGACCCATTGTTTTTGTCTGCCCTAGACTCAATGCGCTCAAAGCTGTCTTATGATGATATCTTAGCTAAAAGCATAGAAAATAGGCCTGTTGTATTAGGTTATTTTACTAGCCACAAACTTGAAAAAATCTCAGAAATAGGCGTGTTGCCAAAGCCATTGTCAACGGATAGTCAGCTATTTAGTAAGCTATTATTTACTGAGCAAAGTTATGTCGCAAATTTACCTAAGCTCCAAGAAAAGTCTAAATATGCTGGGTTTTTTAATAATCCCAGTGTTGATGATGATGGGGTTTATCGAAGAGTGCCTTTGTTAATTAACTACAATCACCAGATTTATGAATCTTTATCGTTGGCTTTATTTAGGGCTTTATTAGAGCAGCCGACAGTAAAGTTTATGACCGGCGAAAATTATGGTCAAAATGAGGCTGATAGTCGCTTAGAGGGCCTTGATATACAGGGCTTTCATATACCCATTGATAAAAAAAGTATTCTTTTGGTGCCGTATCGTGGACGACAAGGTAGTTTTTCGTATATTTCTGCTACTGACATTCTTAATGGTTTGGTAGCCCCTGAGCAATTGAAAGATAAAATTATAATTGTTGGAACAACTGCTGCAGGTTTGTTTGATTCTCGCGCTACGCCAGTACAAAATGTTTATGCTGGTGTGGAAGTTCACGCTAATATTTTGAGTGGATTATTGGATCAAACTATTAAATCTAGGCCTAGCTATATGCTAGCCATAGATTTGATTGAATTGTTATTCATTTGTCTAGTCGCGGTAGCGCTTTTTCCAAGCTTATCTGTACTGTCGTCAGCCCTATTGTTTGCCTGCTTGGTAATAGTTGGCATAGGATTTAATTTTTATAATTGGATTTATTTGAATATAGATGCTTTGTTGGCAACACCGTTAAGCTTATTGACTTTGCTTTTTGGCATACAAATTTTGTTTGGATTCTTTTTAGAAAGCCGAAAGAAAAAACAATTGGGGGGAATGTTTGGTCAATATATTCCACCTGAATTAGTCGCGCAAATGAGTCAATCAGATGAAGAGTTTTCTTTGAAGGGTGAAAGTAGGGAAATGACAGTATTGTTTTCTGATGTTAGAGGTTTTACGACAATATCTGAAGGTATGGATCCACAGGCATTATGTGAATTAATTAACGATATTTTAACGCCAGTCACTAGAGTTATTCATGATAATAAAGGTACCATCGATAAATATATTGGTGATGCCATAATGGCTTTTTGGGGCGCGCCCATGCACAATTCTCAGCATGCTAGTTTTGCAGTTAATGCTGGTTTAGCAATTTTGCAAACTTTGAATGCTATTCAGGGAGCCTTTAAGGCTAAAGGTTGGCCGGAAATTGACATTGGCATTGGTATCAATACGGGCAAAATGAGTGTCGGTAATATGGGCTCTGAATTTCGTATTGCTTATACAGTAATGGGAGATGCTGTTAATTTAGGTGCTAGATTAGAAGGCTTAACTAAGCAGTATGGGGTAAAAATGATCGTTAGTGAATTTACAAGTCAGGCGGCTCCAGAGTTTACTTATCGAGAGCTCGACAAAGTCCGTGTTAAGGGTAAGTTAAGTGCAGTAACTATTTATGAGCCTTTAGGGCTTGCAAAAGACCTTAGCATAGAGCAATCTCAATTGATTGATACCTTAAATGAGGTTTTGCTGAGTTATAGAAAGCAACAATGGGCTGAAGCTCAGCAGATATTTACCTCTTTAGCTAAGGCTTATCCAGAGGATAAACTCTATCCCCTTTATCTTGAGCGTATCGCTTATTATCTTCAGTCGCCTCCTGGAGTCGATTGGGATGGTGCTTTTGTTCATACTAATAACGGAAATTGTCAATGTAGTTGTCGCCTCGACGGTTAAAATTACGCTACTTTTCTTATCTGGATATCAATATCTTTGGCATCACCTTCTTTTACTTTATCGGGGTTAAGATGAGCAGCTTCTACTCTTTGCCAATTCCGAGTGCTTCCGCTCCAGCGTTGTGGATTTTTAGCATAGGCAGCCTCGTAGACGGCTTTGCGATTAGTTAGAAGCTGTTCGTCTAAGCCTTCATGTCGTTGTACTGGCGTGACAAAGCAGATAGCACTATGGCGATGCTCATGGTTATACCATTCGACTAACTGTGTAACCCATTGACGCGCTTCTATGACATCAGAAAAAGGCTTTAATGGATATTGAGGACGATATTTTAATGTCTTAAATAATGATTCTGAGTATGGATTATCATTACTAACCGATGGTCGACTAAAAGAAGGCATAACACCAAGCTGTTGCATGGTCGCTAGCATGGTTGATCCTTTCATGGGGCTGCCATTATCAGAATGTAGAATTAACTGGTTTGACTGTATGCCTTCACGATGACAAAGATCTCGTAATAGTTCGCCAGCCAATGCACTGCTTTCTTCTTCATAGGCCTGCCAACCGACGATCTTTCGACTAAAAATATCAACAAATAGATAGAGATAGAAAAACTGTCCACGAATAACGGATGGTAAATAGGTAATGTCCCAACTGTACAGCTGGTTAGGTGCTGTGGCACAGATGGCGCGTGGTTTAGTGCGTGTTTGAGGTGGACGTTCGCTGAGCCGATGGGTCAGCTGTTTTTCGTCTCGTAAGATACGATAAAATGTTGATTCAGATGCCACATAGCAGCCTTGATCAGCCAGTCGTGGTACGATCTGGCTCGGCGGTAGATGACCAAACTCATCGGAATTAGCGATGGCTAGTACTTCGGCGCGCTCGATTGCAGTTAGCTTATGTGACGGTTGATATTGGCGTAAAGAGCGTTGATCACAACGAACACTATCACTGGTCCGCCAACGCTGCAGGGTGCGCTCGCTTAGGCCTAAGACTTCGCAGGTTTTGGCTTGACGCGCTCCTGCTGCTACTGACTCATTGACTAATACAATCACTTGCTTGCGCTCTTCGTGGCTAGTCATTCGACCTCTCCCCCCAAGAGCGCTCGGAACTTTTTTTGCAGTACCAACAGCGCTGCGGCTTCTGCTAAGGCTTTGTCTTTACGAAACAATTCGCGCTCAAGACTTTGATTTTCAATTTTTAATACACGTAAGGATTGTGCTTTTTCACACGATTCATCTCTGTCGCCATGACTACAGAAATCTATTTTCCATTGCTCGAGTTGATGAGCAAAAACACCACGTTCACGGCACCAGGTATTTAAGTCGTCACCTAGCAATCCATAGCTTTGCTGTAATGCGGCAAGTCGTTCTTCAGGACGCCAATCCATGGGGCGTTTTGATGACGGTGATGCAGTCTTATTGCTGGCCTTTTTACTTTGTCTCATCCAATCTTTCAATGTGGTTACGTTGATATTTAATTCGTTTGCGATCAATTCAATCGTTTGGTCATTGCTACGACTATATACTTTTACCAAGGCTTGTTCTTTGAAGCCTACAGAATATCTTTTATATGTTTTCATTTCTAATCTCAAATTTTATTTTTTCTTAAAATCTGAGGCGACAACTATACTGACGCAGGGGG
>CAIYDX010000219.1 GCA_903925005.1 uncultured Geobacteraceae bacterium
CGAAAACGGCTACTGCAAGATCACCGGCCGCATCAAGAACATGATCATCCGCGGCGGCGAGAACATCTATCCGCGTGAAATCGAAGAATTCCTCTACACCCATCCCAAAGTTTCCGACATCCAGGTCTATGGCGTCCCTGATAAAAAATACGGGGAACAGGTCATGGCCGCGATCATCCTTAAAAAAGGGATGACGATGATGGAAGATGAGGTTCGCGATTTCTGCCGGGACAAGATTGCCAACTACAAGTTCCCGAAATACGTCACTTTTGTAGAGAGCTACCCGATGACTGCATCCGGCAAAATCCAGAAATTCAAAATGAGAGATATGGCGATCAAGGAGTTGCAGCTGGAGGATATGGGCGAAACGGCGTAGCCCGTTTTTTTCTGAAGAGGAGGCGGGCTGTCGGCATGTCACAGCTGCAGCTCTCCTCCGAATAAAGAATATTACCGCCTAATGCTGCAAATATCCTGTGCAACTCTCCCGGTTGCAGCAGATAGGCCGGATCATGAGTTTGCAGGAGTAGTTCCGATGCCATGATTGTATCAAAAAGCAGCAGACCGCCCGGATTCAGCGAGGCGACTTCGGACGGAATCAAATCCCGCTGCAGAAAATTGAAATTAAGAATCAGATCGTATCTCTCTTTGATGATATGGCCATCCAGATCAACCCTTAGGAATTCAACGTTTACCCCCTCTGTTTGAGCCCGGTTTCGCCCCTTGGCGAGCCCGATATCCGAGATATCAAGGGCGGTGACCTTGAAGCCGTGCCGAGCCAGAAACAGACTGTTTCTTCCTTCACCACAGGCGATATCCAAGGCATTCAAGCCAGGAACCAGAGATTTGATCCTCTCGATCTCCCGTGCCAGAAACGGCGAGGGGTGTTCTCCGAGAAACGAATCCTGCGACTCAAAGCGTTTATTCCACTTTATTCTGTCCGCGTCCATAATTTCCTCGTGCAATATTATTCAGGTCAGTTTTTACGGCCATGACCCGCTTCATTTCGGCCACCAATTCCTCGACCGCCAACGGTTTGGAAACATAACCGTCAAACCCCTGTTCCATAAAACGCTCTTTCTCTCCACTCAGCGCGTAGGCTGTCAAGGCAATGACCGGTTGATGATAACCCCTGGCCCGCTCATTTTTTCGTATCTCAAACAGAGCATCTTCTCCGTTCATGACAGGCATCTGGATATCCAACAGCACAAGATCGAACGTATCCTGTTCCATCGCCGTGAGACATTCCCTGCCGTTAGTCGCGGTAACTAAGTCGTGCCCCAGTTTTTCCAGCAGTGCCATTCCAAAGGCAATATTTATCTTTTGATCATCGACAAAAAGTATTCGTAGCGGTGGGCCATCCCAGCTGTCGGCAGCTGATTGAGCTGTTTTCTCCACCAGGTCTGTATTTCCGATTACGTCAAATGGAATGGCAACCCTGAAGCAGCTGCCGACACCAGGATTGCTTTCCACGGTAATGCTCCCCCCCATCAGATCGGCCAGACGGCGGCTGATAGTCAAGCCGAGACCGGTACCGCCGAATTGGCGGGTTGTTGAACCATCCTCCTGAACGAACGGCATGAAAATCTTGTCAATTGCTTCAGGTAAGATGCCGATGCCGCTGTCGCTCACCGCCAGTTCGATAACAACGGAACTCTCCTGCTGTTCCAATAGTCGTGCCGTGACGGAAATCCCGCCATTATTAGTGAACTTGACTGCGTTCCCCAGCAGATTGAGGAAAATCTGTCTTACTCGCAGCTGGTCCCCCACCACAACATGGGGAATATCTTCCGCTAAATCCACTTCCAGAACAAGTCCCTTCTCATCCATGACTGATTTCTGCGTCATAACAACATCATTGATACAGTGCCGCAGGCTGAATCCCGCCGCTTCTATAACGATTATTCCGGACTCGATCTTGGAAAGGTCGAGAATGTCGTTGATCAATGCCATCAGATTTTTTCCTGAATCCTTAAGGGCATCAACATACAGCCGCTGTTCCTCGGTCAGATCACCCATCGCCAGGAGCTGGGCCATGCCGATGACGCCGTTTAACGGGGTACGGATTTCATGGCTCATGTTTGCCAGGAACTCAGATTTGGCGCGGTTGGCGGTTTCAGCTTGCTCTTTGGCTTTTCGCAGCTCTTCCTCAGCCAGCTTGCGTCCAGTAACATCCTCCGACAGCCAAAGCGCCCCCTTGGACATATCTGTCGGATCAATTGCCTTGCCGATAAACCTGACTAAAACATGAGCCTGATCCTTACGAACCATCTCCTGTACAGACTCGAAAAGCAAACCTTGGGACAGGATTGGATATGCTTCCTGACCCAATTTTTCATAGGCTTCATCGGAAGGGTAAAGAAATCTGGTTGTTACAAGATCCATCTCTTCCTTTGAATATAAAAAAATGTCTTCCAGTTTTCGGTTTACCCAGACCTGTTTTCTGTCGATGAGTTTGGCAATCCCTATGGGGGCATTTTCGAGAATGATGTTTAGTTCCTGCATTATGCTGGCCAGTTCGTTGGTCCGCTTCTCCACCCGCTGTTCCAGAGTTTCATTGATATGCCTGGTCTCGTTTAACTGTTCCAGCAGCAAATCCGCCATTTCCCTGAAGTTTGCGATCAGGTGAGTTATCTCTTCAATTCCGCTTTCAGGCCAGTGAATCTCAGAACTATCCACTTTTGTCAGTAGTTTAACCGGCAGCTCATTTGTCAGCGTGCGCAGTAGTCCCAATGTGACTACAATTCTGCGACTCAATAATTCTGCCAGCGCCAGAGCTCCCAGCAGAATAAAGAACAAAATGGTTATCTTCCCAGTGTAGTTGATATAAAGCATTTTTTGGAAGGGCGCTACCGGTTGCTCCAAAATCAGTCGCCAGTCCGATAAGTTGTCCATGCCGGTTTCCGCTACATAGAACGATTTCTTCCATCGTTCAGAGACGGGGGTGTTGGGAGGCAGTTCCGGAATCCATTGATTGATCCTGTCATCAAGGCGATTGAGAGACCCTCTGCCGTGTACAAAAGGTTTCATCACAATTTGATTGGTGCGGTTGGTCATAACTACGTTGCCGTTTTTATCAATCATAGAGTAGAGCGTATCAAGATGACTTATCGCATCCGAGAGGTGTTTTCGCAACTGCTCCATGTCCAGGACCCCGATGACGTAGCCTCCGTATTTTCCGTCCATGGTTACAGGAGCAAGTATCGAAACTATCGGTTTGGGTGTACCGATCTTGCGCATGACAACTTCCGAGAGCATCGGCTTGAATGTCTGTTTGAGCTGAGGAATGTAGGGACGGTCCGCATAATTAATACCGATGGCGCTCTTTCCAAGGTCGTCTATCAGTGGAAATATCGCGGTTGTTGTCGCTTCTCTGTTTTGAAGACCGATCCGCAAAAAATTGATACTCGACTTTTTAGCCTGCTCCAGATGAGCTTGCATCTGTTGTGGAGATTTTGATGCAGCCATCTCCGCAAGATTGACTACGATATTATTATTGCTAATTACCCATGTTTCCGCAATGCGATGCATTAGCTGACTGTCTTGAATCAGTGTTGTCCGAATATGCTGGTCGGTTTCGATGAAATCGGCCCGACCGTCGATCACCAGCGTGATCAGTGCAGGACACAATACGAAAAAGGATAGCAGGGTATAGATGATTTCACGGTATGACATCTGTGCTTTGTGTGACTTGAGCGCATAAGCGGTAAAGATCATCCGGGCTATCAGAGCGTTTGCGATGCCGTTTACCGCCTGTTTGGTCATGGCAATATGGGTAGAACTGGAGGGAACGTGCATGAAAAAGTGATAGAATAGATAGACAAACGGCATGCCGACCAGGAGCCAGTAAAGCGTATCGGCCAGAACCATCCCTATCTTTCGCCGCCCCATCAGCCAGCTGACTACCGCAACCTCGGCGGTCATGATGATGATGGCATAGGGGTGATTCCAAAGGATGTAGGTATAACCGGCAATCAGGGCGGCCGCCGCAATGCCTCGGCCAACCCCGAAGAGCTGCAGTGCCAGCATCGCGAAGATGCTGCCGAAGAGGAAATCGATATTGAGGAAGAGCGGAAACTTGAAATAGTTGCCCGCCAGACCTGCGACAATCAGGATCAGAAAGATAGTTTTGCCGTATCTGTTATCTTTGCTGAAGAGGGCGGGCGGAGTTGGGGGCATTACTGTTTCCTTAATAAATAGTATTCACATGACTGCGCTTCAAACCAACAGGTTGAGCTCGCGCAGCAGACCTCGCAACTTTTCGGAATCTATCGGTTTGACCAGATACCCTTCACACTGGTTTTTGAAGGCGGTCATGATATTGTCGGCATCCGTCAGTGCGGTCGTCATGATAATCTTGGCCGCGGTAAGACCTTGTTCTTCCTCAATCCGCCTGATACGTTTTAAAACCTCCTGTCCGCTGATTTCCGGCATCATGATATCGAGCATGATAAGATCATAATACTTTCCCGCATCGTTGGCCATCATGAAGGCCTCAATGGCCTCCGTGCCGCTGGCGGCAATATCACATTCGCTCAGGGGGGATAGGTAGGCAAGCATCAGCTTGCGGCTCAGGAAGTCATCTTCAACGATCAATGTTCTCATGTTGTATTCTCCTCGGTAATTTATCAGCCACTTGCAACTTGCTGCTCGCGATTAGCCACTAACCACTCAGTTCAAATATTTATCCAGAATAGCGAAGAGCTCCTCCCGCTGGGTCGGTTTGGTCAAAATGTCATTAAAGCCGGCGGAAAGATATCGCTCGCGTTCGTTGACCATGGCATGCGCCGTATATGCGATGATCGGCAGGTGACGTTTCTGATCCTGAAGGCTGCTCCGTATGGCCCGGCAGACATCAATGCCGCTTAAGTCTTTCATGCCTATGTCCAGCAGAACAAGATCGATCAGATCATGGTCCGCCATGACAATGGCTTCGGCTTCCCGGCCGCTTGTCGCTTCCCTGACGTTGTAGGGTGATTTTGCCAGCATGGCAGCGACCAGTTTGCGATTCAATAAATTGTCATCGCATATTAGAATACTTCTCTTGTTGTCGTTTTTCATTATTTTTGCTCCCTTGCACACCGCATATCAAAGCGGCAGAACAACATGAAATGCGCTCCCCTTACCCAGACCGTCGCTCTCGGCCCAGATATCTCCTCCGTGCAGTTCAAGCAGCTTTCTGGTCAGGGCCAACCCCAGGCCGGTTCCCTCAAAGTCTCTGGTTTCACTATTGTCGGCCTGTTCAAAGGGGTTGAATATGCGTTTAAGATCGTCCGGCTTAAGTCCCAAGCCGGTGTCGAAAACGGTAATCATCAGGTACTGCCGGGTGCTTTGTCCCATTTTGACAAACTTGTCAAGTGTCTCGGGTGGAAACTCCGAGGGGGTGCTGCTGATACAGGCAGCAATTGTAACACTCCCGCCGGCGGGGGTAAACTTTATGGAGTTGGAGAGCAGATTATAGATGATCTGTTTCAGCTTTCGCTCATCGACCCTGACGGTAACCGGCAGATTTTCGGCAAATTTGTCCCTGAGCTGAACTCCGCGACGATGAGCCAGTTCCTTGACCATGATCAGGCTGTTGCTCAGCAGGTTGCGAATAGCGACATCGCTCTGATCAAGCTCCATCTTATCGGCCTCGACCTTGGACAGGTCAAGAATGTCGTTAATCAGCTCAAGCAGATGTTTGCTGCTCTGGAGGACATATCCCAGATACTCTTCCTGTTCCTCGTTCAGTGGGCCAAAGTTCTTCGACAGCACAACATCAGTAAACCCAATGGTCGCATTAAGAGGGGTACGCAATTCATGGCTCATGTTGGCCAGAAAAGCGCTCTTGGTCTTATTGGCCGTCTCAGCCTGTTGCCTGGCGCTTTGCAGTTCTCTGGTGCGTTCATCCACTTTCTGCTCCAGATTGTTCATATTATCTCGAAGCATGGTGTAGAGTGTGGCACTTTCAAGCGCATAAGCTGTGTTGGCCAGAACAATCGAAAGCGCATTCAGAGATGGGGCATCGACGGTTGCCTGACTACCCGGAAACAGTCCCACAAACATTCCGCGAATGCGTGACTGGGTGGAAAGAACGTGCAAAATAAGGGTCTGTTCGCTATTGTCGGCCGGGTACAGTACCGGATGGTTCTGATTGATTGCCCAGGCAAAGCTGCCATCCATAATCCTGGCATCGACCTCGCGCTCCAGTTCCTCTCTGCTGGTGGGAGGAACGCACTGCACCAGATCAAAAGCGCTTTCGTCCGAATTTATGTAGAGCCCCATATATGAGAACGTAAACAGCCGCTTGACCTGCTGCAGCGTTGCCTTAATGATGGAGTTATTATCCCTATCCCGGTTCAGCTCCGCCTGAAAGTCGTTGCTGGAGGTCAGCATGTCCAGGATGCCGACATAGCGAAGATTGCACTCTTCCAAATAGAGGTTGCGTTCCTGTGACTTCTTCAGCTCTTGTTGCAATGTCTCTATTGTTTTGCTCATTACCCAACGTTTCCTGTAAGAATTGCCATGGCTTCCGCCAGCTGTGCATCTGCCTGATCCATGATAGTTGCCATCATGCTGACCGGTATATTCAGACGTTCCCAGGAGCGCTCATCAAGGGGGGGGACGAACGGTTCCCCGCCGAAACCGATCTGCATGGCGTGACCGATCACGTCGGCCGCATGCATTGAGGCTGTTTCCACCGGGTATAGCTCAGCCCGTCCGGGGGTATGATGACATGTCACCGGTTCAGTGATGATTGCTGGAATCTTCCACCGCTTCAGCAACTCTCCTCCAACATCGCCATGGTCAAACCCCAATATTGAACGCTGAATGATAAAGTGCGGTTTACCGGACTCCCTGCTCATGGCGATCATCTCCCGCACCAACTCCGGCGCCTTGACACAGAGAATAAGCTGGCCGATATCGTGCAGCATTCCGGCGAGAAAAAAACGTTCCACATTTGCTTCTCGCCGGCAGGTGGCCAGGACGCGGGCAATTATGCCGCAGAAGATGCTGTGCTCCCAGAAAGAGGTCATGTTGATCACATCATCCGGAATGCCGTTGAAGGCACCCATTACTGAGGCGGCCATGACCATGTCTCGCAGCTGTTGGGTGCCGATAACCGTAACCGCCTTGGAAATGGAGTCTATCTCTGAATGATACCCGAACATAGGGCTGTTGGCCAGTTTAAGTATGCGAGAGGAGAGCGCCGCATCCTCTATTATGATCTTGGTAATGTCGGTTATCCGGCATGTAGTTACGCCGTCTTCTACCGGCATTGTGATGTCGAGCAGGATCATGCACGGCTGTTCCTGTACTGCCAGAAGTCTCCCATCCCGGCCGGAAAACGCCTTGAGCGTTCGGTAACCGGCCGGTCGGAGAATCGCATCAAGCAGGGTGACATTGAGAGGCTGATCGTCAATAATCAGGATTGTAGGTTGTGTTCCAACCTCACCATGCGCGGCAGAATTTTCAACTGCAGTCATCGATTCCTCCAATGTCGTAATAGACTTTTTATAGTCTAGCTGTCCTTGTGGTAACTTTTTCTCTTTCAGCTCACAGATAATCTCGTGTTGGTGCTTGAAGATGAACTGTGACAAAAATCCATCTATTTCGGACGTATGGTTAAATGTAGCAGCATATACGTTGGATTTTGTGTCATTTTCACTCCGCAGAAGACTGATCGGGATATCGGCCAGTTGGACTGTATTGTCGTGAAACATCTTGAGATGGAGAATCAAGGATTTTGATTTCTCAAGAATCAAACCCGCAGCGGATATGATTCTGCAGCCGCCGAACGAAATGTCGCTCATCATGCCGGATATTTTGTTGTCGTCAGCCGTCAGCAGTACATTTATCGGTTTATTCAGGTGTACGCGAACAGTCATCCGTTTGTTGTGTGAGATCTCTGCATAGGAAAAGTCTCCCAAGGAGACAATGTTGCTAGTAGTGTCGATACTGGTAAGCTTTCCGATCACACCGGCGGTCAGCATAGGTGATTGAATAAGGGTTTCACAGCAATGGTGAATCACGGCAAGTTGCAGGGAAGTTGCTCTGAATTTAATGGTGTTTTCATTGATTTCATGCAAACTGGCATTGTTGATGAAGGGAAGTTCCTTGTACACATTGGAAAAAGAAAAATCCATTTCCGGCATGTGTGTATGAATATTTTTAAAGCTGGACAGAATGGAGCTTTCATCGTGGTGCTTTGATGCCATGATTTTTTCCTGGTAAGCAGCTATGCTCATAATTTACCTTTCACTTCAGGATAAGGTGCTATTTGCTAATACGTACTAAACTTCTACACCCAACAGGATAATGTCATCTCCAGGTGTGGAACCTACTGGAAATATGTGTGAATAGATCGCAGGTACTGCCTC
The DNA here is from genome assembly GCA_903925005.1 of uncultured Geobacteraceae bacterium. Classification (GTDB taxonomy): domain Bacteria; phylum Desulfobacterota; class Desulfuromonadia; order Geobacterales; family Pseudopelobacteraceae; genus JACRCG01. Next base: position 8,361 of record CAIYDX010000219.1, read on the forward strand.
GCTAAGCGGCAGTAAAGCGGTTTTGCTACAGAGCGACATAAACCTTTCGATACACACAAGACGATCCAGGCTCTTACCGCTAAGCTCTACCAATCCGTCGGTGTAGATAAAGAGACGGTCCCCAGGTTGGACATTGATTACAGTTTGTCGGAGCACCAGTTCATCGAAAACCCCCAAAATGTCGCCCTCCGCTTCGATCAGCTCTACAGTCCCATCAAGAGCCAGATGTACTATCGGAAGATGCCCGGCATTTACCAGTGTCGCGGTTGCGGAGCGGCGGTCCAGCCGTACAAGGGAGGCGGTCATATGCATGCCGCCGTCAAATATCGGCATGACGCCGCTGTTGATGGAGCGCAATATCTCTTCGGAACTGTTGCTCCCCCCGGCGCTCTGCTGAAACAGTGCTTTGATAGCTGAGGTATTGAATGATACATCCAGGTCATGGCCGCTTATGTCGGCGACAAAATAAGCAAAGCTGCCGTCACTCATTCGGCAGACGTCGTAGAAATCGCCACCTACGGAGTGAACGGCGCGGTAATAGACGGCAAACGCCGCTTCCGGCATATCCTCCGGCTTGACAAGCATCCCATGTTGAGCGCTCTGCAGCTTGTCCAGGATGTGGTGCTGTTGGCGGACAGCAGCAACATACATTTCCCTCATCTTGAGATGCGAAGAGACCCGTGCCAGCACCTCGGTCATTTCAAAGGGCTTGGTGATGTAGTCAACCGCACCGTTGGAAAAGCCGGAGACCTTACTTTCGGCGGCATCGAGAGCTGATATGAATATTACCGGAATATCAGCGGTGCACGGGTCGGCTTTAAGTAACTTGCAGGTTGTAATGCCGTCTTCCACCGGCATGGTTATGTCAAGCAGGATCAGTGACGGTTGATCCTGCAGCGCCAAATGCCGCCCCTCCAGTCCGGAATGTGCCTTGAGAGTCTGGTATCCGGCTTTGCGAAGAATTCCATCAAGCAGGATAACGTTGAGCGGCATGTCGTCAATGATCAAAATCGTGTGTTCTGTTTCGTTCATGTCAGACTTCCCTGTAATGCTTAAAATCGTTTTATGTTCTTGTCTAACTGTTTAGACACGATGTCGATACGGATAATGTCAGCATAAGTAATCGCTTTTTGTTCATCAGCGTTCAGGTTATATCCGGTCTCCCGACACAATTCAGCGATGGATTTTTCTGATTCTTTCCGGAACGTATCATCCGTGAGCAATCTTCCCAACAGACGCTCTAAAGCTTCCTGACTCATGGAAATCTCCTGGCCCTGGTAATTCGGATAGTTGCATTAAGGTGATTGTACTTTTTTAGAACAATAAAGGACTACGTTACTATAGTAGAGCAGTATTAGTGCCAAATAGCTTTATGATGTATAATCAGCTGGTTAGATAATATTAGAAGGTGTAATAGTACTATTTTGGTACAGTGCGGGGATATAAGGTACGGAAGTGGTGGGTTAGTCGCGGTAAAACATTTTACGGTCTATTTTCAGCATCTGGGCGGCCTTGGTCTTGTTGCCTTTGCAGAGTTCGAGTGTCTGGGAGAGTATCTGGCTGGTCAGAGCCGATAGCGACAGGGAATTAACCGGGGTTTTCAGGTGATATGTAGAATAGAGCGGGTCATTGTCTTGTTGACTCCCAGGCTGGGATGTCGTCAGCATTAGCCCAAGATGTTCAGGACGAATCAGATCACCTGACGTTAGGATCGCCGCTCGTTCAAGACGGTTGCGTAGTTCACGCACATTACCCGGCCAATCATGGTCGAGAATGGCATCCATCGCTTTTTGCGAAATTCCGGGGAGAGATTTCCCCAAATGCTGCTGCAGTTCGGTAACAACATGCTCGCAGATCTGTCTGATATCCTCCTTCCGTTCGCGCAACGGAGGAATGTGGAGAGGAAACACATTGATGCGATGATAGAGATCTTCGCGAAAGGAACCTGCCGCCACCCGCTCCGCCAAGTTGGCGTTGGTCGCGGCAATGACTCTGCAGTCAAGCGGGATAGCTGTATTGTCGCCAATCCTTTCAAAGGTGCGTTCCTGCAGTGTGCGAAGCAGTTTGGTCTGCAGCGGCAGCGGCATATCGCCGATTTCGTCTAGGAGCAGGGTGCCGTTTCCGGCCTGACTGAATTTTCCTGCGCGATCCCTGTCGGCACCGGTGAAGGCGCCCTTGACATGTCCGAACAGCTCGCTTTCCATGAGCTGCTCTGGTATGGCGGCGCAGTTGACCGCCACGAACCCGGTCGGCATTCCGGTGCTGGCAAAATGGATAGCCTTGGCAAGTACCTCTTTGCCGACCCCGCTTTCGCCGAAAATAGCAACGGTTGTATGTGGGGAAGATGTCACTTTTGCCGCCATCTCAAGCATCTCTTTCATAGCGGGGTTGACGGTTATGATATTTTGGAAAGTAAAGTGCTCCTCAAGGTATGCCTTGATCTGGCGGTTTTCCGACAGGGCACGGTGATAATCGATGGCACGTTGCACCGTTAACTGTAGTGTGTCGGGATTGAATGGTTTTTCGAGGTAATCACAGGCTCCTTGGCGCATGGCTGCAACGGCGCTTTCGATGCTGCCGCAGGCGGTCACCACAATGAAGGGGGCGGTAATATCGCGCCTGCGCATTTCCTTCAGAAGTTCGATGCCATCCATGCCCGGCATGCGGAGGTCTGAAATCAGTAGGTCGAAATCACGTTTTCCAAGAACCTCCAGTGCCTGCAATCCACCGGATGCGGTAGTCACATTGAAACCAAAGCTTCTCAGGTAGGCGTCCAGAACGAGAAGAGAGGTTTTGTCATCGTCAACAGCGAGAATGTTGGCTGGTAAATTATTCATGATCAGTACGTCATGCAGGCGGCGTTGAGAATGCCGATTGAAATGGAACTGAATGCCAGCAATGTTGCGGCGGCGGTATGGTCGTTTTCAATTTCGCGCACCAAGTCCCTCAGTGCCATACGTACCAGGCCGAATAGCGCTAATTGTATCAACATCGCAATCAGGGCCCATATCAGCATATCTAATAAACCGACACTGTGGGTAATCGCGCTGTAGAGCGGCAGAACAAAGCCGAGTAAAGCACTGCCAAGTGTGATAGCCGCCGATCTGTTGCCTGATTTGATCAGTTTGAGTTCGTCATATGGGGTTATTTTGCAGTAGACGACACAAAATAGTGATACGAATCCAAGTGCCGCGACAAAATAGGAACCGAAATCTAAAAATCCTGATATTGAATCAGTAAATGAACTATTCATGATATACCTCCGTAAAATAACGATATCAACTAAACAAATGCGGTACAAAACGGCTGGTATTGGTGGTTACTTCCGAACGGTCTTCCCGAATTCCGATACCGGCCGGCTCCCCCTGGATTATCCATGAGCCGAGTACCGGATAATTACCGTCAAAGCAGGGGAGGGGGGCGAGCTCTTGGTAAATGGTACCCGAGCCGATATAGCTGCCGCCATACTCGGTGATTGTGCCGTTTCGGTGGACGCTTATGTTGCACCACTCGCGTGACAGAAACGGCTTGCTGACGTAGTTGTCCCGGAAATATCCCGTATCGAAACTGGCTTCCAGCAGATTGGGGTGATGCGGGTACAACTCCCAGAGAATCGGCAGAATCCCCTTGTTGCTCAGAATCATCTTCCAGGCCGGTTCAATGAGGATAATACTGCTCGTTTCGATGTGGCGCCCGAACGCTTCGTGCAGAAGCCATTCCCAGGGATAGAGCTTGAACAGCTGTTCGATAACCTGATTGTTGTGATCCACGAACCGTTTGCTGCAGTAATCGAAGCCGATATCCTCGATGAAAAGCTGCTCGGTCCGGATACCTGCCTGCATGGCGGTGTCACGTAAATATTCGAGATTTCCCAGATCTTCAGGAGCGTTTTTGACACTGCTGAAATAAAGCGATTCTTTGAAGTATTGCTTTAAGTCTTTCCAGCCATCAATCAATTTTTCATGAATTGAGTTAAACTGGTCGGCTTCGGGAAACAGCTCCTTGAGCCAGAACCATTGAATGACACTTGCTTCGAGCAGTGCCGTGGGGGTGTCGGCATTGTATTCCAGCATCTTAGGCGGTGAGTGGCCGTCGTAGACCAGATCGAAGCGCCCCAGGATGGAAGGCTCGTCGTTTTCCCAGGATCGTTCGATCAGCGGGATGGCTATTGGCGGTATCTGTAGTTTGTCATATAGTTTATTGGTAATAACATGATCGGCAGCGGCGATGCAAATTTCCTGCAGGGACGCAGACACGGCTTCAAGCTCGTCTATTTCGGTCGCCGAAAACAAATAATAGGCACTCTCATCCCAGTATGCTTCGCCATCAATGGTGTGAAAAAGCATACCGTACTCTTCAACCTTATCCTGCCAATCGGGGCGGGGGGATGTCACAATTCGCTGCATATCGTGTTACCCTCCCGAAGAGTGGAAGCTGCCCAGACTGCCGAAGCCACCGCGAGAAACGCTCACACCATGAATGGCGCGTGTCCCCTGACCTTCTCTGAACACAGTTCCGGAGCGGTACCAGGGACCGTAATAATAGCGGGCATTGGAGCGGTAGTGCCGGCTGTCTTTTCCGACTTCTTCACAGTTTTTTGGGTCATTGTTCCAGTCGTCGAGACAATCCTGCTTATTGGTGTAGACGTGTCGCTCCTCTTTTTTGCTGCATCCGGCCGCAGCCAGAGTGCCGATCAGAACAAGAGTAATCTGCAAGGTACTTTTTCGGCGCATAGTTTACTCCCCGGTCGGCGGATCGGTGCATTTGAAATTTGCCTCTTCAATACATTTCGGTTTATAAGATAACTTCAAGTTAAATGCAACAAAGATGGGCTGCCGCGAGGTTGCATCCTGATTTTAATCTGCTTTCCAAGGTGGCCGACATGACCAAAAAGCGCGTAGTTATAGCCGGAATGGGGTTTGGCGGGTTACGGGCCGCAAAAGCTCTGGCCGGAAGCGATGTTGAATTGATAATGGTTGACCGGAACAATTACCATCTGTTTCAGCCGCTTCTGTATCAGGTGGCGACCGCCGGGCTTGAACAGGAAGCGATAGCTTATCCGCTGCGCGGTTTGACCCGTCGCTGGCAAGGCGCTTCGTTTCTGCTTGCCGAAATTAATGGGATCGACCTGGCCGAAAAATGTATCCTGACCGATGCCGGCCCGGTTGCGTACGATTATCTGGTCGTCGCGGCCGGCAGTCGTACCAATTTTTTCGGCATGGAGAGCGTTGCTTTGCACGCCTTTGATCTCAAACGACTTGATCAGGCCGAGGATCTGCGCAACCATATACTGCTGATGTTCGAGCAGGCATCCCGTGAGCCGGATCCTCAGAGGCGATCGGCGCTGCTGACCTTCGTGATCGTCGGAGGCGGGCCGACCGGTGTTGAATTTGCCGGTGCTCTGCGGGAGTTGATCGTATATGTGCTGTCGCAGGATCATCCGACCATTTCCTCCGCCGAGACCAGAATAGTTCTGGTTGAGGCCGCTGATTCACTGTTGACCGCCATGCCGGACGATCTAAGGCGGTATGCGCAGCGAAAGCTTAGTTCGATGGGCGTTGAAGTGCTGCTGGAGAGCCGGGTTGTCGGAGCGACAGCCGAGTCGGTCGAACTGTATGGCGGCGACGTAATTGCTTCCCATACCCTGTTCTGGTCAGCCGGAGTTTCGGCTGCGGAATTGGCGGGGTACCTTGAAGGGGTTGAACGTGGTGCTTCCGGGAGGATCGTGGTTCAGCCCGATCTCAGTATCAAAGGGTATCCGGAGGTGTTTGTCGTAGGCGATATGGCGTGTTATCTGGCGGATGGCACACCACTACCGATGATGGCGCCGGTCGCGAGCCAGCAGGGGGATTATGCCGCCAGGATAATTCGTGCGCGAGAACAGGGGGGGACGATCCCTCCGTTCCGTTATTTAGATAAAGGTTCGATGGCGACAATCGGCAGGAGTTCCGCCGTAGCCGCTGCCGCCGGTTTCAAATTTCGCGGTTATATCGCCTGGGTGGCCTGGCTGCTGCTGCATCTGTATTATCTGATCGGATTTAGGAACCGGTTGGTCGTGATGATGAACTGGACCTATGCATATTGGTTTCAGGAACGGCAGGTACGGCTTATTACGGCAAAAAAACGGCGTGCGGTTTCTTTGTAGAAAACAGGAATTCCACCCCGTTGGTATTGACTTTTATTGTTCAAATCTCGTATTGTTCCATAAATCAGTTTAAAAACGTGAAGCCTTTTACGCTTCAAGAGGCGTCGCACGGAGATATTTTGAAGGCATTTGTCGTCATACCGACCTACAACGAAAAAGATAATGTCAGGACTCTGGCAAGCGCTGTCCTTGCACAACATCCCGACATCCATATTCTCTTTGTCGATGATAACTCTCCGGACGGTACCGGTGTCATTATCGATGCACTAGTCGCAGAAAATGACCGTATTCATGTGCTGCATCGCGCAGGAAAAATGGGCTTGGGTTCCGCATACCGGGAGGGATTCAAGACCGCTCTCGCGATGGGTGCGGACTATCTGCTCGAAATGGATGCGGACTTTTCCCATGATCCGGCGACGTTGCCGCTTTTTCTTGCCGCGATCAAGGAGAGTGATCTGGTTATCGGCTCCCGCTACTTAAATGGCGTCAGTGTCGTCAACTGGCCGATCAGGCGCTTGATTCTGAGCTATTTTGCCAGCGTCTATACCAGGTGGGTTACCGGTTTGCAGCTGCGCGACTGCACTAGCGGCTTTAAATGTTTCCGACGCGCAACAATTGAAGCCATTGATTTGTCACGCATAACATCGGACGGCTATTCGTTCCAGATCGAGATGAATTACCGCTGCATGGAAAAAGGGTTCCGCATTACCGAAATTCCGATTATCTTTATTGATCGTCACGCCGGCAGTTCAAAAATGTCCGGTACAATCGTCAGGGAGGCGGTGCTAATGGTATGGAAGCTTCGTCTGCAGACTATTTTTTCAAAAATATTAGGGAAATAAGTTAACCATGGCGCATGATATTTGGTCGGTCATACTCATATCCGGGTTAATCGGATGGTTGTTTTCCAGCATCATGCTGATGTTGAAGACATTTCCGGAAAAGGATGTATTTGTCGCAGCGAGCGGAATCCGGTGGGGTTCGGCTGCGCTGATTTCATTCATTATATGGATTGCCGGCATGTTGAATGCCTAATTTTATTTCTTGAAAGGTTTTCAATATATAAATGAAGGGAGTAATTGAAACCACAGGCGCCATGTCTGTGGTTTTTATATTTTATTATGGTGCAGGCTATGGTATTAGATCAAGGTTATGGCGCTCTATACCTGCAAACTCGGTGCATCGGACGGTAAAATTCTCATCCGGGAATTTGAGGCTGCGGATAGTGGCGTCTTGCGTAAAAACCTTGAGGACCAGGGCTTCTTTGTTTTTGACGTAAAAAAGAAACCCTTTCAGTTTCTGTTCGACAAAGGACTCAAGCGCCGTAAGATCGACAACCGGGCTCTTTTGACCTTTAATCAGGAAATGCTGGTATTGATCAAGGCCGGCATGCCGATCATGCAGGTACTTGATGCGATTCTGGAACGTCATGATACCGGCGCTTTGTATGAAGTTTTGGTACAGGTGCGCGAAGACGTAAAATCGGGAGCGGCATTGTCGGTTGCGATGGAAAAACATGGCCGGGCTTTTCCGTATCTCTACATCGCCTCCATTCGCGCCGGCGAGCGGACCGGCGACCTTCCGCAGACCATCAGACGCTATATCGTATATTTGAAGAGGGTAGGCGCACTCCGGAAAAAAATTGTGGCCGCCATATTTTACCCGGCCATTCTTGTCCTCTTTGCCCTGCTCGCAATCACGCTTCTGCTGATATACGTCGTCCCTACCTTCAGCCAGGTGTACACCGACTCCGGGTCTCAGCTTCCCGCTCTGACTCAACTATTAATCAGCTTTACGTCGTTTCTGAGACGATATTTTGTTTTCGGGATCATCGTGGGTATCGGCTTGTCAGCCGCATTCAGGTCTTGGAAAAACACGGCAGCGGGACGCTATGCGTTTGACCGCTTCAAACTGACTGTCCCGCTGGCCGGCGATGTCTTCACCAAATATTCGGTGGCCGGTTTCACCCGAACCCTGGCAACCGTTCTGGGGAGCGGCATTCCGATCATCGAATCGTTGCGCATGTCGATCGGTACATTGGACAACGTCTTTATGGAAAAACGGCTATTCGAGGCGGTGCGCTTTATTGAAGAGGGGGGGCAGCTCTCGGTGGCGCTTGATCGCATTCATATCATGCCCCCTTTGGCGCTGCGGATGCTGGCGGTAGGCGAAACCACCGGATCACTCGAAGAGATGCTGATCGATATTGCCAACTATCTGGAAGACGAACTCGAAGAGCGGATGCATCTGTTAACGACCGCGATTGAACCGGCGATCATGCTGGTAATGGGTGTAGTTATCGGCGTAATCATCATCGCGATGTATCTTCCGATATTCAAGATTGCCGGTACGGTAGGATAGCGATGCAAACCTTCAAAAGAAAAAATATCGGTACGATACTGATCGAACAGGGAAGCCTGAATCCCGAGCAGATGCCGATCATCATCGAGAAACTGACTACAACCAGGCAGCGTTTCGGTGAAATTGCCATTCGTGAAGGCTTTATCTCCGAAGAAGATCTGGCCCGGGCGCTGGCGGAACAGTTCGGCCTTGCCTATGCCGATCTGCGCAACTTCAAGATGGACTCGGAACTGCTGAACCAACTGCCGCCGGATGCCATATACCGGTTTCATTTTGTGCCGCTGGAGATACAGCCGCATGCCATGATAGTTGCGGTATCCGATCCGACCGATGTCGTGAAGCTGGATGAACTTGAGCTGATACTTGACCGGCAGGTTCAGATTCGCATCGCCTCCGACTCCGCAATTGCCGCGGTAACCAAAGCGGGCGAGGGGACCCGCCGGGTTCTGCGCGAAGTATCCGAAGACTTTATGCTGCAGCTGGTCAAGGAAACCGACCGTGGTGAAGAGGTGTTGTCGGTAGAAACGCTCTCCGACGATACCAGCCCGATAATCAAACTGATAAATACCACCATCCTGGACGCGCTGAATCGCAGGGCGAGCGATATCCATATTGAAACCGGCCTTGACGGCGTCGATATCAAATACCGTATCGACGGCGTGCTGTATAAAGCGAACGACACGATAGACCAGCACTTCCAAGCCCCGATCATTTCCCGGCTGAAGGTCATGAGCGAGCTGGATATTTCCGAACGCCGCGTTCCGCAGGATGGCCGCTTTAAAATCCGCTTCGGAGAAAAAACGGTCGATTTCCGCGTCTCGATCATGCCGAGCTCGATGGGTGAGGATGCCGTAATCCGTATTCTCGACAAGGAGAGCATCGCCAGCGACCTGAAAGGGTTGACGCTGGAAAACCTCGGCATCAGCGAACGGGAAATCAAGCGGCTGCGAAGAAAAATCCGCGAACCGTACGGCATGGTGCTGGTGACCGGCCCGACCGGCTCCGGAAAAACGACAACGCTCTACGCCGCCTTGACCGAGATCCACACCGGAGAAGATAAAATCATTACGATCGAGGATCCGGTCGAATACATGCTGCGCGGGGTGCTGCAGATTCCGGTTAATGAAAAAAAAGGGCTGACCTTTGCCAAAGGGTTGCGCTCGATTCTGCGGCATGATCCGGACAAGATCATGGTCGGAGAGATCCGGGACTCGGAAACCGCGCAGATTGCCGTCCAGTCGGCCCTGACCGGGCACCTGGTCTTTACGACGGTACACGCCAACAACGTATTTGATGTTATCGGCCGCTTCATCCATATGGGGATCGACCCGTACAATTTCGTCTCATGCCTAAACTGCGTCCTGGCGCAACGGCTGGTGAGGAAGGTCTGCACCGCCTGCCGCCGTCCGGTCCGGTACAGCGATGAACAGCTGAGCGAAGGCGGCGTCGATCCGGAACGCTTTCGGGGAATGACGCTATATGAAGCGCATGGCTGTGATGAATGCCACGGCACCGGCTACCGGGGGCGTGTCGCCATTGTCGAGCTTCTGGAGCTGAACGACCGGATCCGCGACCTTATCATAGCCAAAGTCCCCGCTACCCAGCTGAAAAACGCTGCCCGCGACGCCGGTGTCCTCTTTTTGCGCGATTCGGCGGAAGAGAAACTGGCGGCTGGAGTAACGACACTCAAGGAGATAAACCGCGTCACGTTTGTTGAATGACCGGAACAGGAAACGCCATGCTGTTTGCCAGTAAGCCAATCGGAGTCGAGATCAGCAGGGAAGGGGTGACATGCGCCCTGACAGGCGGCACTGCCGTGCCGACTGTCGAGCGGGTATCATTTGCCCCCTTTGCACCGCAGACGCTTCAGATCTCGCTGCGGGAGCCAAACGTACTCGATCCGGACGCTTTTGTAGCCGGCTTGAAATCCGCCGGCAATCTGCTGAACTGCCGAACATCGAGGATTGCGGTATCTCTGCCCGATGCGGTAAGCAAAATCATGCTGCTTGATCTGGAGGGGCGCTTTAAAAACCGTGCGGAAGCTCTGGATCTGATCCGCTGGAAACTGAAGAAAAGCATTCCGCTCGACAGTGCCGACACCCAAATCGACTATCAGCAGTTGACGGTCCGGGAAAATGGCGATCTGGCGCTTCTGGTGGCAATCGCGTCGCGCACGGTCATTTCCCAGTACGAGGAGCTGATTACCAGGGCGGGGCTCTCTCCGGCGCGTATCGATTGCAATACGTTCAATATCTGCCGTCTTTTCGATCGGCGCTTGTCGCTTCAAGATGACTGCATCCTGATATCGTTTTACGGCACGACCTTGTCGATAATGGTATTTGTTCAGGGAGTTCCGGAATTTATCCGGAGCAAGGAATTGCCCGGCACCTTGGCGACCGACAGCCGGGTATATATGGAAATAAACAGCTCGCTATTGACATATAACGAACGCTTTCCGGAACATGCGGTACAGACGGTATTCTGTATGGCCGCGCCGGATGTCGCTCAAAACTTTTCGGCGCTGATCGCGGAAGCTACCGGGATAACGCCGCTGCTCCTCGAAACCAAAGGCGCCGTAACGCCCGGCAATTACGCGCCGGGTGACCAGGCGCGGTTATTTTCCTGCACGGCGGCTATCGGCGCCTCCTTGAGGAGCCTCTGATGCGTTACACCATCAATCTTGCGACCCGCATCTATCTCGACCATCGCCTGCTCAACAGAGTGGCCTTGTGCCTAATCGCGGTTCTTCTTATCCTGCTGGCATTGAATATCACCCGGATATCGTCGAATCGGGGGGAGATGAGCCGGCTGAACGTCGAAACAGCCGCTATCCAGAGCAGACTCGGAGCTAAACCGAACGGCATTTCCGAAGCTGAATTCAATCGTCAGAAGAGTCATATCCGCTTCTACAATGAAATTATAGCGCGCAAAAACATAAACTGGCTCAATCTGCTGGGACTGTTCGAGGCGGTAACACCGGAAGGGATCGCGTTGTCGGCGCTCTCACCCGGTAAGGACACCAAAGAGTGGAAACTGGAGGGACGCGCCAGATCTTTCAAGGTGGTGCAGCAGTATCTGGAAAAGCTGGAAGCGTCCGGCAACTTTGCCAACGTGCTGCTGTTATCCCATCAGAATATAACTGCCGGCGAAAGCGTGCGCGGCGTACAATTTGCGATCTCCTGCATGGTCGTGAATTGATGAGACAGTATCTTTTTGAAATAGTCCGCCAGAAATGGCGCCTGCTGAGCGTAATTCTGTTATTGCTGCTGCTTGATGTGACGCTGTCCGTTCTGGTCTCTGCATACCAGCTCCCTAGAGTGGCGGATCTGCAGACGAAGTGGAGCGCTCTGCGCCTGCAGGCTGCGCGCAGCGGAAAGGTCGATGCCGCGGCGCTCCATCGGCAGGGCGCCGCCGATCTCGAAGAATTGAAAACCAGGATACCTCAAAAGCGGGAGTTTGCCGCAATTATCAACGAACTGCTTGAGGCCGCCGCAGACAGCAGCGTCGAAATAAGCACGATCAGCTACAAACCGGTACAGATCAAGGAATATGCGCTCTTTTCCTATCAGCTGTCGTTCTCCGTCAAAGGTGACTATGCCGCGGTTAAAAGCTATCTTGCCGACCTTCAGAATAATCCGGAACTGATCGTAGTCGACGCCGTAACATTCTCGAACAGCGACCAGTTTGCAGAAGAGGTAACCATGAATCTGCATGTAACGGTTTATCTCCGAGAGGGTGTATGAATCGCCAACGCTTGATTCTCTTCATCCTGGTGATACTCCTTGGCATAGCCACCCTCTGGAGCTACAGCGCCATGCCGCGTTTCAAAACGGTCGGCACGGCGGTCTCCAAGCCTGACCGGCCAAAACCGACTGCTGCAACGACTGCAGCTATACCGGCCGGCGCAGCGGATGACGGCACCAGATTAAATATCAGACTGCTGGACAAGGAACCGGGCAGCTTTACCGGATATCGGCGCAACTTATTCAAGCCTGTTTTTGTCGATGAAATGAAAATTGCCCGGCAAAAAGCCGTAGCAAGCAAACCAATCGTAAAAGTGCCGGCGACTCCGGTGCTGCCGGTAATTACTCAACCTGAAACCGCTCCGCTGGCGCGCTTCACGTATTTGGGCTATTTAAAAAAAGGGGCCGTTAAAACTATATTTCTGGCAAATGGTAAAGATATTTTGCTGGTCAAAAAAGGGGATAAAGTTGCCGATCGGTATGAAGCCGCCGATATTTCGGATCAGGCGTTAACGCTTACGGTCATCGATACCGGAGATGTAATCGTTATCCCATTGCTGGAAAACCGTCCGCTTTCCATGACGAAATAAACAAGATACTCCGAGGAGACGTACTTAAATGCGCTACCTGAACCTGACTTCATATATAGCTTTATTACTGGCTATTTCCCTGCTCTCTGCCTGTGCCTCCCCAGCTTCCCGCTCTTTCAGGACGGCGGAGAAACTGGAGAGCGAGGGGAAATTCGAAGAAGCGATGTATCGCTATGCCGACGCCTTTAAAAGCGATCCGACGCTCGTCGAATCACGGGTTAGTTTTTTAAAAACCCGCCAGAAGGCCGCCGATCTGCATTTCAGACAGGGGATGGTTTTAGCTGAAAAAGGGAATCATATAGAGGCGCTGTCGGAATTCCGGGCGGCCCAGGGTATCGATCCGAGCCAGGATCGTTTCAGGCAGCAGATCGAAATATCAACCCGGTTCAAAGATGCGCAGCTGGCGTTCCAGGAAGGGCGTGACTTTGAAAAAGGGAACAAACTTAAGGATGCCCACCGTCAATACATCAAGGCCGCGGAACTGTTTCCCAAAAACGGTGAATATCAAGAGGCCCTTGAGCGAATTGTCCAGCTGCGTAAAAGCAAGCTGGAAGGGTATGAACTCCGCTTGAAATCAACCAAGCCGATAACGCTCAAATTCAAAGATGCCAAAATGAAGGATGTATTCACGATCCTGACACAGCTGTCGGGGATTAATTTTGTCTTCGATGACGGCATCAAGGATACCCCGGTCTCCATTTTTCTTGAAAACGCGTCGTTCCAGCAGGCGCTCGACCTGCTCGGCACCATGAACAAGCTCTACACGAAAAATCTCAACGAATCGACCGTGCTTCTGTACCAGAATACGCCGGATAAGAGCAAACAGTATGAAGACATGGTTCTGCGCACCTTTCATCTCAACTACATGGACGCAAAAAAGGCGATAAACCTGATCCGAACCATGATCCAGGTCCGCAAGGTGTATGTGAACGAGGAGTCAAACTCGATTGTCATCCGGGACTCGGCGGATGTCGTTGCGGTTGTCGAAAAGATCCTCGATGCCAACGACATGCCTGAGGGTGAGGTAGTGCTTGATGTTGAAGTGATCGAGGTCAGTGATAACAATGTTGAAAACGTCGGACTGCTGCTCAGCAATTACAACGTACAGTTAGGGGCATTCTCGGGCAGCAATCTGATGGCGACGTCGCTGACCAGCGCGACGACAATTATTCCTTCCGGATCAACAGTGCAAACAACAGGAACTGCAGCCCCGTCAAACCTGGTGCAGGCCTTTTCAACGAAGGGTGGCGGCGGGTTTATTACCCTGCCGAACGCAACGTTCAATTTCGGCAAAACCCTTGCCAATGGCGATGTGCTGTCAAACCCGAAAATCCGGGTAAAAAACAAGGAAAAAGCCAAATTCAACGTCGGCACCAGGGTGCCGATCACGACGACGACCATGAACGGCGTGCAGTCGCAGGTAAACGTCCAGTATGTCGATGTCGGCGTCAAGGTGAATGCCGAACCGACCATCCAACTCAATAACGAAATCTCCATCAAACTGACTCTCGAAGTCAGCTCGATTCTGACCAGGGATAAGGTGGGGGCGGATGGCTTAACGACGGTCGTCACCATCGGTACCCGAAACATTGAGACGGTACTCAGCCTTAAAGATAACGAAACCAGCGTCATCGGCGGCCTGATACAGCGCAACGACAGCAACAGTAAAAACAAATTTTACCTGTTGAGTGATATACCGCTGCTCGGACCGCTCTTTACCAACTCCAACTCATCCAAGGACAAGACGGAACTGATGCTGGCGATTACCCCCAGGCTGGTTCGGGGGATACCTGTGCCGCTTCCCGGTCTCGCCTCGTTCGGTTCCGGCAAGGAGGAACATCCGTCGCTTATCAAGCCGATGTCCTCATTCGATCAGGAACCGGTTTATGAGGGGGATAATCAGTCTAAAGGGGATCAAAAGAAAAACGACGCCCTTCCGGCTACTGTCAAAACGTCGGCGCCTGCTGCGCCTCAGGCAGATGAAATACTCCCCGCCATGCCGGCATCGTCACCCATGCCGGTTCAGCGCAGCCTTCTGCAGCTTGCCGCTCCCTCGTCCGCGGCTATCGGCCAGCAGTTCACCCTGGATATTAAAATCAGTGACGTAAAAGATCTTGCCAATGCCCCGTTTGTACTGACATTCGATCCGGTTTTTGTCGATTTTGTCGCAGTCAGCGAGGGCACTTTCTTGAAAAACGACGGCAAGCCGACCGTTTTTGGCAGCACAACCGATCCCTCCGGTGGTACTGTGACGGTCAATCTGGGGCGGACGGCGGGAAACGGCGGCGTATCGGGCGGCGGCACAGTTGCGACAGCGTTGTTTAAGGCTAAAAAGCAGGGTCCGGCGAGCTTTGCTTTCAGAAACGCCTCTTTCAAGGGATCAGACGGTTCGGCATTGAACATTCTCCCGTTCAGCACCGCAGTGGATATCCGCTGATTTTCGGAATGAATTATCAGGCCGGCAAAGAAACAGTGAAAACAGCCGCCATCAACCGGAACGGTTTTACTTTTCTGATGGCGCTGATGATAATTGTGATAATCGGGATTATGTCCGCCTTTGCCGGTAAATCATGGACAATGTTCATGAAGAGGGAGCGCGAAAAGGAGTTGCTTTTTAGAGGGAACCAGATCAAGGAAGCGCTCGAAAACTGGTATAACCCGAAATATACCGTACCTGGCGTTCAGCCCAGAAGCGGAATTCGGCCGCTCATGGATCTGAAAGATCTGCTTCAGGATCCGTATTCGCTCACACCTATACGTTATTTGCCGCAGAGTTATGCTGCAGAATTTTATGATAAAAATCCGAGGTGCGCCCCTGATTGCGCCAAGCTCAAGATTTATCAGGATCCGATAACCGGTAGGGAGTGGACCATTATCCGGGGAAATATTGTTAATAGCGGCGTCACACCTATTACCGGTACCCAAGGGAGCATAATCGGCGTTGCAAGTAAAAGCGACGATGTTCCGCTTAAAACCGACTTCAAAGACACGTCACTTGAAAACATGGGTTCAGTTGCAGTTCCGGATTACAATGGAGCGCCGCGTTCCGTTTTTGCAAATGTGACTTCTAAATCGTCTCCCGGTTTGGGTGATAAAATAACCAAGTACAGCGAATGGAAGTTTATTGCTGATCCCAAAAACGACCACACCAAAATATACCGATCGTATCACGAAGGGTGGTAGTCCAAGGTGTTTATATGAGCATGATGGTATGAATTACCTGGAATTGTTATTGACACGCAAAGGGGTTTCCCTGATTGAATTGATAATTACTATCACCATCCTGGGGATTCTTGCCGCCGGAGTGATGCCGTTGATTCGTAACAGTGCGATCAGAACGAAGGAGATCGAACTGCATAGAAACCTCCGCACCATTCGCATCGCTCTTGATGATTACAGAAAAACTTTTGACAAGATGCCGGATGGACCATTGAAATCGGGAAGCGGCTACCCGAAAGACCTTCAGGAGCTGGTTGAGGGACATGATTTTGGGGATCCCAAAATCGGCACCGTCAAATTCTTGCGGAGACCGGTACTCAATCCGATGAATAAGGATAGTTCCACGGACAAAAAATGGGGCTGGGAGCTTCGCTGCTACAAAGATAAACCTAGTTCGTCAACCTGGTGCGGCGATGATGTATTTGATGTTTATGCTCCGCAAGATGCAATCGCAATTGATGGCTCCAAATACAATGAATGGTGATGAATTGAACAATTCCAGAACAGGATGCCGGCGCATATCCTTTGCCACGATTCGTTGTAACCCCGATCGTCGGGGTTTTACACTGATTGAGTTGATGATTGTTGTGTCGATTATTGGTATCATGGCCGCCATCGCCGTGCCGAACTATCAGTGGGGCATAATTAAAGCGCGGGAAGCGGTACTGCGCGAAACCCTGTATAATTTTCGATCGGTCATCGATCAGTTTCACGCGGATCAGGGAAAGTACCCGGATTCCATAACCGATTTGAAGGACAAGGGGTATATGCGGGAAATTCCCAAAGATCCCTTTACTGTCAGTAATTCAACGTGGGAAACAGTTGAACCGCCGCCTCAAACAGCTTCAACCGGTTCTACAACCGGGGCGGCGGCTGATTCCGGAAAAGTATATGATGTAAAAAGCGGTTCAGACAAGATAAGCCCTACAACTAACACACCTTACAATACATGGTGATCTATGATCCAGCTGCATAACGTATCGCTCGCTTACCAAACGGATGCTTCGGCGCTGAACAATATCAATTTGTCAATCGGCAAGGGTGAATTTGTCTTTCTGACCGGGCCTTCTGGAGCGGGAAAAACGACTCTGTTGCGTCTGTTGTATGCGGCGCTTACTCCGAATCGCGGCCAGGTATTGATTGACGGGCAGAATATAACCCGTATGTCTCCATCTCAGATTCCTTTGCTGCGGCGCTCGATCGGGGTGGTATTTCAAGACTTCAAGTTGCTGCAAAACAGGACCGTTTTTGAAAATGTTGCCATAACTCTAGAAGTGCTGGGGTGGGGCAGAGGGGATATCGGCAAGAAAACCATGCATATTCTCAAACAGATGGGAATTGAATCCAAATATAACCTTATAACAGAGCGTCTTTCCGGTGGTGAACAGCAACGGGTGGCTCTCTCCAGGGCTCTGGTGAATGATCCGAAAATCCTGCTGGCAGACGAGCCGACCGGCAATCTTGATGATGCAAATAAAAATCAGATTCTCAATATCTTCAAAGAAGCAAATATTCGTGGTACAACAGTTGTAGTTGCGACTCATGACCGTCGTCTGATAGAACAGAGCCATAAACGTCTTGTCATGTTAAATAAGGGAGAAATCGTTGAACAAATGGAAAAAGAAACAACCGGCGACGATCAAGCCTTTTAAGCGCCCTACGCTTGCTGGTGATGGTTTGTTCGGCCGAGCAGGGTTCTTCCTTTCTCGGGCTATAACAAATATTCGTCAAAACGTTTTTGTCAATGTAGTGACAATAGGTACGATCACGCTGGCGCTGTTGATCGTTTCCCTGTTCTTGCTTGTTTTTGTGAATCTGGAAAGCGCTGCGGAGAATTGGAGCGAGCGGGTACAGGTTACCGTCTATTTTGACAAGGAGCTGACAACTCAGGATCAGAGTGCGTTACGAGAGAAAATATTCGCGCTGTCCGGGGTATCCCGCGTCGGTTACGTCTCGCGCAGCGAAGCCCTGAAACGCTTCAGAAACCGTTTAAAAGGGCAGGAAACCCTTCTGGAAGGTGTTCGTCCCGATATACTTCCAACCTCTTTTGAGATTTCTTTAAAACGCTCCCATCGTGAAACGGCCTCGGTAGAAAATTTTGTCGCCGCGTTAAAAAAGATTCCCGGTATTACCGAAGTTCAGTATGGTGAGGAATGGGTGCGCCGCTTTAATCTGTTTTTAAATTTCATGCGGTTGCTCGGAGCTCTGCTCGGCGGATTTTTGGTGATTGCCGTGATTTTCATTGTATCAAATACGATCAAGCTTACCATATACTCCCGTCGCGACGAATTGGATGTCATGGCTCTTGTAGGAGCAACAAGTTTTTTCATCAAGGCCCCGTTTCTTCTGGAAGGGGTGATACAGGGGGCGATTGGTTCTATCCTTTCCGTTGTCCTGCTGTTTGGTCTGTATGAAGCTTTTCTGCATAATGCCGGAAGTTTTCTTACCTTTAATCCCGCCACTTCGGGATTGGGCTTCCTCCCCTTGGAGTACGTCGGCGGATTACTGCTGGCTGGCGCCATGCTCGGATTCATAGGAAGTCTTACGTCATTGAAGCGCTTTATTAATGTATAGTTACAATCCCGAATTGGTATATTGATGAAGCAAACAATAGGTATATTCACACTTCTGATGGTTGCCGCTTCCCTCTCTTTGGCACAAAACCCCAAAGACGAGCTAAGTGGTGTCAAACGGGATATCAAGGCCAAAAAGCAGCTTATTTCCAAGACTCGCAAAGTCGAAGCGGTTATCTCCACCGAGCTTAAAGAAATTCTTAAAAATCTTGAACAGAAGGAGGCTGACCTCGGCCGTCTCGGGCGTGATCTTCGAGGTGTTGAGTCAAGTCTCGACCGAACCGGGCGTGAAATCCACAGGGTAACGGATGAAGCAAACCGCAAAAGGCAGGAAATAGAACGGCGCTTGTTGTCATTGTATAAAGCGGGCGAACTTGGAGCCCTGCGAATGTTCTTTTCGGCGGAATCATTTCCCCAACTTGCCGAAAATATCCGTTACATGAAATCGATTCTTGATAATGATAAACGAATTTATCTTGAATATAATCAGAAAATCGATCAACTTAAGAGCCTTAAGGCGGATCTGGAGCGCGATGCATTAAAAAAAGAGCGCATCATGACCGGGATCGAGCAGAAAAAACGTGAGATCGAGGTGGAGAAGGGTAAGAAAGCAGCCTATCTTGGCAAGGTGCGTCAGGATCGCAAGAGCTACGAAACTTCGCTTAAAGAGTTGCAAGCCAATGCTGACCGGCTTCAGGCAATGATTACCCGTCTCGAAGCTTTAAGCCGACGAAAGCTCGCTTCCCGTCACGAGAAGCCGGGAGCCAGACAGAAACCGCTCGCGGAACTCCCGCCGGTGCCTGATCGTGGATTTGCCTCTCAAAAAGGTCGATTGCCGCTTCCGGTTCGGGGCGAAATACTTGAGTCATATGGCAAACATAAACATCCCGAATTTAACTCTTTTACCTTCAGCAAGGGGTTGTCGATTTCTGCTTCATCCGGAACCGAGATAAAATCAATTTATGAAGGCACCGTTATTTTTGCGGATTATTTCAAAGGTTTTGGTAATATGATCATAGTCGATCATGGCGGCGGTTATTTCACCCTGTATGCCCATGCATCGCGGCTTGCAAAAAAAGTCGGTGCCGAGGTTGCACGGCATGAAACAATCGGAACGGTTGGCGATGTCGATTCAAGCAAGGGGAGCATGCTCTATTTCGAAATTCGGCATCAGGGCAAACCGGTTGACCCGGTCGGATGGATTCATTGATAATTTTACACGAAGTATAAATATATTCGGAGGAAACAAATGAGTGTACCAGGCAGTAAAAAAACAAGAATGATCGCAGGTTTTGCAGTTGTTGTGGCTTTTTTGTCCATCTTTATCATCAGCTCCCAACGTCACAGCTCGGCAGAGGGAAAAGGGAGCGATTATGAATCGATAGAGCTTTTTACGGACGTCATGGCGATTATCAAAAAAAGTTACGTTGAAGACGTCGATACCAAAAAACTGGTATACGGCGCTATAAACGGCATGCTGTCGTCGCTTGATCCGCATAGCTCATTTATGTCTCCCGATAGTTATAAAGAGATGAAAATTGATACTAAAGGCGCATTTGGCGGGCTGGGGATTGAAATATCCATCAAGGAGGGCGTTCTTACCGTTATCTCGCCGATTGAAGACACTCCGGCATTTAAAGCCGGAATCAAGTCAGGCGACATGATTCTTAAAATAGACGATAAATATACCAAGGATCTGAATATCAACGATGCCGTCAAGCGCATGCGGGGCCTGAAAGGGTCCAAGGTGATTCTTACCATCATGCGTGAGGGATTCGATAAACCTAAAGAATTTCCGCTTGTCCGGGATATTATCCAGGTTAAGAGCGTCCGGTTCCACCTTATGGATGGCGGTTATGGTTATGTGCGCATTGCCCAGTTCCAGGAAAAAACCGATGACGATTTATCAAAAGCCCTTAAAACAATGAAGGAAGAATACAAAGGTGAGCTTAAGGGACTGGTGCTTGATTTACGCAATGATCCGGGCGGGTTGCTTGATCAGGCGGTCAAGGTTGCTGAGCATTTCGTCCAGGAGGGGCAACTGATTGTCTACACCGAAGGGCGTGAAAAAGACTCAAAAATGCAGTTTAACGCCAAAAAAGGTGGCAAAGAGTCCAATTATCCCATCGTGGTCGTAATAAACGGCGGCAGTGCCAGTGCCTCGGAAATTGTTGCCGGCGCTCTACAGGATCATAAGCGGGCAATTATTCTGGGAACCCAGAGCTTCGGCAAGGGGTCGGTGCAGACCATTATTCCGCTGTCTGACGACTCTGGACTCCGTTTGACAACCGCCCGTTACTACACTCCCAAGGGGCGTTCAATTCAAGCCAAGGGGATAACTCCGGATATTACAGTCGAAGCGGTTGAACTTCCCAAAACAACCGGCAAGAAAGACTCACTGCATCTGCGCGAAAAAGATCTTGAGAACCATTTTGAAAGTGAAGATAAAACCGGCGTCAGTGAAACAAAAAAAGATGATAAAAAGAACGAAAAGATTGAAGAAAAAACTGATAAAGTGCCGTCAAAACTTGAAGACAATCTAAAAACCGATTACCAGGTGCTCAGGGCTCTCGATCTGCTCAAAGGGTGGGAGTTGATTAAGGCAATGGGCAACGAAAAGTAAATAATGAAAGCAATGAACTTAGGCATAAAGGTATCCGGCACGTAATGGCCGGTGCAAACAGAAGAAAATCCCGAAAGCAGTCATCCGGGTCCCGGATGGCTGCTTTCGTAGTACTGCTGCTTATAGTCGCAGCGGTTGCCGGATATATGTTCTTTTCTCCCCCCTGGAAAAAAGAGGCACCGCCCAGAGGACCGGAAATCAAACCTGAACAACTGTCTGATTCACCGCCTCGTAAACCGGTCTTTCCTAAGTTAACTACCATCCATCTCCCTGTACAAAAAACAGAACAGAGCGATTATACGGCGCCGCCAACGATCCCTGAAACTTATAAAACCAGAGTTCTGCCAAACAAGGCCGCGCGTCTGGCAATAATTATCGACGACATGGGAAGCAGTTTGACTGAAGCACATTCTCTGGCCGCAATAAAAGTACCGCTGACTTTTTCGATAATTCCGGGGCTTCGTAACGATAAAGACGTTGCGTCCTATGCTGCCGTCCATAAAATTGAAACATTGATCCACGTTCCGATGCAGCCCAAGGGGTGGCCCGCACACCGTCTGGAAGCGAATGGTCTTCTGGTGGCAATGGCTGATGACGAGTTGCGGGAGCGGATGTCCTGGTTTGTGCAACAGTTTCCCGGAGCGGTCGGAGTAAATAACCATATGGGATCGGAATTTACCGAACAAGAGGAAAAGATGGTTGTCGTACTTCAGACACTTAAGAATAGGAATCTGTTCTTTATCGACAGCGTAACATCACAGGGGAGCTCCGGTTTCAGAGTGGCACAGCGGCTGGGTATCAAGACTGCCAAACGGAATGTTTTTCTGGATAACGAGCAGGAACGGAGCTACATTCTTGGCCAACTTAATCAGGCGGTTATGCTGGCCAGAAAAAACGGCTCGGCAATAGCAATCTGCCATCCGCATCCCGAAACGATTGCAGCTCTTGCCGCGGCGCTCCCGGAGTTGGCCGGTCGGGGTATCCGGCTGGTTCCGGCGTCGCAGCTTGTCAAATAGGTAAAGTTACCTCTTTGGCAAAATGCTTCTGCAGCCGGTGGATGGCTTTGTAAGATTCATCATGCAGAACGGCCTCGGGGTTGCCTGGATCCACAGGATACACCGAAAGCCAGCTCTCTTTCCGCAATGCACCTTCAAATCCCGCCAGAGCTTCGTTCAACAGCAGATAAAGACGGTCATGAACACCATTGAACTCCCCGGCATCAAACCCTGGCATTTCCACATTCTTCTGCAGCAACTGTTCTCCAGCCATGTTGAACTGGCGATAATCAAGCCGACATAATTCAGAACCGATCCGTGGAAACAGAAGCGATACCGCTTTTGAACTCTTGTCGGCGACAAGAGCCTTGGCCGCATCGAATGTCGGAGCGTCTTCCTTCAGGCCATAAAGCGCCGAGCAGAGCATATTGCTGACACAATTCCCATGCAGAAAACCGCGAGCGGAACGATCGGACGTTTCAAAATAAAAACTGCGGTCATCGGGATGCTCAGCAAGCAGGGCGCCGCAAATCAGGCAGCGTTCCGCCAGACCTTCAAGCCGCGCCAGATATAATTCTTTCTTGTGGGCCTCTTTTTCAAGAAGCCAGGTGTGATACAGACATGCCCTGTTTTCCTTGGTTGCATCAACACTTCGGAGGATGTCGCGGGTTACTTCCATGAATTGGCTATGGACGTCGGTCCCACGGGCGTGGGTCAGGATCGGATATATTTTTCCATCGGGATTTGTATTGAGGCTTTCAACCTTCGGGCTCTTGGAAATAAATGTGTCCATGCAACGATAACCTCGGTTGACGGCAATCGCTCTCAGGAGCGTTTTCTGATCCTTGAAAATCCCCTCGAATTTGATCCGCTCGTCTATGAGGCAGGGGAGCAGTGCCAATGATTTTTTGTCGATGCCGCGCTGGTCGAATAGCGCGAAGATGTTTTTACAATTTTCAAGACTTGGCAGATCCTTGACCGGGATGAGCACCCGGTCGGCGGCATATAGCGCATTCTGGGTAAGGATGTTGAGGTCCGGCCTTGTATCTATAATGACGATACCGGAGATGCCTGATTCGGCAAGCATTCTGGTCAGGGTCATCGGCCCTTTGAAGCGTTCATGGATATCTCCAAGCTCGGTTGAAGAGCGGATATAGCCGACCCCATACTGGCCGGTCTGGACGACATTGACTGCTTTCTCGCCCATCAAAAGGGCGTGGACATCGCAAGCTTCCTCATTACGCTTTTGTAGTTCGAACATTTTGTCAATGGTGAAGTGATTGTCAAAGGAAAATATGGTTACTGGCATATCTTCCCGCATCGCTTTCAGATAGATTGCCAGATTGGTTGCGAGGGTTGTCTTGCCGACCCCCCCTTTTTCGGAAGAGATAGTGATAGTGTAGGGATATGTACGCATGAAGTCAGGTTACCGCCATAAGTAAATTTGGATCGATCTCAACTGCATCGGGAGAACGATAGTAGCCAATTTACATGGGCCGGTCAACCGTTTGCTTGGTGATGCCAATAAATGCCTACTCTCAAGGCATCGCTTGCATCCGGCACAAAGTTGTTTATAATCCAGCATCGTAGTATGTAGTACATTCGGAACAGGAGAATTCGATGCGCTTGACTCCCGCAACAGAGCTGGAATATCGCTGCAAAAAACTTCAGGAACAGATGCAGTACGACTCACTGGATGCAATAATTATCGTCCAGAATGCCGACCTGTTTTATTTTACCGGTACTGTCCAGAGTGGCAACCTGTACATTCCTGCGGTCGGTCAGCCGCTTTTCATGGTACGCAAGGATGCCGGACGGGCCAGGATGGAGTGCGGGCTCAAGGAGGTGATACCCTTCAACTCGATAAAAGATATTCCATCTATTCTGACCAGTTACGGATACAGCGAACCGAAGCGGATCGGATTGGAGCTGGATGTTCTGCCGGTGAATTTCTATGAACGCTATCGATCGCTCTATCCGAAAGGACTGTTTGTTGATGCAACTCCACTGATTCGAAAAGTCAGAATGATCAAGTCGCATTATGAAATCCATCTTATGAAGGATGCCGCCGATCAGGTGGACATGGTCTACCGCCGTGCCAGGGATATTATCCGCGTCGGCATGACCGATCTTGATGTGGCCGCCGAACTTGAATACATTGCCCGCAAGGATGGCCATCAGGGGCTGATACGAATGAGGGGATTTAATTCCGATATCTGCTATGGCCAGATTTTTTCAGGCACAGATAGCGCAGTGCCGGCTTATTCAGATACACCGCTTGGGGGGATGGGTCTAAATCCATCTTTCGGCCAAGGCGCCGGCCTGAAGCTTATAGAACCTAATGAACCGGTTATTATCGATTTTGTCGGATGCGTGGACGGGTACCTGAGCGATCAGACCCGCGTGTTTTCGGTGGGAGAGTTGTCTGATCGGCTCATGAGAGCTTATGATGACATGTTGAAGGTCCAGACATTGATGATGCGGTCCGCTGAAATCGGACAGAGCTGGGGCGCTCTGTATGATATTTGTTTTAAATGTGCCGTGGATATGGGGTATGCCGACAATTTTATGGGGTCAAAAGGGTCGCAGGTTTCATTTATCGGTCATGGGCTTGGTGTGGAAATAGACGAATACCCGTTTATCGCTCGTGGGTTCAATAAGATGTCTCTGGAAATTGGAATGGTGTTTGCTTTTGAGCCTAAAGTCGTCTTTCCGGGGGAGGGAGCAATCGGCATTGAAAACACCTTTTATTTGAGTAATGAAGGGCTTAAGCGTCTTACTCACTCCAGCGATGAACTGGTAATTTTAAACTGATTTCCCCTCGTAAAAAAAATGTTGCATTTTCTGTATACGGTCGAGTATAACTGCCTTACAAAATCGTATACAGTATGCTAAATAAGAGTCCTGCTCCTCTCAGTAAGAAGTGATGGTTCAGATGTTTGAAAGCCGAAAGAGCTTTTTATCCGGGTTCACCCCCACACCACAAAAAGGAGATTAAAACCATGGCCCTGAAAGACACACTCAAGCTGAAGATCGAGGAGCATCGTCCCCGTACCGCCAAGCTCGTCAAAGAATTTGGTCAAGTTGTTATCGATAAAGTCACCATTGATCAGTGTATCGGTGGTGCTCGTGATATCCGTTCACTCGTAACAGATATCTCCTACCTGGATCCGCAGGAAGGGATACGTTTCCGCGGCAAGACCATTCCCGAGACTTTTGCGGCACTGCCTAAGGCTCCTGGTTCTGCCTATCCTACCGTTGAGTCCTTCTGGTACATGCTTCTTACAGGAGACGTTCCGACTGATGCTCAGGTTTCTGAAGTTGTTTCAGAGTGGAAAACTCGTCAGGATGTTCCTCAGTATGTATTTGATGCCTTGCGCGCACTGCCGCGTGACAGTCATCCGATGGTCATGCTCTCCGTTGCCATGCTGACCCTGCAGAAAGACTCCAAGTTCGCCGGTTTTTACAACTCCGGTAAATTTAACAAAATGACCGCCTGGGAATATGTCTATGAAGATGCCTGCGACATCGTTGCCCGTATCCCAGTTATTGCCGCCTTCATCTATAACCTGAAATATCGCGGCGACAAGCAGATCGCTATCGATCCGACCCTCGACATGGGGGCCAACTTTGCCCACATGATCGGCCAGAAAGAAGAGTACAAAGACGTTGCCCGCATGTACTTCATCCTTCATTCCGATCACGAGTCAGGTAACGTTTCGGCTCACACCACTCATCTGGTACACTCGGCTCTCTCTGATCCTTACTATGCTTACTCCGCTGGTCTGAACGGCCTTGCCGGTCCTCTGCACGGTCTTGCCAATCAGGAAGTTCTTGACTGGACTCTCAAGTTCCAGGAAAAATACTGCAAAGATGTCGAGCCTACCGCAGAATTGATCAAAGCCGCTCTCTGGGACACTCTTAATGCCGGTCAGGTTATTCCTGGTTACGGTCATGCCGTTCTCCGTAAGACCGATCCCCGCTATTCCTCACAGCGTGAGTTCTGCCTGAATACTGAGGGCCTCAAAGATTACCCGCTGTTCAAAGTTATCGCCATGATCTTTGAAGTTGCTCCAGGCGTTCTTACCGAGCACGGCAAAACCAAAAACCCATGGCCAAACGTTGACGCACAGTCCGGCGTTATCCAGATGTACTACGGTCTGACTGAGTTTGAATTCTACACCGTTTTGTTCGGTGTAGGCCGCGCACTCGGCTGCATGGCAAACATCACCTGGGACCGTGGCCTCGGCTACGCTCTTGAGCGTCCGAAATCAGTTACCACGCCAATGCTCGAAAAATGGGCTGCTGAAGGCGGCCGTCAGCTGTAGTAATTTCCGGCTTACTGACCCGAACCACACGAGGGGATGCAGAAATGCATCCCCTTTTTTATTTTCCTGCTTGCAATATAAAATAAGTGCGGTATAAAAGACAATATCAGTCGTATTTAAATTATTTCAACAGGAGGCAAAATGGCAGTTTCAATCAAGGGTACCAAAACCGAGCAGAATCTGCTCAAATCTTTTGCCGGCGAAAGTCAGGCGCGCAATCGTTACACCTATTTTGCAGGTGTTGCCAAAAAAGAGGGTTTTGTTCAAATTGCCGATATTTTCGAAGAAACGGCCTGCCAGGAGAAGGAACATGCCAAACGTTTCTTTAAATTTTTAGAGGGGGGCGATCTGGAAATTACCGCCTGTTTCCCTGCTGGTAAAATCGGCACAACGGCAGAGAATCTTCTGGCAGCGGCCAACGGTGAGCGTGATGAGCACACGCATCTCTACCCAGGATTTGCGGCAATCGCCAAAGAAGAGGGGTTCCCGGCAATCGCGGCGGCCTGGACGGCTATATCGGTAGCCGAGAAACAGCATGAAAAGCGCTATCGCGACCTGCTGGCAAATATTGATGCCGGCCGAGTATTTACCAGAGATGGCGACGTTGTCTGGCGCTGCCGAAACTGTGGCTATCTTCACACCGGCAAGGAAGCGCCGGAAACCTGTATAGCCTGTTTGCATCCGAAGGCGCATTTTGAATTATTGGGCGAGAATTGGTAATTACTTGAACCCCGTTGCGGGGGTTACTACATGGAAAAGGAGAAATATAACTATGGCAAAATTACTTGAAGTCTACAAATGTGATCTGTGCGGCAATATTGTCGAGGTTATTCATGCGGGCGAGGGCGACCTGTCCTGTTGCGGCCAGGAGATGAAGCTGTTGTCGGAAAACACTGTTGACGCCGCCAAAGAGAAGCATGTCCCGGTTATTGAAGTCGGTAATGGTAACGTGAAAGTTACGATCGGATCTGTTGCCCATCCGATGGAAGAAAAACATTATATCGAGTGGATCGAGCTGGTCGCCGACGGCAAGGCGTATCGTCAGTTCCTCAATCCTGGTGATGCCCCGACCGCTACGTTTAACGTCACAGCAACAAAATTGTCCGCCCGTGAATTATGCAACCTGCATGGAGTTTGGTCGGCACAGAGCTGATTTGTATACTTTGAGCGGGAACCTGATTACCGGTTCCCGCCTATTTGACTGTTGAGCCCTTTACACAACTCTTCAGCTCATGTATCATCCCCTCCGTGAAACGCATTTTATCCCTCTACATAATTCGGGAAATCTCCTCGCTCTTCCTGCTCGGCATTGTCATTTTTACTTTGGTTCTGCTGATGGGACGCTTGATCACCCTGACTGATCTTGTCGTGTCACATGGAGTCCCGCTGGCGGATGTCAGCAGAATGATCCTGTATCTGGTCCCTTCCTTTCTGGTGTTTACGATTCCAATGGCCTTTTTGCTGGCGGTACTGCTGGCTTTCGGGCGGCTTTCCGCCGATAACGAAATTGTTGTTCTCAAGGCCGGCGGCATAAGCCTTATTCAGATGTTGCCGCCGGTGATTATTTGCGCGATTGTAGCGGTGCTGCTGGCCTTGGGGGCCAGTACCATCGGTGTGCCATGGGGCAACAGCGCCTTCAAAGAGCTCAGCCTTCAGGTGCTGAAACGGAACATAACAGCCACCATTCGCGAAAAGACGTTTTGGGATGATATACCGGGTGTTGTCATGTATACCGATCAGTATGACGAACAGAGTCACACGCTGAAAGGAATCGTCATTCACGATGGCCGCAATCCCGACCGGCCCATGACGATTTTTGCAGGAGACGGAATCATTGCCGGCGCGGAAGGCGGTCAGGCGCTGCTCTTGTCTCTGCATAATGGTTCCATTCATATAAAAGGAACCGGCGGCCTTTACCGGTTGGTTCATTTTGGTGAATACAGTATGACGGTCGGCGAAAAAGGGAACGGTACCGGAATATCCAGAAACGAGCCGGATATGTGGTTGTCCGAGCTGCAGAGTACTCTTGACGATCCGGGTACTTCGGCTAACAACCGTCTGAAAGCACTTGCTGAAATTCACAGTCGCTTTACCTTTCCGATCGCTTCGCTGGTTTTTGCAATCCTGGCGGTCCCGCTGGGACTACAGAACCGTCGTTCGGGTAAATCGGGTGGTTTTACCGTAAGTATCGCAATAATACTTGCCTATTACGTTCTTATGTCGGTTATGCGGACTCTGGCGGAGAAGGGGACTGCCCCCGCTGCCGTTGTGCTCTGGATTCCAAATTTGATCTTCTTTGCCATTGGTTGGTACTTTTTACGAATGGCATCACTGGAAAAGAGAATTCCACTTTTTCCGATGCGAAGATTTCTTGATTATTTCAGGAAGGCGACCTGATATGGGTATCATCGACCGTTATATTGCCCGGACCTGGTTACGCCTGCTTCTGCTCTGTTTGAGCGGTTTTGTCGGGATTTATCTGGTTATCGATCTGATTGAAAACATTCCGCGCTTTCTGCGTGCCGGAGGGGCTGCGGGCGATATGCTGCAGTACTTTATCTGGAAATTTCCAGAAATGATAAGCCGGACCGCCACATTTTCGATTCTCATGGCTACGTTGCTGACACTTGGCACGCTTTCACGCGACAGCGAAATCATTGCCCTGCGCAGTTGCGGTGTCAGCTTGTTGAGAATATCGCTGCCGATGCTGGCTCTCGGGTTAATTGCCAGCATTCTGTTGTTGATCAATGCTGAACTGATTTTGCCACACAGTTATGCGCGCACTGAACTGCTGGTTCGGGTCAAGATCAAGAAAGAGGTTGACCACGCCGCGTTCAAACGGAACAACATCTGGTTCCGCTCCAAGTCAATGATCCTGAGGGCCCATCTATTTGAGCCGAAAACAAAAACATTAAGCGGTGTGGTTGTCTGGAACGTTGATGAAGCCATGAATCCGGTCAGCAGGATTGACGCCGTTTCGGCGGTCTATCGGGAAGGGGGCTGGCTGCTTAATTCCGCAACAACGAGGAATTTTCAGACTCCGGCCGGTTATGCGCCGCGGCATGCGCAAACGATGCCGCTCGATCTAAACCTCAAAATAGAAGATTTGAAGGTTCTGGAAAGCGATGCCGATAACATGAGTATCCGTACGCTAAAAGAGTATGCGGAAAATCTGAAGCGTGGCGGCTATCAGGCCTATCGTTACCTGACGTTGATGCATACCAAAATTGCTTCACCATTCGCGGCTCTGATAATGGTGCTGCTCGGAATTCCTTTTGCAATGCGAAACAGCCGCACCGGAAGCATTGCCATGGGGGTCGGCGCCAGCATCGGGATCGGTTTTGCTTATTTTGTTGTCAATGCGGTACTGCTCTCATATGGCCGAAGCGGTGTTTTGCCCCCTATGGTCGCTGCATGGGGCGCTAATGTTCTATTTATGATGAGCGGGATTTGGATGGCAATGACGGTTAAATGCTAGGTCATAAAAATTGTGCCTAAATGGTCGGGAGTGTCTCTATGCTGTTAAAATCCTTACGAACACTCATTATTGTTTGTTGCTTTTGCCTGGCATACGAAGAAGCGTCTGCCGCTGAACGTCCGACTCGTACAAAGAACGAGATAACTCCAAAATCTGTTCCGGCAGCAGCGTCAATCACTATACTCAGTATCATCCCGGCCCAGGCAGAACCAGGTGCGAAGGTGACGTTGTCCGGTTCAGGCTTCGGGGAAAACGCCGCCGTTTTTCTCGGCAGCGTTGAAGTTCAAATACGGGTTGTCAATGACAAACAGGTTGAATTCAATATACCGCAACAGCTTGAAGCAGGCCTGTACGCACTCTACCTGAAACGCTCCGACGGCATTACCGGCAGATCCTATAATTTTACGGTACTTCCAGTGCGCCCGGAACTCAGCTCTCTGGAACCGGCAGTGATCAGCTCCTGTGCCGCAGGCAAGGAGCGCGAAGTGATTACCCGCGGTAAAAATTATCGCGAAACTTCAATGATCTTTTTTGATGGGGCTCTGCTTGCCGGCACCTTTATTTCTCAGGAGACCATCTCTTTCGCCGTCCCTGCCGTGTCTGGCGGGCTTCACCAAGTGTTGGTGAAAAACAATCCCGAAATCGGTTCCGTGCCCTTGAATCTCTTTATTGAAACCAGACCTGAAATTAGCCAGATATCGATAGGCGATGAACATGTAAGCTTCTATGAACTGATTATTTCCGGAAGAAACTTTCATCAGAATTCATCGATATATGTGGATGGCACACAGATCGGCGGGCGCGGTGGGCAGGATATGGCCGAACGGGAAAAACTGATATATATCGACTGCAAAAAACTGATCTACCAGCGGCACCCCTATTCTCCGGTCAATAAGGATTTTCGCCTTCAGGTCGTCAATCCGGGAGGGGAGGGGAGCCAGGTCATCACGGTGTCGGCCCCGTGACCTCGGGTTATCACTCCCGTTTTCCCCACACGCTCAGCAGTGCCGGTAAAAAAGCCATAAAGACCGCCACGCTGGCGAACATGCCGAGCGACATGACCGCTCCGATGCTGAAAACTCCCTGGTGGTGCGCCACCATCAAAGCGCCGAAGCTGAAGAGGATCGTCAGGGCGTTCAGGAATACCCCGATTCCGGCGCTGCTCATGGCTACCTGCGGAGGCGTTTCGTTCCCCAGACGATACCGGTTGATGATATAGATGGCCGAGTCGATCCCCACCCCTAGTATCAGCGGCAGGACAATAATGTTGGCTGAGTTGAAGCTGATCCCGGCCAGCCACATCCCCCCCACCATCAGCAGCAGACCGGCGGCCAGCGGCAGCGCACCGATCAGCGCAAAGCGGATGCTTTTGAAGTTGATCAGCAGGATCGCGGCGATGCCTATGAAAGCGTAACCGAAAGCTCGCAGGTAGGAATCACGCAGAATGGTCAACGACTCATAGACCATTACCGGTTCTCCGGTTGCATGCGGAACTACCCCCTGAACCTGTTTGACAAACTCCTCCAGCGGTTCATGCTCGAAGATCTCTTTTTTAGCAGCCACCTGCAGCAGCAGTTTGCCGCTCTTGCCTACAAAGCGTTGTATCAGTTGTTCCGGTACATCGGCCTCGCTGACTCGTGACGCCTCAAGGCTCTCTTTCATCATGCGCAGTTTGTCGGGGAGTTCGGCAAACATCTCCCCTTGAAATTCACGTAGCATTCCCAGAGCGTTCTTATCCTTTTCTTTTTCCAGAGTTTTGAAAAAGCTGTCCAGAGTCGTCAGAAAGGCGGCAATTTGTAGAGCTTCCGGAGCTTTTCGAGTTTCCAGCGATTTTTTGAGCATCTCCACCCGATTACGGAAATTTTCAAAGACAGCCGGAAGGGCCATGACCTGCATATTTTCTTCATAAGGGACCGGTTTGACCTCAGCCATGATCTGTTTCAGCGATGCCAGTTCCGCCAGCTTTGCCTCCTGCTGATCCGGAACCAGGGCCGGCAGGTTGACTACATGATCCACGGCCGGCAGCCTTTCGAGCCGTTCAGTCAGCTGACCGGCTTCCGCCCTGTCGCGAGCGGTTACAACGGCAAAGTAACCGGAGTTCTCCTTACTGCGCATCAGTTTGTAGGCGTACGTTACCGACTGCAACCCCTTCGCTTGCAGATTCATCAGATTATAGTCGAAGCGCATCGACAGGGCAGGGTAGAGGCAGATCAGTGACAGAGCGAGTGTTGCTGCAATGACGGTCCGAGGCTTTCCGAAGAGGGTGTAAATAAAAGTACCGCAATCTACCCCATCCCCACCCTTACCTTCCCCTTGAAAGGGAGGGGGAAAGTCAAGATCTATTAAGTTGTTAGTCCCTTCCCCTTCAAGGGGAAGGTAAGGATGGGGTGATGGTGCATGTTTCTTGAATTGTTCCAGCAGTATCAGCATGGCCGGCAACACGGTAAAGGTAGCGATGACGCAGATAACGACCCCACCGGCGGCGATGATGCCGAGTTCGGCAATACCCTTGAAGTCGGTGAAAGCAAAGGTGGCAAAGGCCAATGCCACGGTGGCGGCGGCCATAATAATCGAACGGATATTGGTGGAGAGACCGGTTTCGATCGCATCCATGCCGCATGCGCCTCGCTTCAGTTCCTCCTGATAGCGGAGCACAACCTGGATGCCATACTCGATCCCCAGGCCGATCAGCATGATAGCGAAGACCATCGACAGGATATTTAGATGTCCGACGGCAGCGGTGGCGAAGCCGAACGAAAGGCAGATTCCGACGATCAGCGAGACCATCGCGGCAATCACGTTCAGCAAACCGCGAAAGGCGAACAGTAGCAGTATAACAGTCAGCGTCAAAGAGAGAATGGTGGCAATTTCCAGGTCGTGCTTGCTGGTGGCCATCTCTTCGTATTCTAGGACCGGCACGCCGGTCAATCCTCCGGTAACCCCCTTAAACTCCGGTTTTTTCAGGATTTCGTCCAGCGCCGCGCGGGCAGCCTTGATCGACTTTTCCGAGGCGACAAAGCTCCCCTCATCCTTGACCGGCAGCATGGTAATTACCTGCTGTTTACCGGCGTTCTCCAACATGGATGGTTTGCCATCACCGCCGCCTTTCAGGAACGAATCCATCGACAAGCCGCTTGTTTTGCCGTCAAAGGCCTTGAAACCCTTGTCCAGCGTGGTCAGCATGAAGGTGATGCTTTGTAGAGACGCATGATCATGCGTCTCTACGGAAGACGCCAAATAACTGTCGATTTGACCGGTCAGGCTAGTAAAGAGCGTTTGCACAGAAGGCGCGGCGGCCAAATCTTTCAATACCGGCGCCGCCATTGTCAAGGTTTTACGCAAATTTTTAATGTCGTCAAGTGGCATGAACAAAAGGCCGTTGGTACGGAAGTAGGGGAGGCCGCCGGGGTAGAAAACATCCCTGAATAATCCTCGCTCCTTGTTCAGGGTTGCGTACAGTGCATCAGCAGCCTTGGTTGATTTAGCCGCGTCTTCTGACTCTATCACCGCGACAATCTCTTCCTGATCACCGAATTCGGCGCGATAGGCACGGTAATCGACCTGGAAGGCGGTGTTACTCGGCATAAGATCGTCGCGACCTGTCAAAAACGTCATGTTCCTGACCGTGTAGGCAACTGAGATGGCTGAAAATAACAGGGCAAACATCAGAATCGAACGGGGATGTTTCGATATGAAAGCGAACAGACGGCTATGTTTGTTGGACACGAGGGCTCCTTAGATAAAATGCACGATCCTGAATAGCATCGGAAGCGGTTAAAAGTCAATCTGATGGGGAGATCTGTTTTGATGGAGGAAGCTTAGTACGTTATGTATCAGGCACTGAAATCGAAATGTATTGCCCCTTTACAGGAATTTGTGCTACTGTGTTCAAGTTCGTGAACCACAGAGCTCACCATGCCCTGTGGTTTTTTATTTCTTGTTCCGATAAATCGGGATAAGTGCGTGAACGAAAATATTTCCAACTTTCAAAATGAGGAGTACCAGACCAGCATGATTGCAGCATCTAATATCACCCTTTCTTACGGTAAACGAGTACTTTTCAAAGACGTCAACATCAAGTTCACCCCCGGTAACTGTTATGGGTTGATCGGCGCAAACGGGGCAGGGAAATCGACGTTTCTCAAAATTCTCGCTGGCGAGCTTGATGCCGATAAAGGGGAAATCATAGTCGGTCCACGGGAGCGGATTGCGGTTCTTCGACAGGACCAGTTTGCCTTTGACGAAGAAACCGTATTCAACACGGTTATCATGGGACACAAGCGGATGTATGATGTCATGACGGAACGCGAGGCGATTTACGCCAAAGCTGAATTTTCCGAAGCGGATGGAGTACGTTCCGCCGAACTTGAAAGCGAATTTGCCGAGATGAACGGCTATGAGGCTGAATCCGAGGCTGCGGTGCTTTTGAACGGTCTCGGCATACCGGAAGAGCTGCGGACAAAACAGATGAAGGAGCTGGAGGCGGGGGACAAGGTGCGTGTCCTGCTGGCCCAGGCCCTGTTCGGCAGCCCGGACGTACTGCTGCTGGACGAGCCTACCAACAATCTCGATCTGAAATCTATACAGTGGCTGGAAGAGTTTCTGTTCCGGTTTCCGAATACCGTTATTGTCGTGTCTCATGACCGTCACTTTCTCAATCAGGTATGTACGCATACCGCAGATATCGACTTTGGGCGGATTCAGATTTATGTCGGCAACTACGATTTCTGGTATCACGCCAGTCAGCTAAACTTAAAGCAGAAGCAGAACGAAAACCGTAAAGTATCCGAAAGGGCTGACGAACTTAAAGCCTTTATCCAGCGCTTCAGCTCCAATGCCTCCAAAGCGAAACAGGCGACGTCGCGCCGGAAACTGCTTGATAAACTCACTCTGGAGGATATGCCGACCTCATCCAGAAAATATCCTCACGTGGTCTTCAAGCCGGAGCGCCCCTGTGGCGATATCATCCTGGAAATCCAGGGGCTTACCAAAGAAATCGACGGGGTCAAGGTGTTGAATAATTTTGACCTGATCGTACGCAAAGGGGACAAGATTGCGTTCGTTGGCGGCAGCACCCTTGCTCGTACGACACTTTTTCAGATTCTTGCCGGTGAGTTGGAACCGGACAGCGGCAGCTTTCGCTGGGGTATTACCATTACCAGCGCCTATTTCCCCAAGGAAAACAGCCAGTACTTTGAACGCGAGATGACTTTGATCGAATGGCTGGGGCAGTATTCACCCCCAACCGAAGGTGAAACCTTTGCGCGCGGTTTCCTCGGCAGAATGCTCTTCTCCGGCGAAGAGGCGATGAAAAAAACCACCGTGCTATCTGGTGGCGAAAAGGTTCGCTGTATGCTGTCGCGTATGATGCTGACCGCCGCCAATGTAATTATCCTTGATGAACCGACCAATCACCTCGATCTCGAATCGATCACCGCCCTTAACGATGGCCTGATTGCGTTCAGTGAAGTGATTATGTTCGCCTCGCACGACCATGAATTTGTCTCAACGGTCGCCAACCGGATTGTCGAGATCACTCCAGGGGGCGTAATCGACCGCACCATGGGCTTTGAAGAGTATATGGAAAGTGCAGACGTATCACAGGAACGGGATGAACTGTATCATGGCCATGCTGATTTGAGCCTGTAGTCTTGGGACAAGTTGTATAAAAAGCCACAGGGACATCTCTCTGTGGCTTTTTATACACCGGAGCAACAATGATTTCACCTTCGACCCTAAATATTAACTGGCTGAAGCCCGATATTGAGGAAGAATGCTGGGAGTTTTTTAATCATCCGGCCAAGCAGGAGTGGTATGGTTCTCATGCCGTCACGTGGGAACGGATTGTTTCCCGGTTTGACTACGGGGAGCTGGTCGCCTATCCTCGCGGTGAGTCGGTCGGCGAAATCCCGGTGGCGCTTTCATATCACCGCTATGAAGAGTACCAGACCTATCTTGCCCGGGCGAAACGGGGCTATAGAAAGAACTATTCCAAGATGGAGGATGCTCTGCAGTGTGCCGGTTCTCTGTCTCTCAAAGCGCCGATAATCCTTTGCTCCAACAGGCAAGGACTCCTCTTTTCCGGTTACCGGCGGCTCTGCCTTGCGTGGAATTACGGCATGATCCCGTATGTCTGGCTGGTAAGTTTGGATTAGTTGCCAAACCGTTCAAAAGCACTTAAAACAAATAACTCAAAGGCAATAGAACGCGGATCAAGTCTGATGAAACAACTAAGTGTCTGTAAGCTGCTAAATATGCAGCAACAGTCACTAACGATTTAAGCGGATATACACGGATCAACAAGGCAGAAATAAGTATTAGAATCCGCGAAAATCTGCTCAATCTGCGTCATCCGCGTTCTATTGCCTTTGATTTGCTCTAATAAAGGCAAAGACTATTAATGCGATAGAACCAGGAGTTTAAAGTAATGATTCAATTATCAAACATATCCAGACAGCATGGCTCACAGGTTCTGTTTTTGAATGCATCCTGCCAGATCCTCCCCGGAACGCATACCGGCCTGGTCGGCCCGAACGGTGCCGGCAAAACTACTATTTTCAGAATTATATCCGGTGAAGAAGAACCGGATTCCGGCGAGGTGATTCTTCCTAAAAAGACCACGATAGGTTATTTCTCACAAGAAGTTGGTGATATGTCCGGCCGCTCTGCGCTTGAAGAAGTAATGGCTACCTGTGGCTCTACCGTCCGTTTGGCGGCGGAGATGAAGGAGATGGAAGCGGCAATGTGCGAGCCGCAGTCCGATGATGAGATGACTGCGCTTCTGGAGCGGTATGGCACAGCGGTAGAGGAGTTTGAACATATGGAAGGGTACGACCTCGATTCCCGCGCCCAAGCAGTTTTGACCGGGCTCGGAATCGGCCCTGACCGTTATAATCATCCGGTAGAATCATTCAGCGGTGGGTGGAAAATGCGTATCGCACTGGCCAGTATCCTGACTCTCAAGCCGGACGTACTGCTGCTGGACGAACCGACCAACCATCTTGACGTCGAATCGATCATCTGGCTGGAAGAGTGGCTCTCCAGCGAATTTAAAGGGGCGCTCCTGATGACCAGCCACGATCGCGATTTCATGAACCGCGTCGTGACCAGAATCATCGAAGTTGCCAACTCTACCGTCACAACATATGGCGGAAATTATGATTTCTATGAGCGAGAGCGAGATATACGCCTGGATCAGCTGATTGCATCACACAAGCGGCAACAGGACATGCTTGCCAAGGAGGAGGAGTTCATTGCCCGCTTTGCCGCCCGCGCTTCTCACGCCGCACAGGTGCAGTCACGGGTCAAGAAGCTGGAAAAGATCGAACGGATCGAGATTCCCGCCGAAGAGCGCGCCGTCCGCTTTGGTTTTGCCGAGCCGCCGCGCAGCGGTGACGACGTGGCTGCTTTTACGGACCTCGGCAAGGTCTGGATGACGCCGGACGGGCAGGAGAAACCGGTTTTCCACGGCGTAACCGGTATGGTTAAACGTCTTAACAAGATTGCCGTAGTCGGTGTGAATGGTGCCGGCAAGTCGACCTTTCTCAAAATACTGGCCAGTCAGACCGAAGCGACAACCGGCAGCATGACTATTGGCGCCAATGTCGAAATCGGCTATTTCAGCCAGCATGCGATGGAACTGCTTGATCCGAGAAAGACAATCTTCGAAACCATGCAGGATTACATGCCGCTCGCCACAATCGGCACAATTCGCAATCTGCTCGGCGCATTCCTCTTTTCCGGCGACACCGTGGATAAGCGTATAGAGAACCTCTCGGGTGGTGAGAAGAGCAGGGTGGTACTGGCTACGATTCTGGCCCGTCCGGTTAATTTCCTGATCCTTGACGAACCTACCAATCATCTGGATATCCGCTCCCGCGAGATGCTGCTTGAAACTCTCAGGAACTTCGGCGGGACGATTGTTCTGGTCAGTCATGACCGACATTTTCTCCGATTATTGGTAGATCGCGTTTTTGAGGTTGATCATGGCGAGATGCGGGTGTATGAAGGAACTTATGATTATTACCTTTCGAAGAGTCATCATGCGGCGGGCTGCAGATAAAATCCTGCGATAAAAAAAGGAGAAATTAACATGGCCAAGCCGAATTATTCGTTTGAAAAACGCAAGAAGGAACTGGAGCGGCAAAAGAAAAAGGATGAAAAGAAGGCGCGCAAGAGTGAGCCTAACAGTGACGGATCGGAAGAAACCGAAGGTGCTGAAGGGCAGGAAACGGCTGCCGAGGAAGCTTGAACCTGAACCGGCACTTGTGAACTGTTTTTTATTGGATTAAAAAACGGAGCGCCCTTCTTTATATCAAAGAAGATGCTCCGTTTTTTTATGCCTGTTCGGTTGCCGTGACAGCCGCCTGATCACCAGCCGGTTGCGGCTTTCTCTTGCGTCGCCTCGGCTTCTTTTTTACTTCCGCTTCAGACGAAGGAGCTGTAACTGCCGGCTTGGCAACAACTGCAGCCGGCTTTTTATGAGGAGCCGCGACAGGTCGTCTGCTCTTGTCGTTACCTCGCCCGGCACCCGGTTTGTCCCGCTTGATATCCTGAACCCGTTTCGGCCTGGCGGTCCGGACATAATCGAGAACATACAAATCATCATCTGCCCATTCAGTCGGAATTTTGGTTTTAATATACTCCTCAATCGCCTCCAGGAAGAAGGCGCCATCCTCATCAGCCAGGGAAATTGCTTTTCCCTCGGCGCCGGCCCGCGCGGTCCTCCCGATGCGATGGACATAATCCTCGCAATCCTGCGGCAGATCGTAGTTGATGACGTGCGAGACGCCGTCAATATGCAGGCCTCGTGATGCGACATCGGTAGCAATCAGGATCGGCAACGAGCCGTCTTTGAAGTTGTCCAGGATTTTCATCCGTTTGCGCTGTTCAACGTCTCCCGAAATAACTTTACAAGGAAAACTATTGGCATTCAGGAGGTTATGCAGATGTTCAGCCTCGCGTTTGGTGTTGATGAAAATCATCGTGCGTGCCATGCCTTCACGCCGCAAAAGTCCCAGGAGCAGTGAAAATTTTTCTTTACGGGAACAGTGAAACAGTAGCTGTTCCACCCTTTCGGCGGTCATGGCTTCCGGAGTTACCGAAACTTTGGTCGGCGAATTCATGAATTCATACGCCAATTCCATGACTTTTGGATTGAGGGTCGCAGAAAACATCAGGTTCTGACGTTTCTCAAATGTCGGCAGCTTCCGGAGGATAAAACGCAGATCGGCAATAAATCCGAGATCGAACATCCGGTCAGCCTCGTCAATTACCAGTACCTCGATATCCTTCAGACTGTAGATCTTCTGCTTGAGGTAATCGATCAAACGCCCCGGTGTGCCGACGACAATATCGGCACCGTCCAAAAGGGCGTTCTTCTGTTTCATATAATCCACTCCGCCATAAATCGCCTGGACGGTAAAACCGCAGTGGGCACCCAACTGTTTGGCGTCCGCATCGATTTGAACAACCAGTTCACGGGTCGGCGCCAGAATCAGTGCGCGTGGTCTGCCGGCAGGCTGTTTGTTTGCCAGCAAACAAGTAAAGAGTGAAATCAGAAAGGCGGCTGTTTTGCCGGTGCCGGTCTGAGCCTGACCGGCAATATCAGTTCCCGTCAGGGTAATTGGGAGGGTCTGTTCCTGAATCGGGGTGCATTCGCTGAAACCTGCTTCGGCAATGGCTCGTAGCACCTGTTCCGGAATTGGAAGTTCTTCAAATCTCATACTGGTTCCTTTTGTGTTGCATCTATTTGTTCTTATCGGAGTACCATATACCGTGGAGTTAAGTCTGGCAATCGAAAGATGATGCCGCTCCGCCTGTAAACCTCCATAAATCCTTGCCAGAAAAGCTTTGACAAATCGGAAGCCCTTCTTCTATTATGACACGAATTTACCATAAGGACTCCATCAAATGCAGGCTGCTCTCAACATAATCGGTGAAGACCTCAAGCTGGTCGAACAACAGTTTCGTAAAGATCTGCAGTCAGATGTTCCTCTGATTCGCAAAGTCGGCGAGTATGTGCTCTCCAGTGGCGGCAAACGTGTTCGCCCCGCGCTATTGCTGCTTGCGGCCCGTTTAAGCGGTTATACCGCCGATAAGGCCGTGCCGCTGGCGAGTGTGATAGAGTTTATCCATACGGCAACCTTGCTGCACGATGATGTTGTCGATAGCGCGACATTGCGGCGCGGCATCGCTTCGGCCAATACCCTGTGGGGCAACGAAGCCTCGGTATTGGTGGGAGATTTTCTCTTTTCCAAATCATTTTCCCTGATGGTAAATGTCGGTAGTCTGGATATCCTGCGGATCCTTTCCGATGCAACGACTGTCATAGCCGAAGGCGAGGTCATGCAGCTGCTCTGTACCGGCGAAATAGATTTGACGGAAGAGCGCTATATCAATGTTGTCCGCTCCAAGACCGCCATTTTGATGTCTGCTGCCTGTGAAGCAGGAGCAATTCTGGGGGCTGTACCGCAGAATCAGCGTCAGGCTTTGGCTGATTTCGGAATGGATCTCGGCATTGCGTTCCAGTTGATGGATGACATTTTAGACTATGTTGCTACCGAAGAAGAGTTCGGCAAGAGCATCGGACATGATCTTGAAGAGGGCAAAATTACGTTGCCCCTGATCCATACTCTGCGTCAATGCAGCGAATCCGAGCGGACGGTGATCGCGACAGTAGTCGAACAGGACGAAATGTCGCTTGATGATTTCAGGACTGTTTCCGGTTTCGTCAAACAGTACGGCGGCATCGAATATACCGTGGATACCGCCAGATCATACATAAACCGCTGCAATAGTCACCTGGACCAGTTTGCGCCGTCACCCATTCGAGAGGCTCTGCGCAGTATATCCGAATATGTGGTAACACGCAGCAAATAATTGCCATCCACTTTTCACCCCCTGTCTCATATGCATTGAATCACCGGAGGTTTCATGCTGCGGATTTCCTTACTTTTTATTGCTGGTCTGTTTCTGGCCCTGGCCGCCTGCTCTAAAACAGATACGTCAATAACAAGTGTTGTTGCAAAAGAAAAAAGCCCTGCTCCCGACATTTCCGTCGTATCGTTGGTAAATGGCAAAACTCTTAAATTATCCGATCTGAAAGGTAATGTAGTTCTGCTTAATTTCTGGGCGACGTGGTGTCCCCCATGCCGTGCAGAGATTCCCACCATGATGAATCTGAACAGCATAATGGCCGGCAAACCGTTTCAAATGGTAGCAATTTCAATTGATGAAGGGGGGAAGTCGGCTATTGATTCATATTTTAAACAGTCCGGACATTTCCTTCCTACGTACTTTGACGAAAGTGGCGTTTCAGCCAAGTCTTATGGCATCACCGGAGTGCCCGAGTCGTTTATTATCGACAAGCAGGGTATTCTGGTCAAAAAGGTTATGGGTGGATTTGCCTGGGATTCTCCGGAAGTCGTCTCCTTTCTGGAAGGATTGATGAAATAGGAGTCTCATGATCAGTCAGGAAGTATCTTACATCGGGGCATTCATTGCCGGCCTGCTCTCTTTCATATCGCCATGTGTGCTGCCGCTGATCCCGTCCTATATAACCTACATCACCGGCATTTCTTTTTCCGACCTGCAGGCAGAACACCCTTCACACATCATCCGTCAAAAAACGATACTTCATTCGCTCTGTTTTATCTGCGGTTTTACAGCTGTGTTTGTCCTGCTTGGCGCCTCCGCCACTTATATTGGTTCGTTCCTGCAGGAACATGCCACTTTAATCAGAAAAGTAGGCGGCGTTCTTCTGGTACTGCTCGGTATTCATGTGACCGGAATCCTGCCTCTTAAATTCCTGCTGGGTGAGAAAAGGGTGACGATCAAGCATAAACCGGCGGGGTATGCCGGTAGT
The DNA here is from genome assembly GCA_903925005.1 of uncultured Geobacteraceae bacterium. GTDB lineage: Bacteria > Desulfobacterota > Desulfuromonadia > Geobacterales > Pseudopelobacteraceae > JACRCG01. The sequence goes on from CAIYDX010000219.1 coordinate 50,282, forward strand.
TTTCTTGTTGGGATTGCGTTTGCCGCCGGATGGACCCCCTGTATCGGACCGATCCTTGCGGCAATATTGGCTGTGGCCGCAACAGAAGAGCGGGTATATCAGGGAATTCTGCTGCTGCTGCTCTACTCGATGGGCCTGGGAGTGCCGTTCTTTCTTTCGGCGCTTGCCATGCATAGTTTTTTGGCTGTATTCAACCGCTTCAAAAAATATATGCATGCTTTTGAAATCATCACCGGAGTTTTCCTGACGGTGATCGGCGTACTGATCTACACCAACTGGCTTACCCGGCTTTCCGGATATGTCACATTTTTCTATAAGGGGTTTGAGTGAAGGCACATCGCGCACCACATTCAATTCAGCTGACAGTTTCGCAACTGGTAGTGACGGAAGCTTTTTATGCCGGGATACTGGAATTGCCGGTACAGCGGTCATTTACATCGAAAGGGGCGCCTGACCATCTGCTGATCGATATGGATGGCATGGCAATTGTTTTTGTGGAGGAGGCCGATGTCATCAAAGCCCATCCGGTGTTGGAACCGCGCTTCAGCATGTTCCCGCGCGGCATAGGGGTTACCCTTCATTTCGAAGTGACGGAAATCGAGGATATACGTGACGCCATCATGGAGGAGGGACTTGAGATTCTCTACCCGCTCGATATAAAACCGTACGGCGTCAAGGAGATGTGGTGCTTCGATCCGGATGGCTATCTGATAGTCCTTGATGAATCGATGCCGGTACAAAAAAAAGTTGAACAGTAGGGGATAACGGCAGTTAAGGTTAATTTGATGATTTGCAGATAGATATCAACGCCTCGATCAGATTAGTGTTGGTCAGCAGTCCCACAAGGTTGTTGTCGCCGTCAGTTACGCACATCCCGTTAAGTTTGTTGTCGTGAATTATCTGGGCGGCCTGGCAGAGTGGGGCGTCAGGAGTAATAGTCAGTGGATGAGGGTTCATTGCATCTTTGACGGTGGCTTTGGCAAGTATATAGTGCACCTCCCAGGTATCCAGAGATGTGGATTGCCCGGGAGTGAAACTCTTAATCATAAGTTCTGTAATCACTCCGCAAAATTTGCCGTCACTGGTGACCGGCAAACGGCGTATGTGCTTCTCCTTCATCAAATGCATCGCTTCGATAATGGAAGCGTCAGCTTCAATGGTATAGGGATTAAGCGTCATCCATTGTTCGACCGTCTGCATAGCTGCCCCCTCCTTACATTCCGAGAAATGCCTTTTTTACATGATCGTTATTCAATAATTCGCTGCCGGTGCCGGACAGGACGACTCGGCCGGTCTCCAGTACATACGCCCGGTCGGCGATCTTGAGGGATTGGAATACGTTCTGCTCCACCAGCAAGATGGTGACCCCCTGTCTGTTGATCTCCTGAATGATCTCGAAGATAATTTTAACAAATAATGGCGAAAGTCCAAGTGACGGTTCATCTAGCAGCAGCAGTTTGGGGTTGGCCATCAGGCCCCGTCCGATGGCCAGCATCTGCTGTTCACCGCCGGACATCGTGCCCCCCAGCTGTTTTTGACGTTCCTTGAGACGCGGGAACATCGTGAAGACCCGCTCAACGTTCGCCTCCCGATCCGGCCTCGCACTCTTAATGAAAGAGCCCATACGCAGGTTTTCGAGGACTGTCATCTCCGGGAATATCTTGCGCCCCTCCGGCACCTGGACAATGCCGCGCTCCACCACTTCATGCGACTCCAGACTCTTGAGATCGTGTCCCTGGAACATAATGCTTCCTGACAACGGTTTGACCAGCCTGGAAATATTCTTGAGAGTTGTAGACTTTCCCGCACCGTTGGCGCCGACAACAGTGACGATCTCACCTTCACTGACGGACAGGTCGATGCCCCACAGTATCTGCATGTCGCCGTAGCTGAAATTGAGTTTGTCTATTGTGAGCATTTGTGAAACCTCTTTTTTAGAGTCAAGAGAGTCAGGGTCAAGGGTCAAGGGGCAAGAAAAAAAGGGGATCAAAAGCTTTTACTGGACCCTTGACCCTGATTTTACTCGCTTCCCAAGTACGCCGCCACGACTTCCGGGTTCTTGACAATCTCGTCAGGCGATCCTTCGGCAAGTTTTTCCCCGGAATTGAGTACCACGATGCGGTCGGAAATACGCATAATTGTCTTCATGTCGTGCTCTATAACCATTTGGGTGATACCCAGTTTGCGAATATCCAGAATCAGTTGGATGATTTCTTCACTCTCAGCCGGGTTTAGACCTCCCATAACTTCGTCGAGCAGCAGCAGCTTGGGCTGAGTCGCCAGTACGCGCGCGACCTCAAGTTTTTTTCGCTCGCCGATCGGCAGACCTCCGGCCATAAAATCAATGCGATGATCCAGTCGAACGACCTTGACCTGTTCCATGGCCATTTCACGGGCAACCTTGAGGGAGTTTGTCCGGCAAAGGGCGCCGACCATGACGTTGTCCACCACGCTCATCCTGGCCAGGGGGCGGACCTTCTGCCAAGTGCGGGCCATCCCCAGCTTACAGACTTTGTCAGGCTGCAGGCCGTTCATCTTTCTGCCGTCGAAGACGATCTCACCCTTGGATGGGGGATAGTAACCGGTAATACAATTAAACAAGGTGGTTTTGCCGGCGCCGTTTGGGCCGATCAGCCCCATTATCATCCCCTGTTCCAGTCCGAAGGAAACATCGGAATTGGCCGCCAAACCGCCAAAAAATTTACTGACGTGCTTGATTTCGAGAATGGCCATCAGGCTGCCTCCTTACGCTTTTTTGCCGATAAGGCCTTGAAGAAGCCGAGTACGCCGTCCGGCATGAAGAGGATCACTACTACCACCAGGATGCCGTAGATCAGGACATGGGCGTGGGAGAGATTCTCCATCAGGAAGTTACCGAAAGCAGAATCGGCACTTACCATGCCTGACGAAATAAGACTTTCTCCGATCATGTTGCTGCGCAGCGCCTCGGAGAGCGGTACCAGCACCAGCGCACCGACCACGGGGCCGAAGATGGTGCCGATACCGCCGATGATGCTGATAAGGACGATCTGCACGGAAAGGTCCAGCGACAGTACGGTGGTCGGGTCAACAAACTTGATGTAGATAGCGTAAAAGCTGCCCGCAAGCGAAGTCAGCACGGCAGATATAGCCAGGGCACTGTTCTTATAGAAAGCCAGGCTGATTCCCAAAGAGTGTGCCGCATCCTGATCCTCGCGAATGGCCTGAATAAAGTAACCCAGCTTTGAGTTCTGAACCATCCATGTCACTAGAATGGTAAACAGTGCCAGCAACAGTCCAATGTAATAGAAGGGAACCTTGTTGCTGAAATCGGTGATTACCCTGCTTCCGATAGTGAAGGGGGGGAGCGTGGATATCAGAATCCCTTCGGCGCCCTGGGTAATGCCGGCCAGGTTCAGGACAGTGATACGGACTATCTCGGCCACAGCTATCGAGGCGAGGACGAAATAGGGGCCGCGGAGTCGAAAACAGATGCTTCCGATTATCAAGGAGAGGATCAGCGCGGCAATCATGCCGACGAATATTCCCGACCAAGGGTGCAGATCATGCGCGCTCAACATCAGTGAACTTAAACGGGAGTTCTTGGCAAGCTCCTGAAGCTCAAGCAGTTTGTCCGAATCGAACTGCGACGCGTTCATAACGATCAGGGTTCCGTAGGCTCCTGCGCCGAAGTAGGCTGCATGTCCCACGGAGTATTGTCCGGCGTAGCCGCCAATAAGATTCCAGCTTTCTCCCATTATGATGCTGAGGAACAGGAGGACCATGATATGCCGCGCATAGGGGCTTTCAATATAGACGGGAAAAGCGAACATCAGTAAGACAATCACTATGAATGCAATCAGAGCTAACGAAGAAACGCCGCGCCGATTATTGAGGATACTGAAGCAATTCATGCGTTAACGGCCTCCGCTCAGGTTCTTGACGTGCCCATCAGTCCGGACGGCTTGATGAGCAGTACCAGCAGAAATATTGCGAATACCACGACGTCCTTCCAGTCGGACGATATATAGGCGGCACCCATTGATTCGACCACGCCGATAATAACGCCGCCCAGCGTGGCGCCGACAATACTCCCCATGCCTCCCAGAACGGTAATGACAAAAGCCTTGAGGGTGAAGGCGCTGCCGACCTGGGGGAAGATGTAATAGGTCGGCGAGATCAGAGCCCCGGCGGTTCCGGCCATCGAAGCGCCGATGCCGAAGGCCAGAATTGACATCCATTTTACGTTGATCCCCATCAATTGGGCGGCTTCGCGATCCTGTGCAGTGGCGCGAATAGCCTGGCCTGTGTCAGTCTTCATAAGAAACCAGTACAACGCCGCAGAAATCGCAGCCGTAATCAAAAACGAAATGGCCAGCGGCTTGGAAACGGACAGACCCGCCAGACGGAAGCTGGAGGATGAGTACGAAGTGGTCAGTATCTTGTAATCCGAGGTGAAAGCCAGCATCATGCTGTTGCTCATTATCAGCCCCATGCCTATGGTGAGCAGGATCTGGTTTTGAGGCAGTGCCCCCAGGATCCGGTTGATGAACAGCTTTTGCAGTATTGCGCCGAAGACGAACATCAACGGTATGGTTACGAGCACCGAGACAAAGGGATCGATCCCGAGCAGCGTAAACAGGAAATAGGTCATGTACATTCCGACCATCATGATTTCGCCGTGGGCAAAATTAATGACACGCATGACTCCGAAGATGATGGTCAGGCCGATGCCGATCAGGGCGTATACCCCGCCGATCAAGATGCCGCTGATAAGGGATTGCAGAAAAAGGATCATCAAGTTTCTCCCGAAGCGGAAGTGACGGGAAGTAGGCGCGGTTTTGCAACCGCGCCCGGATGGTCAACTATAATTACCACTTGAATGGATAAACAGATTTCCTGGTCGCAAATTTGGCCGGGAAAACGGTTTCGTACAGGCCGTTCTGTACCTGCTGCACAAGCATCATATGGTTGTTTTGGTTGGTATAACCGGCATAGTCGGTGAACTTGACCTCGCCCATGATGCCATTCCACTGGCCCGATTTCAACCCGGCGCGGGTCTTTTCGCGGTCACCGCCATTCTTGGCTGCCGTTTCGGCCATGATGATCATGGCTTCATAAGCGCAGGCGGCATGATATGAAGGTACCTTGCCGAATTTTGACTTATAGAGATTGTAGAAGTTGCGCGCGCCGGGCCAATTTACATCCTCGGTCCACTGAGTGCTTGAGAAAACCAGATTGGAAATATTCTTCTGTGCCAGGAACTGAGCCGTGGTAAAGCCCGCCCCCGCGCCCAGGAAAGCCTTGGGTTCCAGGCGGATCTCACGCGACTGCCGCATGAGAGTTATGGCATCGACCTCATAGGAAACCATAAAGACCAGATCCGGATTGAGGATCTTGATCTTGGTCAGGGTAGAGCGGAAATCAGGAGCCCCTTTCTGGTATTTCTCGTCGGCTACTTCCTGTATTCCCAGTTTTTTTGCATATTCCTTGGCCGTTTTTACCGTAGAGATGCCGAAGTCGGTATTGGCATATACGTAGGCAATGGTTTTGGGCTTGTCAACGGTAAGTATCGCATCCATCAGCACGGAAGAGTAGACATCCGCCGGAGCATTTAGGCGAAATACATATTTATGCCCCTTGCGTGTGATCTCCTCTTTTGCCGCAGCCGGAATCAATTGGGGCAGCTTGTATCTGTCTGCCTGGCTGGCTACCGCGTTTGCACAGGCCGAAGTATACGGACCGACCACGCCGACAACGTTATCGCGAGTGGCCAGTTTTTCAAAGGCGGAAAGGGATTTTTCCGGCTTGCCGGTATCGTCTTCTTTGATTAACTCAACGTCGATCCCTTTTTTCTTGAGGTATTCCAGCGCCATGGTTACGCCGTTGGTCAGATTTTCGCCGATAGGGGCCTCGGCGCCGGTAATTGTGTTTATGAAACCGATTTTTACCTTTGACGCCTGGGATACGCCTGGAAGGGCAAATCCTAATACAAGTGCCGTAACCGCAATTTTCCTGAACATACCTACCTCCCTTGAGTGTGATAGTTCATATCTGATTCATTATATCACAAAAAACCGCCGGTCCATCTCTTCAAGCCCCAATGAATGCAGGACTTCGTGCCGTTTCTCGGACGGACGCCGGCGTGGCAGATCTTTATAGCTGGCGATAATCAGTTCGTTTTTCATTGAATGCTCCCATCCCACCAATTCGGTTACGTTGACCTGATAACCATGCGCCTCCAGCTGCAGACAGCGCAGGACATTTGTGACCAGACTGCCGAATTCGCGAGTATGCAGCGGGTGCCGCCATATCTCGGACAGGCTGTTCGAAGCGCCAACCGCAGCTTTGTTCTTGCGAAGAACGGCTGCTACTTCAGCCTGGCAGCAGGGAACCAGCACAACAAAGCGGGCCTTTTTCTTCAGGGCAAACATGATGGCATCATCAGTCGCGGTGTCGCAGGCGTGCAGCGCGGTGACGACATCTACCTTTTCAGGAAGTGCATCCGAATCTATAGATTCGGCAACGGAGAGATTCAGAAACGACATGCCGGCAAACTGAAGCCGTACGGCAAGCGCCCGTGATTTTTCGACCAGTTCCTCGCGGGTTTCAATGCCGAAAATATGCGAACCGTCGTCTTGATATTTGAAAAACAGATCGTAGAGAATAAAACCCAGGTACGATTTACCGGCACCATGATCGACCAGAGTAATTCCGGGATGATCCTGTTGAACCTCTTTCAATAACGGTTCAATGAACTGATAAAGATGGTTGACCTGTTTGAGCTTGCGTCTGCTGTCCTGATTCAGCTTGCCGTCGCGGGTGAGAATATGCAGTTCTTTCAGTAGCTCAAGTGATTGCCCCGGTTTTATTACATGTTTTTCTGTCATTTTCAGTCTCTGAACCGTTTCAATAAATCGCCGTAAGCGTCGATCCTCCGGTCCCGAAGAAACGGCCAGATGCGGCGTACCTGTTCGCTCCGAGCGCAATCGATTTCAACCATAATGATTTCTTCACACTCTTGTGAGGCTTCCGCAAGAATTTCTCCTTGCGGCCCGGCCGCAAAACTGCCGCCCCAGAACTGAATACCGACATCAGCTCGCTCTGGTGAGCTTTCAAAACCGACCCGATTGACGGACAGAAGCGGTAGGCCGTTTGCGACCGCATGTCCGCGCTGCACCGTGACCCAGGCATCATATTGCCGACGCTGCTCTTCCTTTGTATCTCCAAGGTCCCAGCCGATGGCGGTCGGATAGATCAGCAGATCCGCTCCCGCCAGAGCCATCAAACGGGCCGCTTCGGGATACCATTGATCCCAGCAGACCAAGACTCCCAGCGTGCCGACAGAGGTTTTAACCGGATTGAAGCCGATGTCGCCGGGGGTGAAATAAAATTTTTCATAGAACCCGGGGTCATCCGGGATATGCATCTTGCGGTAGATCCCGGCAATGGAGCCATCCTTTTCGAGTACAACCGCCGTATTATGATACAGACCAGCGGCACGGCGCTCAAACAGAGACGCAACGATAACCAGACCCAGTTCTCCGGCCAGTTTTCCCAATGTATCGGTTGAAGGCCCGGGGATCGGTTCGGCCAGATCAAACAGGGGAGGGGACTCAACTTGACAGAAATAGGTGGAGGCGTGCAGTTCCTGCAGCACGATTAGTTGCGCACCGGAAGCCGCAGCCTGGCGGATCATCCGCGCGGTTTCTGCAAGATTTTCGTCACGGCTGCTTCCGCAGCTCTGCTGAATCAACGCAACTTTCAGCATCTTCATGCCAGCACCCCCTGAGGAAGCTGCATAGTCACGCAGTGCAGGGAACCATGCTGTTCAAGCAGCGGCAGGCAGTCGATGCCGATTATTTCGCGCCCCGGGAAAACCTTGGCAATGCACGCAAGAGCGGTACTGTCATTCTCGTCATCACGGTAGGTCGGCACCAGTACCGCACCGTTTATAATCAGGAAATTGGCATAGGTTGCCGGCAGTCTGTGGGCCTGTTCGTCAAAACGGGCCATGGGAAAGGGGAGGGGAACAAGCCGATAGGAGGAACCGTCCGGAGCAAAAAACGATTTAAGCTCGCCTTCCATCAGTTTCAGCGGTTCAAAATGCTCATCAAGAGGGTTCTCGCACGCCTGATAAACAATCGTGTTGTCCGGACAGATACGGGCCAGGGTGTCGATATGAGAATCGGTATCATCGCCGGCCAGGCCTCCGTAATTAAGCCAAAGAACGCGTTTTGCCCCAACCAGCGAGGCCAGCGCCTGTTCAATCTCACTTTTGTCCAATTGAGGATTGCGGTTTGGCGAGAGGAGGCAATCGGCGGTGGTCAGGATTGTCCCAAGGCCGTCGCTTTCAATGCTGCCACCCTCCATGATTAATCCGATCGTATTCAGGTTTGGTTGCAGGAGCCCTTGCTGTTTGAGACGTTTTGAAATCAAGTTGTCATAATATGCCGGAAATTTGAGTCCCCAACCGTTGAATCCAAAATCCATCAAAGTGGGCTTGTTGTTGTAGATAACTGTAATAGGGCCGAAATCACGCGCCCATGTATCGTTATTCGGAATTTCAGCAATGGTGACTCTGTTCAGGTCAATTCCGGCCTTATCAAGATATTCGGCTGCAGACGCTGCGTGCGGCGCTGTCAGCAGAACCCGTTCAAAGCGGGTGATATGACGGATAATATCGACAAACACCGGACGGACATCTTCAAGCATATAAGCCCAATCGGTTCCTTCATGCGGCCAGGCCATCAGCACGCCGTCTTGAATTTCCCATTCGGCGGGTAATCGAGGATTCATGGTATTATCTCCAGTATGTTATTCACTAAAGCAAGTAAATCTGCGCCGCCACTATAGAACAGTTAACCATTACCATGCAAGACCTGACATTGTGTACTGTGTGCTGAGCTGCACCTTTTCCACGGCATATTATGTCAAAGTACTTTGTACTTGACATAATATATCTTATGAGACATTTCTTGAAAGCTGCTCTGGTGGACGACACTCGATTATCTAATGGGTTGGTTGAATTACTTGGGTGGGATGCTACAGCTATGACAGAGGTAAGTTAACTATACATTTCTGAAAACTCAAGTCGATCAGGGTGTGTGCAAAAGACATTACCGTAGCCTTTGACCTTTAGATACGGACAAAGATCACGTCCTTGTGTAGTTCTCAAGCATAAAAATTTATCTGTCTCGCCAATTCGGAGAACTTTGCACTGTTTTGGGTCCATATTTATGAGCTATCACACTAGGTCTTAATGTGCAATTAATTTAATAATGGAGTGCGTGAATGAGGTCCCATTATTTGATATAGTACGAATGCGGATCTCTAATACAATTAGCTTGCATTTTCAAGGTACTATCAAGTAATGTATCGAAATTCGTATCAAACGTATCTGAGGAGCCGGTTAACGTATGAGCAAAGAAGAAGCGATTGAAGTTGAAGGTACAGTTATCGAACCGTTGCCAAACGCGATGTTCCGCGTAAAACTTGAAAATGAACATGTTGTCCTTGCTCATATTTCCGGCAAGATGCGTAAATATTTTATCAAGATTCTTCCGGGCGACAAGGTTACCGTCGAGCTTTCTCCCTACGATCTCACACGAGGCCGTATTACCTATCGCGCTAAATAAAGCTGCCTACTCTCTGATATATCTGTACAGGCCCGTCCATTTGTGGAGGGCTTGTCTTGTTTCATAAATACACTGTGCGAGGAACGAATGTATACCGTAGCTGATTTGAAAAAAGGTTTGAAAATAATTCTGGATGGCGACCCGTATCTGGTTGTGGCTTTTGATTTCGTGAAACCGGGCAAAGGCCAGGCTCTGTACCGCACCAAGATGCGCAACATGATCAATGGCTCGCTTCTTGACAGGACATATCGGTCCGGCGAATCATTTGAACCGGCCAGCCTCGAAGAGCGTACAATGGAATATCTCTATAAAGAAGGTAATCACTACACCTTTATGGATCAGCAGACATATGAGCAGGTCGTAATGGAAGAAGAAACCATGGGTGATGCCAAAAACTACCTCCTTGAGAATCTGAAGGTCGAGGTAATGCTCTTTGGAGAAAAGGCCATCGGCATTTCTCTGCCCAACTTTGTAAATCTGCGCGTAACCGCGACTGAGCAGTGGGCCAAGGGCGACACCAGCGGCAATGATTCCAAGCCGGCCACCGTTGAAACCGGCTATGTGCTGCGGGTCCCCCCTTTCATCGAAGAAGGCGAGCTGATCGTCATCGATACCCGCACCGGCGAGTACTCGACTCGCGTCAAGGGATAAACCATGAAGATGGACGCCTTGCAGTTGCGGGCGCATGTAATCAAAACTGTACGTGATTTTTTTTGGGACAGGGGGTTTCTCGAAGTTGAGACCCCCTATCTTATTCCCGCCAACGCCCCTGAAGAACATATTAATCCGGTTGCCGCCCTCCCCTCCTGGCAGCTTCAGACCTCCCCCGAAATCTGCATGAAACGCCTTCTCTGCAGAGGTCACCAGAAAATTTTCCAGATATCCCGCTGTTGGCGATCCGGCGAACGTGGTTCCCGTCATCTCTCCGAGTTTACCATGCTGGAATGGTATCGGGCCGATTCTGATTACCAGACTCTGATGGCCGATTGCGAAGAGCTGCTGCAGCATGTTGCCGCAGTCTGTCTGCCAGATAACCATTGTTTTAAACACGATTCGTCAGAAATCAATCCATTTGTCCCTTGGCAGCGCATAAGCGTCCAGGAGGCGTTTTTACGTTTTGGACAGGTTGACGTATTGGATTGTCTCAGAAAAGGTCTTTACGAGGAAATTTTGACGTCTGTCATTGAACCTGCGCTTGCCATGCTTGACTCGCCGGTAATATTGCTGGATTATCCGACCGAGTTGGCTGCCTTGGCTCGCACAAAGCCTGGAAACAGAGAACTGGCGGAACGTTTTGAATTGTATGTCGGCGGATTGGAGTTGGCGAATGGTTTCAGCGAACTTAACGACCCGCTAGAACAGCGCCGACGGTTTGAAGAAGCCAATTCTGCCCGGAGTAAGGCTGGTCAGGTTGTGTTGCCGCTGCCGGAGCCTTTTCTTGGTATGCTGGAATCAATGCCGGCGTCGGCCGGAATTGCTCTGGGGGTTGACCGGTTGGTGATGCTGACGGCAGGAGTTGATACAATCGATGAAATCGTAGCATTTACTCCTGAGGAGTTGTGATAGTCTGCCTGGTAGGCTTTCAGGTTATCTTTCGTAAAAATTACGCCCACTTGGCTGATCGATTGCTTGGCAGTACCTTGAGATCATCCAGTAATACTGCAAGATCAATGTATTCAAGTCCCGGTGTGGAGGGTGAAGAGGTCAACTAAATAGCTTTTCAATGTGCAATTGGAACCTGTTTTCGCTTGTTTGGTACGATGTTAATAAGCATCCTTAAAGCATTGTTTACAGCCTCAGCATTAGGAAAAAATACCTTGACGTCTTTGTCGAGCACGACAGCATCCTTATCGGGGATAAAACGTTGCACAGTTACCGTTCCGTCATCATGACCAATTTTAACCGTATGTCCCCTGCGATAACTCTCGCAGTGTTTTCCTCGAACACCGCCGGAAAAATCAACCGGTTTTATTTCGGCTACCTTATCAACCTTTTTCATACATTATCCTTTCAGCCGGCAGAGCCGGGCGCGAGCTGATTATCCTTATTTTAGTTCCTCTTTCGGTATACGACACAATGAGCAGCTTTCCGCTTTCAGAAAGACCGATATCTATGAAGCGGTATTCTGATTCAGAGTGCTCCGGATCAGCAACCGTTAAAGAAAGCGTATCGCCAAAAACCGACTTGGCTTCCTGAAAGCTCACACCGTGTTTTTTTAGATTGCTAGTGGCTTTCTGATCATCCCATTCAAAAATCACGGGCTACCATCCAGGTCAAATCACAATATTTATTCATAAGTATGCCTGTTAAATAGCATAATTTGTGGTTGACGTCAAAATAATGTGATTAGGTTTGACAGGACTGTTCAACCATCTTAGTACCATCCCACTCTCACTACCATCATAAAGAGCAATAAAAGCAGAATGTCCCAGCGGGGCACGACAGGCATCTCTTAACAGAAAGCAGGAAACGAGCACATGTGCCAATAACCACCAGCTGCGGAGTTATTTTCTTGCCCATTGCACCGCTTCGGTCACGTCATTTTCGACAATCCCAAGAAGTTCCATTTTCTTTCTGATGTTTTCCAGTGACAAGTCTACTTTTTCTATCGTGATATCTTCGTAGGTTACCCGCTCCCCGGTATAAGTACGCAGATGCAGCGTGGTTCCATGTATTTCAACATCATCCGGCAGAACGGCAACCTTTCCCTTCCCTCCCGGCAGGTCAATGACATAATGCGGCACGGCCAGGCCGGATATATGGCCGCGCAGTCCCCTCACTATTTCAAGGCCGGCCCGGACCGAGGTCCTGAAGTGAGCCGTTCCCTGGACGAGATCCATCTGGTGCAGATAATACGGCTTGACCCGAATGGCCAGCAGTCCGGTCATCAAACTCCGCATGATCTCAACCGAATCATTAACCCCCTTCAACAGCACCGTCTGATTCCCGAGCGGTATTCCCGCATCCGCCAGCAGAGCGCAGGCCGCGCTTGAATCAGCCGTAATTTCATCCGGATGGTTGAAGTGAGTATTAATATAAAGCGGATGAAACTTCTTAAGCAGAGTACAGAGTTCCGGGGTTACCCGTTCGGGAAGAGTAACAGGTATCCGGGTACCGATCCGGATAATTTTTACATGAGAAATAGCCCGGAGCCCGGTCAGGATTTTTGATAACGATGCGTCGTCCAGCATCAACGGATCGCCTCCGGAAAGAATAACGTCGTGGATTGCAGGGTGCGAAGCGATATATTCCAGAGCATCACGTAGTTCATTTTCTCCCATCGGAGCATCGCCACTTCCCACAAGCCGTTTTCTCATGCAAAAGCGGCAGTACACCGGGCAGCGATTGGATACCAGTAGGACCACCCGGTCGGGATAGCGATGAATAAGCCCAGGGACCGGGCTTAAGGCTGTTTCGGTCAAAGGGTCCGGGCATTGTTGTTTATCTTCAAGCTCTCGGATATCCGGCATGCACTGTTTCCAGATAGCGTCATCCGGTCGCTTGATAAGAGCGGCATAATAGTCACTCAAGCGGACCGGATATCGTGATAAGACGGAGCTAAAATAGTTTGATAATTCAGCAATAATATTGTTGTTACAGCATGTTGTTGATTTGTATTTAAAGTAACGCATTATTTAAATCCTGCCTGATAAGAGAATAAGAGGTAATAGGGTGAACAAGACAATCGCCCTTGATTCTTCTTGAAAATAGTCAGCTTTTATGAAATACACAACTACTTAATAATGGGTATTCACGTTCAACGCAACTCTACCTGAACAGCAACGCGAACCTGACGTATCGGTTACCTGCCATGTACACAAAATACTTCGGATTCAACGAAAAACCGTTTACCCTGACGCCAAACCCTCGCTTTGTCTATCTCAGCAAGAATCATAAGGAAGCCTTTGCCCATCTTCTATACGGCATCAATAATCATTATGGTTTTATTGAGCTGATCGGCGAGGTCGGCACCGGCAAAACGACCGTTCTCCGGACGCTTCTCAATCAACTTAATGAGGACAGCTACCGTTCCGCACTGATTTTCAATCCCTGCCTGACCGGAGTGGAACTGCTTCGGAGCATAAATCATGAATTCGGACTCAATTCCGCGAGCGAATACGCCAATGAGCTTCTTGGAGAGCTTAACGGCTTTCTACTTAGAGAGAATAAGAAGGGTATTATTGTCGTTCTGGTCATTGACGAGGCTCAGAACCTGTCGTCTGGAATACTTGAGCAGTTACGTCTTATTTCCAATCTTGAAACAGAAGATGACAAGCTGATCCAGATTGTTCTGGCAGGCCAGCCCGAACTGTCAACCTTGCTGGAACTGCCGGGATTGAGGCAACTGAAGCAGCGCATCGCCGTACGATATCGGCTTGGCTCCATGAGCATCGATGAGACCCGCTTCTATATACGTCACAGGATGGCGGTAGCGGGCGAAACCGGCGGCGTCTCTTTCAGTAAGGCGGCAGTCACCTTGATACATCTCTATTCACGCGGTTTACCCCGTCTGATCAACAATCTCTGTGACCGGACGCTGTTGATAGGTTATGGCGATGAGCGGCGGCATATTACAGCCGGCATCACCATACAGGCAATTATGGAAATAATGAATATTCGCCGGGGGAAGCGCTTTTCTCTGGCTCTGGCAGCCGGAACCATCATACTGGTGCTTGTCTCGGTTGCTTTCATCATGACATCGCATTACGTAAGAGCCTATGGCGCGGCTGCAGGTAGCGCATCTATCGAAAAAACCAAGGAAAGCATCAAATGAGTTCGATTCTCAAGGCACTGAAAAAATTGGAACTGGAAAAAACCGGCAATATTCCCGTTTCTTTGAAGATAGATTCAGGTATTCTGAGAACCGCCGACTCTTCCCGAAGTTCTTCTCCGTTAGTGTTGACGCTGTTGTTTCTGCTGGTTTTCGGAGGTGGAGGGGGTGTCGTCTTCGTTATTATGAATAAGACGGGAGCTTTGCAGGTAAAAGCCCAACCGCAAGCGGTTGTTAAGGCAGAAAACAGGCAAAACATTCATCCTTCGGCTCCCGCTCTGACGGTCAAACCGGATACTATTCCCGCAATCGTTCCAGCCCGGAAAGATCAGGCTGGTGGAACATCACAAAAACAGCAGCAAAAACCGGCAGCAGGCAAGGTGGTTACCACTGCTGTCGAAAAAACAGCCAAAACTGCCGTTTCAGGTGTGCCTAAACAATCGAAAGCGGCAGCTGAGACTGCTAATGCCGGACTTCCCGCCATTGCTCCGCCCCCTGCTCTAAGAGTAAACGGTATAGCTTATCAGGACCAAAGCGCTGACAGTGTGGCAATGATTAATGGCGAACCGTTCTCAAGCGGAGCGGTGATCGACGGGGCAAAAATTGAGGAGATCCATAAAAGCAGGGTGATATTCAGCTATAATGGCGGAAAGTTTGAAATTCCTCTGGGGCAGTCAAACAGATAGTAACCGCATCAGCGCGGGGATATGACTTTAATAAACCGTACCAGATAATCGACGCCCGACCATATCGTCAAAAGCGTGGCAATCCAGAGAAAAAACATTCCTACGTTATGCATGTTAACGGTAAGATACTCGTGGGAGATTCCGAAGAACCAGTTGTAATCGTAATGCAGCACCAAACCCAATATGGCGACAATCTGGAATATGGTTTTGAATTTGCCAAGGTCGCTGGCCTGAATCACAATCCCCTCACTTGATGCAATCCCGCGCAGACCGGTTATTATGATCTCACGCCCCAGAATAACAAGAACTATCCAGGCCGGGACACGGTCAAACGGCAAGATCATGATCAGGGCAGCCATGACAATCAGTTTATCGGCTATCGGGTCCAGAAATTTGCCAAAAATCGTGACAATGCCCATCCGGCGGGCCAGATAACCATCCAGCCAGTCGGTAATGGATGCCACGGCAAAGAGGGCAGCGGCCCAAAAACCTGCGGAACGGCTTGGCGACATCAGTAAAGCTGCAAGGAGAGGAATAGCCGCAATCCGCATCATGGTCAGGATGTTGGGCAGGTTCAGAATCTGATTCGGCTGGCCGGTAGTCATTATTAAATTCCGCTTTCCTGATAGGACTTCATGTAGGAGAGAACCCGGCTGACATAGGTTCGTGTTTCGTTATAGGGTGGTATTCCGCCGTATTTGGCAACCGCGTTGAGCCCGGCATTATAGGCCGCCACGGCCAGGGAGACATCGCCCCTAAACGTATCAAGCAAAAAACGAAGGTATTTTACCCCACCCTCGACGTTATCTTTCGGATTGAACCGATCAGCAACTTTTAATGACTTGGCGGTACCGGGCATCAACTGCATCAAGCCGGTGGCCCCTTTGCTGGAAACGGCATTCGGGTTGTAACCGGATTCGGCATGAATAACAGCCTTAACCAAACTCGGATTAACACCGTATTTATCCGAACAGCTCTTGATAAGGGCTGCAAATTCTGCTGAGTTGGCCGATGAAACAAATTTCAGTTTTGTACGCAGCTCTTTATCTTTTTTGAGATCGCGCATAAAAATTTTAAAGCGTTTGTCGGTGGGTGCATCGGTAAAATGAACGATATCATCCTCATCAACATACCGGTAGATATCGGACATGGCATTTCCAGGCGCAATAGTCGTACAGAGAAGCAGTGCGGTGAGACAGAGAACAGCACGGGCAACATATGACGATGGTCTCGATAGCATCCTTCCATAATCCCAAAACTTACGGATTTGTCAAGAGATATTCTCTTTGGAATGTTTTTGCAGACAGTTTGAAATTGACTTTTTGGAGGTCATGTTCTACAAAGATTCTTTGTCTGCATAAAGAGGAGATGATATGAGTGAGAAGCCTGCCACATATAAAGATTCCGGGGTTGATATTGCCGCTGGAAATAGTTTTGTCAACCTGATCAAGCCGTTAGTAAAGGCCACGTCACGTCCGGAGGTTCTTGCTGACATCGGTGGTTTTGGCGGTTTGTTTTCTCTTAACGCGTCAAAATACAAGAATCCTGTTCTGGTTTCGGGAACCGACGGCGTCGGTACAAAGCTTAAAGTCGCTTTCCTGACTGACCGTCACGACACGATCGGCATCGACCTGGTGGCCATGTGTGTAAACGATATCATTGTTCAGGGGGCTGAGCCGCTCTTCTTTCTCGATTATCTGGCCACCGGGAAGTTGCTGCCGGAAAAAGGGGCGGAGATTGTGAAGGGGATCGCCGAGGGTTGCAAACAGGCCGGTTGCGCGCTGATCGGTGGAGAAACTGCCGAAATGCCCGGCTTTTATGCCGATGGTGAGTATGATGTCGCCGGTTTTACCGTTGGTGTCGTTGACCGCGACAATATCATTGACGGTTCGTGTATTTCGGTCGGCAATCGCCTTATCGGTATTGCATCCAGCGGTTTGCACAGTAACGGTTATTCACTGGCGCGAACATTGATTTTCGATCGTCTGGGACTCTCCATAGATGACGAATTTCCCGGCTCCGAAGCTTCGGTAGCCGACGTATTGCTGACTCCTACTCGAATTTATGTGCGCTCGATTCTTAACCTGCTGAAAGATTTTGCCATAAACGGCATCGCTCACATCACCGGCGGCGGACTGTTGGAAAATGTTCCCAGGGTTCTCCCTAAAGGATGTCAGGCCAATATCCATTTAAACAGCTGGGAACTGCCCAATCTTTTTTCGGTTCTGCAGAAAGCCGGCAAAGTTGAACGCGATGAAATGTTCCGCACCTTCAACATGGGCATCGGCATGGTGTTGGTGGTGGCGGATAATCAGACTGAGGAGATAATAGATCGCTTAAAAGGTTTGGGTGATTCGGCCTGGGTAATTGGTGAAATTGCCGCATGCGAAACCGGCAACGAACGAGTAGAACTGACGGAGGTGTGACCATGTATGGGAAACCGCCCTGTCGTCTGGGTGTCCTGGTTTCAGGGAGCGGTACCAACCTTCAGGCCATTATCGACCGGATCGAATCGGGAGAAATCCATGCCGAGATCGTCTGTGTTATCAGCAACAAAGCAGATGCGTATGCTCTTACCCGTGCCGCTCAGCACCGGATTCCGGTTGTCGTTCATGAAAACGCAGGGTTTACCGAACGACGCTCGTACGACGCGGCAACGGTAGAAATTCTGCGCAGTCATAATGTAGACCTGGTAATTATGGCCGGTTTCATGAGAATTCTAACGGATGTCATGGTTAACGCTTTTCCACATGCAATAATGAACATCCACCCTGCCCTGCTGCCATCCTTTCCGGGGCTCCATGCCCAGCAGCAGGCTCTTGACTACGGGGTTCGCTACTCCGGCTGCACTGTGCATTTCGTCGACTGCGGCACCGACACAGGGCCGATTATCCTACAGACGGTAGTTCCTGTAGAACAAGATGACACGGAAGAGGCCCTATCCGCCCGGATTCAAAAGGCGGAGCATCAGACATTCGCTGCAGCTATCAAACTTTTTGTGCAAGGGAAAATCCGGGTAGTTGGGCGTAAAGTCATAATTGCCAAATAAACCTTACGTAAAAAATATATCACGCCATAATTTCGATTAACGACAGGGCAATTTATTTCCATTCAATATCCGAAAGGTTTGAACATGAGATGGCTGTCAATCTTCTTGATATTTGGTCTAGGCTACGGATTGGGTGTAACAGCTTCTGCTCAAGGTTCAGATCAGCTTGCCGGATTGAAACAGTCCAGCGATTTTTCCAATATTGATGTCAAACGCTTGCTGGAGGGGGAGATTCTCTCTCAACGCGGGTCGTTGATGAAATTCTCCAACGGCATCTCTTCCCAGATCGTTTTTGCCGTTCCCACCTCTCCCGCGGAGACCGTCAAGAGGCTCCGAACATGGGACTCCAAACAGTGTCCATCTCTAAAGGTATATGCTTCGCACGAGCTTGGTGCTCCCTGCGAACTCAAGGATTTCAGCACTCTCCATCTCTACTTCGATCCTGATCTTCGTCCCGTCAAGTGGTTTCTGGACCAGACCCTGGCCACATCCGGGAGCGGTTCAGGACTGAACCTCACTCAGATCGAAGCGGTGCAGCTTGCCAGTTGCGTCGGGAAAGCCGGCGCTCCAAAAACCGCCGGTTCATGCTGGGCCAACCTATTATTAACACGAGCCCTGGACTTTCAGCGTAACGGGTTCGCCTCCGCACTCCCATACGAATTCAACGTGGAATCTATAACTCCAGCCTCACACCTTCGGTCAATGTTACAGGAACAGGTTGATATTTCGCGTGAATTCGCCCCTATTTTGCAAAGAGCCGGCCTGGTAAACAGCGGAGCCGGAATTTCGACACTCAGGCCGTCTTACTACTGGAGACTGTTCCAGGCGGATCATCACGCCACCCTCAGCCTCGGAGCGATTTACGATCTGGAGGTTGGCGATCATTACCAACTACTTGAAGTCGAATACTATGTCAGCGGCACCTACTATACATCCGCCACGCTCTATGAAATCCGACCGTTCCGCGACGGCGTAAGGAGCGGTTCCATCGTTTGGTGTGACGTTCTCTGTTCAGCCCCAACGCTCCGGTTCGCGACCGGGATTGAACGCCTTGCCTCAAGTTTGATCCTGGCGTTGGAATTCAAGAATATGGTCCGCTGCTTTCAGGACAGTTTTAAGAGCCCATGACAGCTATCTGCGCTTTTATCAAAAGGTTCGGCATGGAAAGCTGTTGCTGCAAGTCACTCATTATTGTTCCATTACTGGGGGCGCTGCTGACAATGCCGGTCATGGTATCGGCTGCCGAACCGACGGCCGTTTCCCATGAACTAGATATTACTCTGGGAACAGCCGGGAGAACGGCACCTCTCGCGAGCAACCGGAATGGCGGTTTTATCAGCGAACTGAACATGGACGCCAAATATATCGTCTCACCTCAAATGAATAAAGATCTGCTGTTTCGATGCGGCGCCGAGTGGCAGCGAATCTCGTTCCCGGCGAGACAACAGTCCGCAGAACCTGACAAGTTGCAACAGGCCAACGCAATCGTCGGATTTGACAGTCAACTGGCCGAACAGTGGCTTATGCGCTTCGAACTGCAACCGGGCCTGTACGGCGATTTCAGTCGCTTCAGCTGGCGGAGCTTCGACGCTCCGGTCAACTTGGGGGTTGCCTATCTGGTTGATGCCGATCTTCAGTGGTTCTTTGGTCTTCGCGTTGACATCCGGAGCCAATATCCGGTGCTTCCCGCGGTTGGTGTCCGGTGGAAGTACACCGATGTCTGGACCCTGGATCTGCAGCTGCCGAATCCGCGTTTGCTGTATGATGCGAGCGATAAATTTCAGGCATTTCTCGGCGCGGGGATAACGGCAGGAACCTACATGGCCGGTGATCATTTCGGCGATGACCGTGGTATTCCGCAACTCAATCACGCCACGGTCGATTATACCGAAGTGCGGCTCGGTCCCGGTCTCTCATGGAAGGCTCGTCCAAATCTGACTCTGGATGCCGAAGGCGGGTATGTTGTTTACAGAACATGGAATTTTTTTGATCAGCACATCAACCTGAACAGCCAACCGGTGCCGTACCTGCAGCTTGCCGTTCACTCCAGATTCTGAAACAGATTCTATTTTTTCCATCACAGACTATATATCAAAATGGGGTAAAACAATCAGCTCTCCTATGGAGGGGTGACAATATCCTGCTTTCTCCTGCCGGACTCGATTTCGCGTTTTTCATGATATAAAAAGCGAACCATGTAATATTCGAAGGGATAACCGCTCTCATAGTAACGAAAACTCTGCTGATGCCGTGCATCAATTCCTTCCAGAAGGGTTATTCCCGAGGCAATGGCTAAGCTTTCGTCACGGTTTTTAACAGGATCTATCGCACTGTAGAGCCCGTAACGGATGCCGCTGTCCACGGCAAGACCTCCAGTATCGCGCAGGGATGAGGGGCCGATGATCGGCATCACCAGATAAGGTCCGGAAGCTACTCCCCAGTAGCCCAGGGTTTTGCCGAAATCTTCGTCGCGACGCTCCAGGCCTAACTTTGTCGCCGGATCGAACATGCCGCCAAGGCCCAAGGTACTGTTAGTAACAAAACGACTAAGCGTCGTCGCCGACTCCTTTCCCTTAAACTGGAACAGGCTGTTGGTGAGATTGGTGACCTCTCCGATATTGCCGTAAATACCGGAAATACGTTCCTGTACGAAAATGGGAGTAATATATTCATAACTTTTGGTTACCGGGATAAAGAGATATTTGTCAAAATAATAGTTGAACCGATACATGCTCCGATTGAATCCTTCCCAAGGATCCGCTACCTCGGCGAAGCGCTGATCCTTGAACTCGCTTATCGTGTGTTTTGGCTGCACCTCAACCAGGGTGCTCGAACCGGTTGCGGCGCAACCGGAAAGAGCCAGCGTCAGGATCGGAATCAGGAGGCGGAAGGACCGGTATAAGGTAACAATTATCATAGCATCCACCTTGTCATTTGAAAAATGCGACCATATACGCCAGATTATCTTTGTACTCAAGGTTGCCCAGATGGCCGCCTCGCGGATAGATCTTGGCCCTCTCCCCAAAAAGTTGTCGCAGGTAGTCAATCTCCCCCTTGGACAGTATGAAGTCGTTCACGTTGAGCATAACGCCGAATTTAGACGATGACTTCAGATATCCTTCAATGCTCTTGAGGCTCAAGGAATCAATGAACCCCTGTCTTGTGAGTCCCGGTCGCCGCTTCTGGAAGTGGGGATACAGATACTCGTTGAAATAGTCGAAGAAGCTCAGGTGACTGGAAACCAGGAAATAGTCAAAAAGAGAGTCGGTGTTGCTAATCATCCTGTTCTTCGGCACGACGTAGCCGCTGTTGGTCATCACATCCGAGGAGAAGATCATGCCTGCCAGATTGATTCGGTAGGTAAGTCCGATCAATCCCGCGGTTTCCTCGCGCGAGAAAAGGCGTTCCGTATAGATTGAGTAGAGAAAATCATCGTTGATGGCTACGAAATTGCCAAATCGGTAGAACTGGCTGAACTTGGAGAGCATCTTGTTGAAAAAGATGCCCTGTTTTTTCGGCCCTCCAGGGATCTGCTTCAGCAATTCCTCAATCCTTGTCGCAGAACTGTAAAGATTTACCGGA
Organism: uncultured Geobacteraceae bacterium; assembly: GCA_903925005.1. Classification (GTDB taxonomy): domain Bacteria; phylum Desulfobacterota; class Desulfuromonadia; order Geobacterales; family Pseudopelobacteraceae; genus JACRCG01. The sequence continues at coordinate 71,987 of CAIYDX010000219.1, forward strand.
GGGTTAATCATGAGCACCTTTTGGAATTTGAATACCAGACGTTTCTCATCCAGTTTTGCCACGAAAGCGGCCTGACTGGCTCCCAGGCTGTATCCGCAGAGATGGAAAGAGGTCACTTCGATTTCACCCTCTACCTGCTTCCAGGCGGTTTCCATGGCTCGATACAGGTCGGCGGCATCCTCAACCAGATCGCCGGGAATGCTGCTTTGTGAGGCGGAAATTATAAAATTGGCATGGGACGGCGACGGCAGAGTGATAACGTGGAAACCGGCCTTATAAAACGCCTTCATCATCGTCATAAGCTTGGTAGAGCGATCACCGGCTCCGGCTCCGGCGATCAGAAAGACCAGCGGCGCCTTATGTTTCTGGTAGGCAAAGGTGCAGTGCAGCCCATCGTCGTAAAAGAATATTTGCGGTTTTTGTCGCCCCGGAATGACATCAAGCACAAGCTGCCGACTGTGCATCTTGCCGGAAAACTCGGGCATAAGTGGTACCGGAGTTCCAAGGATGGTGGCTTCATGAGATCCCTGAATCGGGTAACCGTAATCGTCTTCTGCAGCTAAGCCCTGCAGTGGTGACAGGATTAGGCAGGCGATGAATAATAATCCCAGGTGCATCATGCTGATATCTCCTTTGCCGCTCTCATCTCTCATCCCTCAACCTTGGCCATATCCTGCACCACGAACCTGCCGCAGATAAAACAGAGCAGGCCGGCCAGCGCCATCGCACCGGGGGTGATCAGGAGGGCGCTGCGCAACCCCCATTGATCGGATAGCCAACCAAGAATGGATGGAGAAACTGCATCTCCCAGGGCGTGGATAAAGAATATATTGACCGCAAAGGCCATAGCGCGGACTGTCGGCTTAGAAACGTTAATGATGACGGTATTAAGCGGACCGGTATTGAGAAAAAGAAAGAATTCGGCAATAAAAATAGCGGATATGCAGCCGGTCAAGCCGGGGGCAAGTATGGCCCAGGCAGCAAAAGGGGTGCCGATCAGAAACCCCCAGCCGGAGACCAGCAGATACCCCTTGCCGTTCCTTTTTTGCCAGCGGTCACCGAGCCAGCCGCCGGCCAGGGTTCCCAGTATCCCGGCAAGCACCGTAGTTGCGCCGAACAACGTATTCCCCTTTGCCACATCAAGAGAATGGACGCGGTTCAGAAAAGATGGAATCCACTGGGCGAGCCCACCAATGGCGAAGGTCATCGCAGCCATGGCTAAAGTGTTGCAAACAAAAGAGCGATTTCTGAACAGTGCCGCATATCCGGAGACAACAGTTCCCTTTGGACTCTGCGATAATGCGTCGTCACCGCCACGAGGCGGCGCACGCAACAGAGCGATCGGAATTGCCAGCAGCAGCCCCGGCACACCGACCAGCATAAAAGCGGTATGCCATCCATACTTCTGCCCCAGCACTCCTCCAAGGAGGTAGCCCAGCGCGCTGCCGACCGGAATAGCGACATAAAACCAGGCCAATACACTGCCTCGACGCTCCTTCGGGAAAAAATCAGCGATCAGACCGGGCGAAACCGTACCGAAACTGGCCTCGCCGATCCCGACTGTGGTACGAGCGGCCAGCAACGTTCTATAACCGGGAGCAAAACCTGCCAGGGCCGTGGCCAGGCTCCAGACAATCAGACCTCCGGAAGCCAGCTTGGTTCGGCTCCAGATGTCGCCGAGCCATCCGAAGAGCGGGGCAAAGAGCAGGTAGCTGAGCATGAAAGCGCTCCCGAGAAACCCCAGCGCCGTATCGGTGAGTCGCATATCAATTTTGATCAACGGGAACACCGCAAAAAGCACCTGCCGATCGATGTAGTTAAGCATATTAACCGCCAAAAGCAGTCCAAGTGCATAGCGGCGATAGGGAAGCGAGATCGGTTCGGTATTCATAAAAGTGCTGCCTCCAAAGCTATGCTGTTTCCAAGAAATTCAAGAACTGTTCAACAGTCAGCCAACCGGATAATCCTATTTTCTGTAAATTGTGGCGACAGGTTCCGGGCACTGACCTATTGAGCCGGCGGGGCAAATACTTCCATCCTTCCAGATAGCGCCATCGAAGATAGCGCGTTCTATTTTTGCCCCCGTCATCCCACTCTGCCTCAGACTTGACATTCTCAAGTTTGCGCCGGTCAGGTCGGCCCGCTCGAGATTGGAATCACTCAGATCTGCTCGCTGCAAATTGGCATAACTCAGATCGATCCCCTTCAGATCGCAATTACCCAGATTAATTCCGACAAGCTGAAGACCGCTCAGGTTCTTGCCAGACAAGTCCCGCTTCGTCTTAAGAAGAACCAGGACCTGCTTGACGGTCAGTTTTTCTCCGGGAAGCGTTTCTATTTTGGTTTTATCGTTTTTTGTGCGCTTGACAACTACATCTTCCTGTATCGTTACCGTCGTATCTACAGTTGAAGTTTCTACAGGCAGCGTAACCGGAACAGCAGCCGTATTGTCGACGCCCATCGAATTTGCGTCCTCCGCCTGAACATGGGTCAGAAAAACATCAACGAACGTAAACGCCAGAAAAACAGCTGCCGTGATTATTGCGGATCTTGATAATGTCATAACGATCCCTTCCTGAATGGATTGATACGCATCAACTCATCCATCATCTATTCTCCGAGCTTTTCCACCGCCTGACGCGTTTTTTCTACTATCTCGGCCGGTTCCTCACTCCGGAACCGTAGCGGTTCGCCAAAGGTTACAGTCACTTTGCCCCGTTTTGGAAACTTCGCCTCATGCGGAAGAACTTGGTCGGTGCCGCTAATTTTTATCGGCACTACCGGGATTCCGACCTCGTTGACCATGATGCCGAGTCCCAGTTGAAAGGGGAGCATTTTACCATCTCTGGAATGGCCCCCTTCAGGGAAGATCAGGATATTAACTCCGGCATCGGCAAGCTTTCCCATATATGACAATGAACCGCTGAACCCCTGTGACTGAGGCAGTGGAAAGAGATTGAACAGCACTGAGCCGTACTCGTAGCATAAACGTCTCAAAACTTTATCAAGGCCATAATACTCCCCGAAGAAAAACTCCTCCCAGGCGGCGGTGGCGGTTCTGTAGCGAAGCTCTCGCGGCAGAGCGAACATGACTGCGAGGTGATCCAGATAGGATAAATGATTTGCCACAAAGAAAACCGGGCCTGGCAGGTTTGCCAACCGTTCAATCCCCCGCACCTCAAGCGTTACAAAGCTTCGGAACAGCGGCGCGTGAACAAGGACATCCCAGACCATCCTCACCCTCCTGAAGAAGCGCGAGTTGGTCCAGAACCGGAAATGATCGTGTTTGACCAACTTTTCCCGTTTGGCAATAATCTGGCGCAGATCCGAGACCCGCGTCTGCGGCCCGATCTGCGAATCTTCGATATCAAGACGGTATTCCTGTTCCAGGAGACTGACCAGCTCGACCCTGTCGATTGAGGTAAGGCCGAGGTCGGATACGAGCTGCGACTCCTCTTTAATCTTAGCGGCGTCGGCACCGGTCACCTTGGCGATAAGGTTAAACAGCCTGTCCTGACTGACTGCGCCTCCCCCACCCTCCAACCCTTTTTTGATCTCTTCCTTAACCGCGAACTTCTTGATCTTGAGCGTCGTGGTTTTGGGAAATTCCGGTTCGTTCCAGAGGGTATAAGCGACTATTTGGTGCAGCGCATCCAACTTGCCGTTCGCCTGTTTGATGATCTCTTCCGGAGCTTTGCCGCTGCCGTCCAGGATCAGCACGGCATGCACCTCTTCCCCCCCTCCCTTGTCGACGCCGATGACACACGCCTCTTTCACGCCGGCAACCTTGTTCAGCACCGCTTCCAGCTCGTCCGGATACACCTTGATTCCAGAACCGGTGACGATCAGCTCCTTTTCCCTCCCCTTGATGACCAGCCAGCCGTCCTGACCTATCTCTCCTATATCGCCGGTCCGAAACCAGCCCTCTTCGGTAAAGGCGTCTCGGCTTGCCTGCTCGTTCTCGTAATAGCCGGGAAAAATGTTATCGCCACGAGCCAAAACCTCTTTATCTTCAATCTTTACTTGAACTCCCGGCAGAGGTGGACCAACCGAACCGGCCACCTGACGCTCCATCGTGTTGACGCAGAGTACCGGCGAGGTTTCGGTGAGACCGTAGCCCTCCAGCACCGTGAATCCGATGCTGCTCCAAAAATTGAAAACATCGGGGTCAAGAGGAGCGCCACCTGAGACGAAGACGGTAAAATTGCGACCAAATTTACTCTGAACCGGGAAAAATAGAACCTGGCGCAAATTTTTCGGAAGCCTTAATGCCAGCTTCATCAGACAATGAAACGGAACGGAAAGGTGCTTTTCCTCAAATTCCCTTTCGATGTTGGTTTGCAGCAATTGCATCAGTCGGGGAACGGACATGATGACGTAAATATCTTCCTCGTCAAGCGCCGACATAATCGCGGAAGGCTTCAGGGTGCGTAGATAAACGATCGCCGCGCCACGGAAAAGCGGGGTGAAGAAGCCCCCCATCTGCTCGAACATGTGCGATAACGGAAGCAGGGAGAGAAAGCTGAACTCGGAAGTGATGATCGGTACCTGTTTGTTTATCTGGGTCATGTTGGCGACCAGATTCTTGTGTGTAAGAATGACCCCTTTCGGATTACCGGTAGTGCCGGAAGTATAGATAAGCTGCGCTGTATCCTCCGGCGCTGCGGATGCAACTTCGCTGATCGGATCAATATATTCGAGCAGGTATTGAAGATCTTCCAGCAGCAGCGAAGTGACTCCGGTAATCCGGTCGGCTTTAAAGCGGCTCTGCAGGACGACCTTCGCTTTAGTGAGGTTGCGTATGCCGTCCGCACGCGCCAGATCGGACATAAAATCCACAGGAACCGCGACCGCGCCACGAATGATGATGCCCCAATAGGCTACCCCCCACCAGGAAGAGTTTGGTCCCCATATGACGACCTTGTCACCGGCAGCTACACCATTTTGAGCCAGGAGGTTTGCCATCTTCATGGCAAGATCGTGGAACTCCCGGTAGGAAACCACCAACCGTCGCACACCGGTGCGGTTCACAAAAGCGGTTTTATCGCCCAGCGCTTCGAACGTATCGAAAAGATCAATCAATGTCTGCATGGATACTCCGATAAGCAAATACCTCTCAGTCTCCCTAATAGGTGAACTGAGAGGTATTTACCATCAACATTAATTTTCCTGAATCGTTCTAAAAGAGCGCTTGCGTTTTCAGTATGACTTTTTCTGTCGCATGTATCTGCTATTCTCCTGATATCAAGAATCAGGAGGGTACTCATGAAAAAGAACAACATTCAATTACAAGC
>CAIYDX010000220.1 GCA_903925005.1 uncultured Geobacteraceae bacterium
ACGAACCTCCTTAAAAAACAAGATTATAACTTAATCAGCCGCATATTCTAAATAAGGGCCGAGGCTGCATAATCAAGTCTCATGAAAACAAAACCGGCATTGCTGCCGGCCTTCGTCACCCCGGAAAAATCACATTCAAAAAGGTAAAGAGCACTTGAGAGTTAGCAATACTTCATAAGAATAAATAGGGATTTTAATTTTAAGGATACTCAGTATTTTTATGTAAAATATTTTGTCAAATAACTACTAAAATTTCAGATTAATTCAGAACATTCATTTCACACCAATAAATCTGACTGAAGTAAGTTATCAATTTTCTCAAATTCTGCACGGGTTGCTTTCTCTGAATACTGAATAATAGAAAGCCATCATCGCAGATTCTTAAGTACCTTAAACTAAATTTCTTCTATTTTAGTGACTACGGCTCAAGTAAATTTGCCATAAAAGAGCACTCCCAATACATTGATTTTTTCCATGGCGCTTCCTGAGAATCCATGGACCGCTCCCAAGTCCATTGGGTCCTATCAGTGTGGGGTTCCGAGTCAAGAGCTGGGCAGTACTTCAAAGTAAGGTCTTGTACTTTCTGATCTTTGCCCAAATACAGCCACAAATAGAAAGGGTTCTCAGGATTTCGCCCTGCTAGGATTCTCGCCGCGTCCTTAGTATATTCATCTGAAAGTCCAAGCTTTTGCAATAGGTAAACTTGTGCGGCAACAAGATGAAGTCGGTAACCATCCGGATTTATACTTGCTAGGAATGGCAGCCATTTTGATGAATGGCCATAGCTAGAAGCCATCTCCGGATCTTCAACACTTGGAATCCCCAGCTTGTTGGATACTGCATTTATAAAGAACCAATTTTCTGCGAGAAGTCTGCAGGATCCCTCGCTCTCTCTCGTACAAGTACGAAATAACTTCAAATTATTAATCGAATCTTGTGGCAATTTGACAGGGTTACTAAGAATGTAGTCTCGCCATACTTTAAAACCATTTGCATCCTTGCTTGTAGCTGCATAGAGCAAGACTCCCAGGCTCATATCTCCTGAGAAGTCACTTGCACCGAATGATTTGCCAACAAGGTTTGGACTCCGCCACCACTGACCTGATGCACTTTGTGATTGCAGAACTTCTTTGCAACCACTTTTTGCAATTTCATTTTCGCCGCTAGAGCATAAAAGTCCAGCAAACAGAGTCATATCGCCATCATCACAGCTCGAACCATCAGCCGTCTTGCTTGGATATAACCCTTTTGAAGCGTCAAGATAGCTACAACCAAATGCTCTCGGCGGAGCAACCCATTGCCCTACAAGACTATCGGGAATTCCAATAGCTGCAGAAGATGAGCTTGGAGCCCTATCTCTAAAAGATTGCATTAAGCATGTAAAAGTATTTTTTTGCGAGATGTCGTCACAAGGCCCCGTTGTCTGAGGAAATCTAACTTCAAAGCAAAAAGCAGGATTTCCATTATTGCTGCACTGAGTTGTACCAAGATTAATCTCGTCTTTCATAGCGCTTAAGAAAGGCATTGAAGCTAACAACTGATCTATTGGGCTTGTGCCCTTATCGTCAGGAAATAATTCTGAAAGTTTTAACTTAAGTAACCCTTGGGGAATAGTATTAAAAATACCATTTAGTAAATTTGTCAGGTTAGAACGTAAGTCAATTACTTTTGCAACATCTCCGCTTAAAGTGCAATCCTTGAAAGGATCCGATGGTTTTCTCAATTCAATTGTTGCTGAATCAAAAGACGCAATTGGCGCAGCTAATCCCAACTGAAATTTACACTCACCTTGGGTAGGAACAAGTATCGCAACTAAATGGCCTGATGGGTCCTTCTCTGGAAGGACCCATCCTTTAGATAGCGCCACATCTAATAGTGGCTTGCCAATAAGATTCTCTGCATCTTGTTTTGTAAATCGTAGTCTAAGATCAGCTTTTAAAGAAGTTAGAAAGTCAGCTTGATCACCAAAAGTAGGATTCCCGATTGCTTTCACGTCTACAGATGAACTCTTAACTTCTGGCAAAGTTTTTAAACCTTCTTGAATTGAGCTTGCGACAAATGCCCCTAAAAGGGGATACTCAATCCCCAGACGAGCAGTAGCACTAAGGTAGTCGACTTGGGTTGATACCCCAGCAGAATAGTGCTCTTCTGCAATATCATGCTTCAAATCAAGCATAATCAATCCATTTGCAACCGATGCTGTCGACTTATAAATTTCGCCTGCCACATTGATTTGGGGCAACTTAAAATTGGTTTCAGCATCTATATGGAAAACTTGTTCAATAGACCCTTCTGTTATTGTCCTGTATTGCCCAACATGCTGAGTTAATAGATCATCAGCTAATCTTGATGTGGGGTCAAATTTAACACTGCCTTGAAGATGAATTAAACCAGCCATACCAGCAACACTACTAGCCAAAAAGGCACTTTCATTGATTGGACAAGCCCAACTAATTGCTGAAATTATAGGGACTAGCGCAGTTACTGGGGTCGGATCAAGATTGCCCTTGATCATGGTATCCATCGAAGCCTTAAGTGTAAGCACTGTCCCAGAACTCTGTTCTCCAGTTTGGGTCCAACTTAAGGTTCCAGATAAACCAGTTTCCTGTTGCGGAATACTTAAGTGGAGGGGACTTCCATCCAAAGGAAATGCAACTGCGAGTTCTGTTGGACAGGCAAGATAAGAAACATTCCTAGGCCGATTGTATAGAGTGCCCTTGAAATAAGCATCTCCATGAGCTTGGTATGAAAATAACATTCCGTCTAAATTTTCAGAAAGCGCTAAATTTGTATTGTTTATTGTTGCTTTGGCATCCCATGCCAAATCCAAATCCATCGAGCCTTTGAAAATATCACTTGAAATGTTAATTGCCCCAGCAATCGCTTCACAAGAAACCTTGGTTCCACGACATGACTCATATAACACAGGTAAGCAAAACGTAATTCCGAACTTGGTAGTACAATACTTTTTGTCACAATCCAAATCACAAAAAGCTCCCGGATTTTCTACAGTTGGAATAAATGGGATGGATGGGGTTGGAATCAATTTACTTGAGTTTGTTGCTGATATTGTAGGGTTAGCAGCATTCCAAGTGTTATTGATAAGACTTGCAACGTAGCTTGTTTTTAGAAGTGCTCTCGCATCTCCAACCATGGGAGTGTTACCAAATTGTTCGTTCCAGGACTGATCAAACTTACCGTGAAAATCCGCCCAGAGCTCGTCTAACCCTTTCGTGGGTGATGTCGGCGTGAAAGCCGGAGGTATTGTGGAGGTGAGACTGGCCATAAGTGCAATATGGTTTCCATCCATCAACGCGACAATGCCATTCCAATATTGAGTAGGAAAATTTATGGATGATGGGTTTGAAGTCGCCCCAGGAATATTTGTCAAATCAATAGGACCCGGCAATATTGGATCCAAAACAACTGAACTAGGTTTGATAAACCAATTTCCAAGCCCTATTGCCTCGGCCAATGCATCGTTTATTATGTGGAGCATATTAGACAAGTCAGGATTGCCAGGTAGATCGACTGATACGATAGACAAATTTTCCAAAGCCCCAATTAAATCAACTCCATCATTTCTTCCCGCTATGGTTCCAATAGCAGCAAATTTAAATCTAACGACCCCCAATACTTCAGGAATTTTGAGAGTAGCTTGGGCTTCCACATAAAGATTTTGGGGCCTAACCTCAACCGTACCCCATGTAATTTGCAAATTTGGGTTGGCAGTCCCCACTCGCTCCAGTGCTCTTAAAAGCTCTGCTCTACCTTGCTCCTGTAGAGATGTTGAAGATATTTCAAGTGCGAAGACCGGTTTATAGTCTTTTGATAAGATATCTATACTTTGAGACAAGGCTTGTCTTATTCTGTCACGTGCGTAGATAGGTTCGATGGAAACAGAAGCTAATTCCTTCAAAAATTCAGGAAGATATGCAATCCCATTTTTTAAATAATCCTCATTTGTTTTAGCAGGGAGTTCATTTAAAACACTTTTCAGGAGCAAATTAAAAGACGAGGTTGTACTGATACTATGGCTTGCACTATTCCCACTGATTTCTGTCGAAAGAAGGGAAGTTATTCCACCATTTGATGCTAATACTGCAGAATCATTAATAGTAACTTTAGGTAATGTTATTTCCTTAATGGCTCCTTTCAAGAAGGGATGAGGTATTGTGAAACCTTGAGCCCAATTAGCGTTATCAAAGGCAAAAGGTGATTCCTCAACCCATTGGCCACTTGAACCTAAATTACCAGACACATCTGAAAGATACTTTTGAAGTTGAGATGTTGCAGATTTGATGTTCCATGGGCGAAGTCCATAAACTCCATCAATAACCAGAGTTGAACCTTTTAAATCAATCTGAAGTTTCCCAGAAACATAAGAGGGCGTAGTCGCAGATACGATATGAAGTTTATATACAACCTTTTTATCATTAACAGCAATTGAGAATGGTGTACTAAACTTAGTGAGTCCCCGATCTGATTGAGCAGTAGTTTCATTTGAAATATTGATATCGGGCGACGATGCATAAAATTTTACTAGCTCCCCAAGATAAATATTTCTATAGGAGTTTACCAATGCACTGTCAGGTAACTTCCATACTATCTGCACAGATTTCAGCATTGACGCTTCAATATCTGCAGAATTTCTCCCTTCAAGAGCTATCGTTTCAACTGGAATCTGAACCTGAGATTGGTTTAGTTCATGAAGATAATTTGCTACATAAAATTGCCAGCCCAGAAGCAAGGCAAAGGAAATGCCAAAAATAGCGCCAAAATCAAATAACTGTCCATGACGGGGCAAGTAAGATAATAAGTAATTAAGCAATCGTATGGCTTTCGACATATCCTTACCCTTTATTGCAAACTAAAGAATACCTAATCACATATTTTTTTATGAAGTAAATTGTAATATTTCACACGCGCCAAGTCTATTATTTTCATAGCAAATTGTGAAACTATATGCAAAATAAGTCTACTCTTTTGTCTAATGGCACAGTTATAGATGCCATATACTTCAACCGAAAAAGGAGTAAAACTTGCGCACAAAGATTCCCGCCCCTGTAATTGCAATTGTCGCCGAGGTTACTTCATCGCGCGAGACTCATGCATCTCTTGATAACCTATTTATGTATGCCGGGGCTCCTGGGGATCCTCCTCCCGGTAGTAAGGCTGCCAAAGCGCTAGCTTGGCTTAGACAAATTAATCAAGATGAGACTGTAGAGCCTTTAGAGGTACTTGGTCGATTAATTGAAGGCTACTTAGAAGAAGATATATCTGAAGGACTTAATGATTGGACTGAGGAAAGAAAGCAAGAAAAGGCCCGTATCACTAAAGCGCTACAGAATGCAAAACTCCAATACCATATCGGGGGAACAGTAACAGGAGCCTTGGCTTTACCATCAAGCAGCCTGGAAGAGTCAATTAGGAAAAGAAATATAACAGTATTAAATGAAGAGTTTGATCGAGCCATGAGGAGTGTGGAAATCTCACCAAAAGAAGCACTCTCATCAGCATGCAATATTCTTGAATCGGTGTGTAATATTTTTATCGAAGAAGAAGGGTTGGAACTACCTGCCAAGCAAGATTTGCTGAATCGCCCCCTAGTGCAGTAGACACCTTTCAGCCTTAAACTTAGGCTTAAATAGGAGGTGTCATGAGTAGCAAACGATATACAGAAGAATTCAAGATAGCAGCG
>CAIYDX010000221.1 GCA_903925005.1 uncultured Geobacteraceae bacterium
CTGAACTTGTCTTAATTTCATCAAAAAACGTAATCGATGCAACTAGAACACTTAATGAGGTTCAACTCGCCGATGCCGCTTTAAACGATGAGTTAACAGCCAATACACAACGATATGATTCGTTATGTAAAGAATTTCAGTTCGTTTCTGAACAACTAAAGGAGCTATCCAAAACACGAGAGGAAGACAAATTAATCATCTCGTCACTCAGCTCAACATTAGACTTATTGGCCAAGGAAACCTTATCAAAAGAGGCCAAATTTGAAGAGCTGAATGGTCAAATCATTGCGCTTTTGGCGTTTACCCAAAAGCAAACTAAAATGATTAAATCCCTCCAAGAAAAAAAATTAGAACTGATGAAAGAGAACCATGAGATGGCTGATGCGTTGGTCTCACTCGACCAATCAAATACCCAATTTAAAAGACAAGAACTCACATTACAAGAAATGAACACCCAACTTGAATCCTATAAAACACTCACTCTCAGTCAAGAAAAGACTATCAAAACACTTCAAAAACAAAAGGCTGGACTAATGGCAGACAATGATGAGATAACCAATGAATTGGAATTATTATGTAATCCAACCATCAATAAAGAAAGCGCACCCCTGAGTCGCAATCAATTTTTTCGTTAATACACACAGGATGACTTAACCATGCCTAACGCTCAATCTCCACAAACTTTAGCTCCGTCAACCCCAGCAGATTTTTTTGCACAATTTAATCCGGACACATTAAAAAAACGATTGACTGACTTAAACAGTAACACTCAAAATTTACCACGAAATGAGCCCGGCGAATTATTGTTCCGCTATTATCAAGACAAAAGCCTCTTTGATAAGTGGGCTTCATGGTGGTATGACTTACCGGTATTACACAAGACGAGTATTGCCACAAGCTTCACCGTCATTGCGGGCCTAATCGGCGCACTCACAGGCCTGGCCATCCCTCTCATCGCGGCTGCAGCGGGTATTTTTTTAGTAGTCCATCTATTCCTAACCTATCATGAAGAACACCGTCGTGCACGTGGCAAACGTTTTATCGCTCAAACAGAAGAGCTCACCCAACAATTGGTCGAAATGAAGGTCAAATTTAAAGAGATCGCTGCTGACATGACAAAGACCTTAGAGCAAGTTCAGTTTCAGGCCACCGTAATGTTAGAGAATAATGCAAAAATGTCTGCACAAACACAGAAACTTGATCATGACGAAGAGGCCCTTACGGAGATTATAGAAAGCGTCGGTGTGGAAACTAAACGGATGCAAAAAGCTAAAAATGATGTGGTTCAAGCGGTCGATAACCTTACAGGGACCATTCAATTTGCAGATTCATGTCTTACCGATAGCATGGTCGCAACTCACGAGTTAAAGGGATCCATTGATCATATTGTTGAAACAACCAACGTAATGCATCAAGTCGGATTAAACATCGATAGAATTTCTAGTGAACTCAATAGCTTCATTCAACAAACATCTGTATTAGAATCCACATCAGAGATTGAATCCGATCGTGAATTTGAGGAGACTATTAAACAAAGTCGTCAGGCACTCGCTATAGTGCGACAATTACACGCCCAACCAGAGACCACAACTATCTCTAAAGAAAATGGGCCGAATATCGCATCAATAGCAGCAACGTTGACTATCGAAGGCGCCACTCAATGTATTGAAACAAGCGCACCAAGTCAATCGGATGAAGATTCAAAAAATCTAAGTTCACGTCCGTATGAATCGCTTACCCCCTCCAAATCCACAGTTGCTTCCGAACCTAATTCAGATCTTGCCCATGAAGTGTCCAGACAAAATAGTCGAGAGGTACTTGCTCTCGCACAACAAGAAGCAATCAGTCCTGGAACGACCGTTCAAAACGATGAGCCAAGTGCTCCACCAATCGCAACAGCAATCCCTGTCGAGGGATCTGTTCTGCAGATTGAGTCAATTACACTGATCCCCTCCGATCCAAACTCAAGAACGCTAAACTCTCTTGATCTGCGTGTGTTAACTGTGCAACCAAATTCCACTATTGATCCTGATTCAGATCTTGCTTATGAAATGTCCAGGCAAAAAAGTCGAAATGTACTTGCTATGTCTCGCGCAAAGAGAGCGCAAGAACAACAAAATTCAGCCAGTCAAGATTCGACAATAGGAGAACCCACA
>CAIYDX010000222.1 GCA_903925005.1 uncultured Geobacteraceae bacterium
AAATAGCTAAATTTTCAGAGAACAAGGCTTACAGACAAATTTAAGAGGCCGGTTTTTACAAAAACAAGGCGTCGATAGGTAAAAAAACCACAATCGACCCAAAAGCACTGGCTTGTGCAAAATCACGTCACGGATTCAGGACTTTGACAGCAAACTGACAATAGGCTTCTTGGAAGGAATCAACAGCCTTATCCAATTAGCCAGGGTAAGAGCACGTGGGTATGTAGTACGCAGCCCGTGCAAGTTTATATGCAAGTAATGAATGTGAAATCATGAAATTGATATTTAGATGATCATTTACACGCACATTCATATTCGATAATTACGGTGCGGTGATAGGTTAAATGTCATCGTATGATATTCTCCGAAATAACTGCCAGCATAACTGCACTTACAATTAGCCATAAAATCACTCCTTGTGCAAGCGGGCGGAAACCAACCCGTTGTAGTACTTGGCGGTTCAAGCCGGTTCCAATGAGAAAGAGTGTCACAACCAATCCCTGACGGGCTATTGCAGCAAATAATTGCCATAAATGCTGCATCGATGGAAGTAATGATCGAACAGAAGCGGCAACGATAAAACCGATGATGAAAAGAGGTATCCTGGCTTTAACTTGAGAATTGGTAAATCGAGAAGCAATAAGTGCTGCGGGTGCGATCCATGCTGCACGTGCAAGCTTGACAGTAGTGCCAATGGCAAGAGCCGATACGCCAAAAGCTGACGTAGCGCCAACAACACTGCTGGTGTCATGAATGGCCAACGCCGCCCAGAGACCGAATTGCCGCTCTGTAAGACCAAAAAGGTGACCGACTGGCGGAAAGAGAAAAAGTGCGGCAGCGTTCAGGCTGAATACTGTTGCCAGTGAGATGGCGATCTCTTCGTCATCAGCTTTGATGACCGGTGCCATGGCGGCAATGGCACTTCCTCCACAGATTGCAGTGCCAAATGAAATCAGGACCGACGTTCGCACCGGAGTGCGAAACAATTGACCCAATAAGAGACCTGCTGCAACAGTCATGACAATGCTTATCGGAGTATAGAGCACCGCCTGCCGTCCAGCCAACCAGACTTCAACAATTCCAACGCCAAAACCAAGCCCCACCACTGACAATTGGAGAAGTTTCTTACTCCAATCTGTACACTCTTTTGGCCACGGATTGCCTGCAAGCAGACTGAATACTATACCGACTGTCAAGGCTGTTACAGGTCCGCACCAGGAAGTTACTGATCCAATGAACAACAGAACAAATATCGGACGTTGAAGTGACTGCACCTTTCTTAGTAAATTATTCATATTCGCTTTATTTAACGGTAATGCTTATAATTCCTCGTAGTTCTCCTTCTTTATAACCTATCGCCATATCGTCAGGATAAACAGCGGTTATCTCTTTTCGAACCCGTTCATTTATTATTTTCGGATCTCCATGGCATTGCAGGCAGGCCATTTCCATTTGTACCGTTTTGTAAAATCGTTGTTGGTTATTGGGAAAGGCAACTACTCCGGATGGAAGCGTTTTACCGCTATTTAGTAATGCCGAAAGTGACTCTAATAGCTCTTTTTCTAAGGAATCCGGAGCGTTTTGTGGATTTCTGACTTTAAGTGATGTGCGTTTGATTACGACCCCGTACTCATGTTCAATACGGGAGGAAATAATCGGCGCGTCTTTGGCACAAATATCTATTGCTCCAGACGGGCCGTTTTTCTTCAGGCTTTCAACCAGTTTATTTCGCATTTCCTGTCCAAATTGTCCTACTGCCTTTGTTGCAATAGCTTGTCGGGTCAATTCTTCAGCACTTACTGAGTTCATGTTAATCAGAAGCGAGGCAATAATGGTTGTCACATAGTAACGTTTTTTCATGGTTCACTCTCCTCTATGGAATATATTCTTGATCAAGATGCTATTTTGTTCTTAGTGCATACGGCCAAGCGAGTATTCCACCATCCATATATTTCGTATTTTTAAAACCAGCAGCATCAAGGATCTTTTGAGCTTCGTAACCACGAAGGCTAATCTTGCAGAAAGTGACGATTTCTTTATCCTGCGGAAGCTCATTCAGCCTTTCCCGCAACATACCTAGCGGAATCAGCTTCGCTCCCTCAATGCCAATCTCAGCGTGTTCTGCCGAAGAACGTACGTCGAGTAAAATAAAATCATCCTCTTCATCTAATTTCCGCATAACCTCGTGTGGCGAAATCCCTCTGCCATGGCCGGCCAGTTTGTTTTTCATGATGTCTGCTGCCACAATAATGTTGTCCATAGCTGCTGAATATGGTGGGGCATAGGCTAAGTCTATCTGAGACAACTGTTCTGCCGTAGCGTGAAAGGTTATGGCTGTTGCTGCCGCATCGAGTCGTTTGTCCACTACACCTTCACCAACTGCCTGCAGGCCAAGAAGTATGCCGGTTGCTCGCTCTGCTATCAGTTTCAATACAATTGGCTTTGCACCTGGAAAAAAATGGGCTTTATCATGGGCTGGTGACAGCACAGTCTCAATATCATAACCATTTGCCCGAGCTTCAGTTTCAGTCAGTCCAGTTCGTCCTGCATTAATGTTAAAAACTCTGAGAATGCTTGTGCCGATAACGCCACTAAAAGTTGCTTCGCCGCCTGCAGCGTTGATTCCCGCAACACGTCCTTGTTTATTGGCTGTGCTACCAAGTGGAATATGAACTTTTTTCCCGGTAATCAAATGTGTGACTTCACAACAATCACCACAGGCGTAGATATATGGGTCATTGGTGCATAACCTCGCGTCAACCGCAATAGCTCCAGTTATACCGATGTCAATACCGGCAGCACGAGCCAACCCGGAATTAGGGGTAACGCCGGGAGCAAGAACAACCAGATCTGCAGGCAGCTCCCGTTCACCGATAATGACCTTTTCTACTGTTTTCATTCCGGTAAAGCCGGTTACCCTGCAGCCGGTCATAACACTTACGCCCTGTAGTCTGAGCTGCTTTTCAACGAGAAAAGCCATCTCTTGATCGAGTACTCCTGGTAGAAGCTGCTCCTGCATTTCGATGACAGTTACTTTCATACCCCTCTGCTGCAATGCTTCCGCAGTTTCAAGGCCTATCAATCCACCCCCGACGATGCAAGCTGTATCGCCAGAAATGGCACAGTTTTTCAGTAATTCAGCATCTTCAATGTATTTGACAGTCAGGATGTTCTGCAGATTGACATTGCTTATTTTAGGAATGAATGGTGAACTGCCAGTCGCAAGGATCAATCGGTCATATTCTAAAAATGTTTTCTCGGTTGTATTCGTTTCAAGGAGATGAACAACCTTAGCTTCACGGTCAATTCTGGTCACTTCGGTATTGGTCTTGACGTTAACGCCCTTAACTTTTTTGAAGAAACCGGCATCGCGAACAACACCAACCGGCGTGCTCATCAATTCCTTTATGTCAGAGACAGTATCAGACACGTAGTATGGAATACCGCACGCTCCATAAGAGATAAAACTCCCGCGATCAATCAGGGTTACGTCAGCTTTGGGGTTGATCCGTTTAGCCTTTGAAGCAGCCTTTGCGCCAGCAGCATTAGCACCGATAACAACAATTCGCATTTTCATGTATTTTCCCCATTTTAGGTCTCGATTAAGTTACACTTATTTCTAACGATGAGTGACATCTCGGAAAATTCGATACGCCAGCAGCAAAAATGGCCATGCATGCCAAACGAGGTCAAAGATATCAATCGGTCTTTTTAAGTTGCTGGCCATAAGCATTCTGATCTTTTCCACAATATGTGGCTGCGGAAAAAAGGGTGCAAACCCTAGCAGCAAAACAAGCGGTATAAGTAATTTGTAATCAAGCAGGTTATTCATCAAAAAATGTATCCCTTATCAAACTTGGAATCATGTGCCCCTTTATTAAGGTCATGAAAGTATCCAGTTCGCCGGAAATATAGTCCGGTGGTAACTTGCACTATGAAGGGATAACAGGCGAGGCGTCAATTATCCCCGCTGTTGAATTCTTTGTCGGCAAGTTGACCGCGATTCTGCGGCAGCGAACGCTGACAGTCCTGGTAGCCACGAAGCCACGCCGGCGGCGCATTCTGAGGTACCGGCCGACCTGCCAGAGCCGCCAGATATCCTGCCTTATATATCTGATTAAGTTCTCGCACTGTTAATCCTCAAGGCAATCTGTAATCTCGCGCCAGTAGCGCATATATAACAAATATTGATAATAGTAGGATGTGGCGTAGCGGATTTTCAGAATCGTAGCGGCACCATCACCATCTCCTATTAATTGCGTTTGGCTGGTCGATTGAAAAAACGGTGGCCGTAGTTTCTATGCCTCTGCCTTTAGCGCCCTCTTGTAGACCGATACTTTTGTACTGCGATAGCACAATTGGAAACCGGCAAGTAGAAAAGTACAAGTCACAAATATCTCTTGATTATTTCCCCCCCCCACATTGGAACATCAATAAACTGCTGTCTGAGGCGCTCTTCCGGATTCTGCTCGTAAAATTCTGACTCTTCAAATGAGAACCGATACTCAGCAACATAATCAAGCAGAATCCTGTATGCAGAATTCACGTTACGAATTGTTTCCGAATCGTTTACGTTACCGGTATCCGGATGGTAACGCTTTACCAGTTCTCTATGACGGGCTTTGATCTCACTTATTGTGGACCGATTCTTCAGGCCCAAAACTTGAAGCGCCTCCTGCAAGTCAACGTAGGTCATGGCTTGAAGCCAATCACCTGAACTACTGAAGCCAGACCAGTATGCCTGTTCCCTTCCTGCACTTCCCTTAAAATCTTGACAGCATGAAGGATTTCAAGCCCTGACAGTTCCTGTACCAACTCATCCAAGTCCATGAGTAAATCGAGGGACTGGGGACCACCAGTGTCGTAGTCAAGTTGCTCCTTGCTGAAAGCCTCAAGGATAAAAACTCCACCAGATTTCAGCCCCCTAACCGCTGATTTGTGGAGTGTAATGCGAAGAGTTGAGGGTACGTGGCAATAGCAGGCGATGATGGCATCCCATTGATCTGCTTGTATCTCAAAGCAGCTTAAATCTTCATGTATCGTGGCAATTGTCACACCGCGAGCAGCCGCAAGCTTCATCGCTTTCTGAAGGCCAACTTCCGATCCATCAACGCCGGTAACCTCATATCCCATCGATGCCAGATAGACAGCGTTTCTTCCCTCTCCCTCTGCCAGAGAAAGAATCTTGCCCATCGGGATTTTATTAACTACAGAGACAAGAAAATCATTCGGTTCAGTGCCATAGGCAAAACCAGGTTCGCTATAACGTTCATCCCAGCTTGATTTTTTCAAGAGAGGTCTCCAATGGATCGTAATGTAATGCCTTGCTACCACACATTCTATCCTAATAGATTTTAATTCTCATTGTTGTAAGCATCCAACACCAAAGGTGGAGGATTACTCAAAAGAATCACGTGTCCACAGAATCCAATAGAATTTTGATTTCTTTTGAACAACAGCTACTACGAGGAGAGAGATCTTGACAGTTTCCTATTGTGCACGCCCCTGTCTTTTGACGAATGTCATCCATGTCCCGAGTTCCGCTTCTCTTCGCCTCTAAAATAGTCCCTTTAGAAACACCGCCACACCAGCAAACGATCTCATCAAGTTGCGCTTCCATGATATTTTCTGTAAAATCCATATCTATTAATGTCCCTTTGTCCTTTCGGTCTGCTATATATGGATTATACGAAGGAAATGATTGCAATTATTATTAGAAAGCAAAGAAGTTATAGCGTAACATAGTGCCTCCTAAAAAATACCATGCAGCCAAATTCAATTTTTGGTGAGTACATCAACAATTTTCTGCGCCAGAGGATTTACTATTGAATAAATCACTTCAGATCCATTGCGTCTGCCGACTATAATTCCGTGATGTTTTAGTAGCGCAAGGTGTTGTGAAACTACGCATTGTTCCATACAAAGGCATTCCCATAAGTTTTTAACGTTGCACTCTTGCCTATCCAGCATAGTGAGTATCCTCAAACGAACAGGGTGACCAAGTGATTTGATAATTAATGCGTCTGCTTCTACGCTGTTTTTTGAATTGAATTGAGTCTTGTCGACCGCAAGCATATTGATTACTCCAGTGAGTTGAGCTTCTTCTGACAGCGTTAAAAAGCAAAATTCCCGATGAATAGCGAGTAAAGACCGAAAATCACAAGAATACCGCCTGTTACATGCCGTAGGAATGTTTCGTGCTTCAAAATACCCTTGATTTTATTTTGTAGCAGTTGAGATGAATAGCCAACTATCAGCATCGGAATTGCCAGGCCGAGAGAATAAAAACCGAGCAAAATAATCCCGTTTACCAACTGACCATTGGTAGCAACCATAGTCAGGATCGTTGATAAAAACGGGCCAACACACGGTACCCAGATAACACCAAGAGATAGACCAAGTATCAAGCTGCCAATGTACCCCTCACCTTTGACCCGGATATTGGAAAGCTGGTAAAAGCGCTTAAAAATGTTCAGGTCGAAGATTACCATTAATCCCATAAGGATGATCACAACCGAACCTACCATCTCGATATATCGTGTTTTGCCTATTAAGAAAGCCCCGAAGAGCGATGAAATTACCCCCATTGCCATAAATGAGAGGGAAAGGCCAATAACTACGATCAGGGGGCGAAGGCGGTCATTTCGATCTGCACCCGCCATGACGATAGGTATAACCGGAAGCACACAGGGAGACAGTACGCTTGCTAGTCCGGCTCCAACGGCCACGACAATGTTGACCAGGCTTACTTCCATTATTTCAATCCGTCTAATGCCGTTGTCAAGGTCTCAGCATTCTGAATACCTGGTGCGAATACACGGGCGATCTTGCCGTTTTTATCAACTAGCACCAGTGAGGGAAGGCTGCGGATACCGTAATCATAGAATGCCCTCTGATCTTCCTGTCTCGTTGTGCTTACGACAGCAATATTAAAGTTACCCTTCCGATCACTTTTTAACTTGTCCAGCACCTCTTTCTGAATCTTGCAGGGTCCGCCATTTGGATTCTGGAAAAATATAAGTGTGGCCTTACTGTTTGCTCCAATTACCCTTTTGAGTTCGGGAGTATTGGTGGGAGCTGTCATCCCACTGGCAAAAGCGAAACCAGCCACAATTAGTGAGGCTACACACAAAACTGTTATAATGCTTCTTTTCATGACCATGCCCCTTTAAATATGTTCTCTGGCAATACTATTAACGATCTAATGTGCTCTTTTGTTATTTATCCTGAGGCCGTCCAGCTTGCCGCCAACTGGACATATGCCCTTCAAGTAATGTAATATTCCGATAACCGAAGGCACCAAGTAAAGCCTTGGCTATCTGGGCACGAGGGCCAAGTTCACAGGTAACAACCAGCTCGGCATTTTTATCTGCAGGAATGCCTGCCAGACGAAAGAGAATTTTCCATGTTGGAGCATGGATTGCGCCAGGTATATGGCCATTACGAAATTCGAAGCCGTGGCGTACATCAATTATGGCTGGTGGTTGTTTTGATTTTAAGCGTTTCAGCAGTTCTTGTGGCTGCATTTATTCTCCATTCATATTAATCGACCTTTTACTTGCAACAAGAGCTCTTAGGGAAGCGGGCCACACCCATTTTCCCAAGAATGTTAAAGAGTGGACAAAACTGAGTAAATCCGGACTGGAATAGATTCAGACCGACAAAGCCCGTAAACCAAAGCCAGTTGGGTGAATGGTAGTGAGCCAGGGCAAGCGAGATCATGATAAATGTACCAGCGACGATGCGCACAATGCGCTCAATGTAGAATTCTTCTTTCATGGTTTGACTCCTTTGCTTCATTTGTCGTATTTCAATTTCTCAATGTCAGTTTTTTTGCCTCGGTCCCCGAGGTCACATTTATCGGCCATTCAGGTAGACACCCCGAGGCGGGGAAGAATGTATTTCTGAAGAACTATCCAGAACAGTAAGATTCCAATCATCACCAGCAGATCTTTCATTATCTTTTCCTTTCTCGAAGTTATTTCCTTCCCAGCATCTCCGCGATCTTCCCCGTAACCTCGCCGGTTATAATCGGGCAGATTCCCTTGTTGTTTTTGGCCCGGATGGTCTTGCAGCAGGTCACACCGTACTTTTCTTTGAACCAGCCATGCAGATCCTTTGTCAGTTGCGTCGTTTTCTTCTTGTCCGCCAGAAGCAACCCCAGTGCAACTGTGCCACCCGAAACAGCTCCACAGACGCACCCCGAACCGGAACCACCTCCGAAACCGGATACGGTGCCGATTATAGACTCCGGCAGATCAACTGCATAATGCCGCCTCATGGTTTCCATAACCGCTTCCGCACAATGGTATTTACCCGAGCGGTACAACTGTTCTGCTTCTTCCTGACACTTCTTACTCAACGCTATGTGCTCCTCTGATGGTTTTCTGCTTTTATTCCAAAACATTATGCCTCCTCTGCTGTTTCTCCTACATGATGACGCTCTTTCCAACTTTGAACCAAATAATAGAGTATGGGGATGGTTACCCTGGAGAGCGTTGTAGAGGCGATCTCGCCGCACATCATTGCGATGGCGAGCCCCTGGAAGATCGGGTCAAAGACGATCACGAAACTCCCTACAACAACCGCCGCGGCAGTCAGCAACATCGGCCGAAAGCGGACCGCTCCGGCTTCAATGATCGCCTCGTCGAGCGGCATCCCCTCACGCCGTTTCATTTCGGCAAAATCGATCAGGATGATCGAATTGCGCACGATGATACCGGCCAGAGCGATAAAACCGATCATCGACGTGGCGGTAAAAAAAGCTCCGAACAGCGCATGTCCCGGCAGGATCCCGATCAGTGTCAGCGGAATCGGCGCCATGATCACGAGCGGCGTGGTGAAATCCTTGAACCATGCCACTACCAGGATGTAGATCAACACCATGACCGCCCCGAAGGCGATACCCAGGTCGCGGAACACCTCGTAGGTGATGTGCCATTCGCCGTCCCACTTCATGCCGATATGCTCTTCGCTCCAGGGCTGCCTTGATGCCAACACCTCGATTTTCTGTCCGTCCGGAGTCGGAATGGCACCGATCTCTTTCTGCATTTTCAGAATAGCATAGACCGGCGCCTCGATCTGCCCCGCCACATCGGCAGTGACGTACACGACGTTTTTGAGGTTTTTGCGGTACAGGGTTTTCTCCTCACTGCCACTGTTCTGCCGCACCAGCTGCGAGAGCGGCACGTTCCCCTTCGGTCCGGGTACATATACTGTAGAAAGAGCTACCGCGGAACTGCGCTGACCGACGGGAAGACGCAGATTGATATTGACAGGGGCTTTTTCCTTCGGCAGATGCAGCAATCCGGCATTTTCGCCTTCCAGAGCTATACGCAGCGTTTTGGCAACGTCATCCACGGAGATTCCTGAAAGGGCCGCTTTTTCCTGATCGACGGAAAACGTCAGTTTGGCCTGATCATCTTCACGATACCAGTCAACATCAACTACACCGAGGGTCTTAGCCAGGATCGCCTTGACTTTTCCGGCAACGTTGGCCCGTGAGGCGTCATCCGGCCCGTATATCTCGGCCACCAGGGTTGCCAGTACCGGCGGACCGGGGGGTATCTCGGCAACCTTTACCCGTGCGCCATATTTGTCGGCGATGGCTTTCACCAACGGCCTGATCCGCTTGGCAATGGCGTGGGACTGATCCTTGCGCTCGTCTTTCGGAAGCAGGTTGACCTGGATATCTGCCAGGCTTGCCCCTTTGCGCAGATAATAATGCCGCACCAACCCGTTGAAGTTGAACGGAGCGCTGGTACCGATATAAATCTGGAAATCGGTCACTTCCGGCACGGTGCGGAGCGCATCGCCCATTTCGCGAGTCATGCGGGCGGTCTGTTCCAGCGGTGTGCCGTCCGGAGCGTCGATGATTACCTGCAGTTCGTTCTTGTTGTCGAACGGCAGCATCTTGACCGTCACCGCCTTGAAATAAATCAGGGAACAGGAGAGAAGAAGCAGAACGACGACAGTTGCTAAAAATCCGTAGCGCAGCTTCTTCTCGTGGATCAAACGCCCCATCCAGAGGCGGTAAAACGCCGTAAGCTTTGAATCTTCCGGTTCCGCACTCGAATCGTGGTGCGATTCTCCCTTCATGAAACGGAAGGCAAAATAGGGGGTGACGATGAAGGCGATCAGCATTGAGAAGAGCATCGCCATGCTGGCGCCGACCGGGATCGGCCGCATGTATGGCCCCATCAAACCGCCGACGAATCCCATCGGCAGAATCGAGGCGATAACGGCAAAGGTGGCCAGCACCGTCGGGTTGCCGATCTCGTCTACCGCCTTGATCGCCGCGTCAAGCGGCTTCATGATCGTTGTCGTAAAGTAGCGGTGGATATTCTCGACCACCACAATCGCGTCGTCCACCAGAATCCCGATTGAGAAGATCAAGGCGAAGAGTGTAATGCGGTTCAACGTGTAGCCGATCAGGTAGAAGATCAGCATCGTCAGCGCCAGGGTAACCGGAATGGCGATAGCCGCCACCGCCCCGGCGCGCCACCCCATGAACAGCGCGATAAGGATCGTAACCGAAATGGCCGCGAGGAACATATGAAAGAGCAGCTCATTGTTCTTTTCCCGAGCGGTCTCACCATAATTGCGTGTAACCGTAACCTGCACGTCGGACGGGATGACCTTTCCTTTCAGCGACTCGACCTTCTTGACAAGGTCCTCGGCAACCCAGGTGGCGTTGGCCCCCTTCCGCTTGGCAACTGAAATAGTTACAGCTGGGTAGTCAACCTTCCTGTTGACCTGAGACGGCCCTGAATGTCTCCCCTGTCCCAGTCCCATGAACACATAATCAACCGGTTCACTAAGCGCATCCTCCACCGTGGCCACATCCGACAGATACACCGGTTTGCCGTTATGGACGCTGACCACAACGTGCTTGACACCCTCAGCGGAATTCAGGAAACCGCCGGTCTCTACGAGCATCTCCTTGTTGCCGCTGGAATAGCTACCCGATGGGAGGGAAACGTTCCCCTTCTGCAGGGCGGCAGCCACCTGCAGCGGTGACAGGCCGTACCCGGCCAGGCGGGGAGCATCCAGGGTGACGCGCAGTTGCCTTGAGAGCCCGCCGGTAATAGTTGTTTCTGCCGTGTTCTCGCTCTTATTTAGCTCGTCGGCCACCTCTCGCGCCAGCATCCGAAGCGTGCCGTGATCATAGCGCTCCGACCAGAGCGTCAAGGCCAGGATCGGCACATCGTCGATCGACTTCGGAACCACTAGAGGTTCGTAAGCGCCTTGGGGGAGCAGCTTGCGGTTGCTCATGACCTTGTTGTAAAGCTTGACCAGCGACTCCTCCATCGGCTGGCCGACCAGGAAGCGGACCGTGATGATCCCCATGCCGGGACGGCTCATCGAATAAAGGTATTCGACCCCCTTGATCTCCCACAGCTTGGCTTCGAACGGCTTGACCACCCGCTCCTGCACCTCCTGCGGAGAGGAACCGGGCATCGGGAGATAGATATCCACCATCGGGACCACAATCTGCGGTTCTTCCTCGCGAGGTGTCATCTTGACGGCAAAGAGGCCGAGTAGCAGCGATGCACCGACAATCAGCGGGGTCAGTTTGGAATTGATGAAGGCGCGGGCAATTTTTCCGGCAAAACCGAGGTTTTCCATGGTCTACTCCACCTTTGACCCTTCGGTGACCTTCTCGACACCAGAGGCTACGACACGATCGCCATCTGATAGACCGGAAAGAATTTCAACTCGCTCACCTGTCTGTCTGCCAACCTTTACGATCCGCATACGGGTGATGTTCTCTTTATCCACTGTCCAGACTAAGGTAAGTGCCCCGCGATCAACAACTGCCTTTTTTGGCACTGTGATGCCGTTAACTGAAGTACCAAGACTTATTGATCCCCGACCAAACATACCTGATTTCAAGCCCTTTTGATTCAAGGCTATTTTGGCAATAAATGTATGGCTGCCGGGGTCAGCTGTTGGAACAATTTCGGCTATCTTTGCAGTAAAGGAACTTTCAATGGCATCCAGAGTTACCTTTACCGATGATCCTGGTTTTACTTTTGTCGCTATATTTTCCGGTAGAGCCAGCTCAAGCTGGTAACTCCGGTCATCTTCTAGTGTGATCAGTGGCTGCCCCGGAAAAACTGTAGCGCCGAGGTCGGCCTGTTTACTGGCAACAATTCCCGATATAGGAGCAATTATTTTTGTATAGTCAGACATGGTTGTGGAAGCCTTAGCACCCTCTTTAGCCTGTCTGAGCCGAGATTCAGCACGGGCAACTCCCTGTGCAGCTACATCTTTTTCAGTCTGCCTGACATCGAATTCCTGGCGGCTGACCGCCTGCTCTTTGAAGAGATTCTGGTAGCGATTAAATGTAGTATCGGTTAATTTTTTTCGTGATAGTGCTTCGTCAAGCCCGCGACTGGCCTCGTCGATACCAGCAGTAGCAACTGCCGCTGTGGCTTGATTCTCCTGTGCATCAAGTTGTGCAAGTACCTGCCCTTTTTTCACCCGGTCACCTTCACGGACGCGAAGAGCACTGATGCTGCCGGGAATGCGGGTTGAGACAACGGCGCTGGTACGGGCTCGCACACTCCCGACTACATCGAGCAGTTCCGGAACGGCAGCATTCTTTACGGTTTCCAGAGTTACACCCTTGACTAAAACTGCCGTGGCATTTTCAGTTTTGCCTGATTCATGTTTCTGTGAACATCCGGTGACAGAAATCGCAATAGCCATCAAACTTACAACAAAAAATGCATAATTCCTCATTTCAATATCTCCCTCACGAATATTCCCATCATATAATAAACCTGCCCACCAGCAAGGGCATAGCTTGCTTCGGTTTCTACCAGATTTGTCCGGGCCTGATTAAGTGCCGTCTGGGCGTCAAGCAGCTCTACCATTGTTGCCAGCGAATTTTCGTACCGTTTTGTGAGTAGTCTTACCGTTTCCTCGGCATCTTGCACTGCGTTTCGGGCGACCTCCAGATGCTTACCCGCTTCATCACGTCGGACATAACTCTCTTTAAGCTGGTATTTGATGTCCTTTATTGCTGATTCCAGCATCTCACGAGCAGCCGACTGACTGGACAGTGCCCGCTTACGCTCGCTATTGGTACGGAAACCGTCGAATACATTCCATTTAAGAGACACTCCAGCGGTCCAGGCGTCATTATCTGACGTAAATGGAGCGTCTTTAGCATTTAACTGGTATGAGGCAAATGCTCCCACTGTAGGCAGGTATTCACTCTTGGCAAGTCTGAGCGCTACATTTGATTTTTCAAGGTCGGTTTGAGACTGCTTAATTTCAAGCCGGTTTTGAAGAGCTTCATTGATGATCTGGTCATTCATCGTAGGTACCGTTACAACGTCCAATAATCCTGAGACCTCATAAGATCTCTCTTCAGGTTGGCCAATCAGCATCCCCAATTTCATTCGAGAAAGCGTCAAATTGTTTTGTGCCGAGATGAACTGCTGTTCGACCATAGAAAGGTGAGTACGAGAGCGAAGTTCATCGGACCTGAGACCCACCCCTGAAGAAGTCCTGACGACTGACAAGCGCATGTTCTCACGGGCATCTGCAACGGCCTTATCAGCCGCACCAATCCTGGCAGCAGCCTTCTGCACCTCAAGATAGGTACAAAACACTTGGAATGCGATATTTTGACGGGCAGCTTCCAGTTGCAACTCTGATTTTTGCGCATCTTTAACTGCCAGCTCTTTCATTGGCGAGAGAGAGGGAACAAACAGCGGCTGTTGAATTGACAGTGCAGTCTTGAAGTCATGAACAGCAGAAGGGCTGTTAAGGTTACTTATCTGGAAATCGTTCTGTGTAAAGCGCCCCTCATCGAGCTTCATCATAAACGTGTTAATGGGGGAGTTGGATGAGAGCAAGGTTTCTTCAAAAGCTACGGCAGGTAAATATCGGGAATTGGCACTCTGAACACCTTGATAAACAGCTTGGGTAGAAAAACGGGCTGCCTTGATCTGGTTGTTGTTTTCAAGCGCCATGCTCACAGCATCTTTGATTGACAACTTCAGCGTTTCAGCATTAGCTGTAGCAACTGAAAACAGCAGAACCGTACATGTGATTAGTAAACGGGGCATAATCCCTCCATATGAATATAAATATTATTATATATTCAAAATACGGTATGTCAATATAATTTGATCGTTTATTATATTTTTTATGCTCAGCGTAAGTATGACCTTGTCAAAACTTGAGCAACTTTGCGTTCTCAACTATTTGAATGATCCGAGAGACGGCGGGAAGGTGGAATACTCGTGGTAGGAAACATTAATTTCACAATGGACAATGAGAGGAATATTTTCCCAACAGACCGCTTACCTCATCAGGGGAATGTAGAGAGGAGTATATGGATACTCCAAGTTCCTAATTGCTTATTTAGTTAGTAATTCGTCCATCACTGACATGGAAAATCCGGTCGAATCCTTCTACCATACGATGATCATGGGTAACGACCAAAATGGCGGAATTGTTTTCTACTGCCAATTTTTTCAAGAGATCCATGACGTTTTTACCATTATCAGTATCGAGAGCAGCGGTCGGTTCATCTGCCAGTATCACCTTCGGTTTGTTTGCCAAAGCCCGCGCTATAGCGACCCGTTGTGCCTCACCGCCGGAAAGGGATGTTGGGTAGTTATTAAGTCGGTGCCCAAGATTGAGTGAAGTGAGGAGTTCGGTAGCCCGGCTTTTGGCCTCCGACCTCGACAGATGGTTGATTTCCAGAGCAACCATGACATTTTCTATAGCACTCAGAAAGGGAATCAGGTTGTGTGCCTGAAAAATGAATCCGAGCTTTTCACGCCGCAGTTTTTTCAGATCAAGGCCCGACGCCCAACCTTCGTTGGCAACCATGGCACCATCAATAACAACCTTACCGTGGGTCGGTTCGTTGATTAGGCCGATGGATGTCAGCAGGGTAGTCTTCCCTGACCCAGAAGGGCCGAGGATGGCAACCAGTTCTCCCGGCTTTACTTGAAAGGTGGCATCCGCGATGGCGGTTACCGCAGTTTCTCCCTTGCCGTAAATTTTAGTCAATTTTTCCACTTCTATAGCGTACATGAATTTATCCACCCAACGCCTCCGCTGGCTCGACCTTGAGCGCTTTTCGTATTCCCACAAAGCTTGAAATCATGCAGATGACCATGACGATGACGAAGAGTGCTTGCAGGTCAAAGGCTTCCAGGACGATCCGGCGGGGAAATTTTTCATATGTCAGGAGGATCAGGGCATAGCCGATGCCATAGGCAATACCCCCCATAAGGAGCGACTGCTGGAGGATCATGCCGATGATCACCCGGTTCTGAGAACCGATCAGCTTGAGGGTGGCGATGACCCTGATCTTGTCGAGGGTTGATGTGTAGATGATCAGGGAGATAATGACCGCCGAGATGACTAGTAGGATGATCCGGAACAGCCCCAACTGCATCCGGGCCTTTTCGATCATCCCCTTGGTCAGGATCTTGGTCTGTTCTTCGACCGAGATGGGACGGAAATGGTTCCAGCGCCTGATGCGTTCCTGTACTTCCTTGATATTCGCTCCTGGAGCCAACCGTGCCACGACAGTGTTCACCGTATGGGTAGATTCCGTGATGCCGGCAATGTTCTGCTTCAGGAATTTTGCCTGGCCTGGGGAAAGGGATTGAACTGCGGCAAGGTTAATTCCGATCCGCTCCCGGTCGTTTCTGATGGCGTTGTTGTCTTTTTTAAACTGTATGTCCTGGGCATCCACAAGGCTCATGTACGCCGCCGGATCGCCGCTGGAGGAGACCACCTTTCCGGTGATTCCTACGACCGTATAGTCGTGGAGTCCCAGGTGAATCTTCTCGCCGATCTCCATCTTCATCGCCTTGGCGACAACCATCTCATAGTGTTTCTGGCGAATATTTCGTCCGGCAATGATCCCAGGTGGGCCACCAAGACCGTTCAGATCATAGCCGATGAGGAAAAAGCGAAATGGTTTCCCCATCCGCTCAATCTGGATGGTTTGAAAGGAAAGTGGAGATGCCTCCGCCACCCCCGGCACCGCCTTTATACGGTATTTTATGTCTTCCGGAATCCGTGAGTTCTCGGCAAAGGGTCCGTTGGTGTCCTGCTGCACTACCCAGATATCCGCTTTGGTGAAATTGAGAATGGCTAGGGCGTCGGCAAAGAGTCCCCGGTAAATGCCACCCATGCTCATGACCACCCCGAGTAACAGTCCCAAGCCGATAGAGGTCAGGATGAACCTGCCTTGATGATAGCGTATATCTCGAAGAGCGAGATTCATTTCCTAACCATGACTTTCATGCCTTCCTGGAATTTTGTCATCTCCGGCGGCGGCGCCATTGCAACCTGTTCGCGACTATCAATACCAGCGGCAATTTCGGTAAAGTTACTCCGATCCACAATGCCGACCAAAATTTCCTTGAAAGCAAGTTTTCCGTTTTTCACCACCCAGACCCCGCGTTTCTTGTCTTTCGTGACAATTGCGGCAGAAGGGAGTGACGGGGTGTCTTTCTTCATCCCTGTGACAATGTAAACATCGGACTGTTCGCCCAGGCGAAAGGCCTTGAGCGGTGGAGTGAAGGCCACATCCACCTCTAACTCCTCGGTTACCCGGTCACTCTGGCGTCCCGTCCGGGCTACCTGGCCAGAAAGCTGCTCTCCGGCTGAAGACCTAAGAGTGATAACCACCTTTTTGCCTATTTCTACACCCTTCAACTGGGATTCGTCCACGTTAGCCTTGACCCACACGGTCTTTGGATCAGCCAAGGTAAATATCGACATTCCTGGCGAAACGGTAGCACCCTTCTCCAAGTCACGCGTAATAATGATTCCATCCTGAGGGGCATAGATGAGCGTATCGCTGACCTTGCTCCGGGCAAATCCGAGGCCGGCGCGGCTGGCCCGCTGTTCCATTGTTGCCGCGTCAAGCGTAGCCCGGCAGCGGGCAACCTCTTCCCTGGCCACTTGACAGGAGGTATCGTACTGTTCGGCCTCCAGCTTCGATACCAGGTTTTTTTCGGCCAGGGCCCTGAACCGCTGGGCATTTTTTTCTGCCAAGGCCAGTGTCGCCGTGGCCTTGTGCAGATTAGCCTGTTCTACGTTAAAGCCCGCTGCGGATCTATTCAGACCGGCCTCGGACTGGTACTGTTGGTGGAGAACGTCTTCATTCTCCAGTTTGGCCAGAAGCTGGCCCCGTTTCACCTGGTCACCCTGGTCGGCGTACAACTCCACAATTCTGCCGGTGATCTTGCTGGATACGCCCACAATCACCTTGGCCTCCACCGTGCCGTTGCCGTAGACCTGTGCGGTGAGGTCGCGTTTTTCAATTGTTACGGTCTTTACTAGCTGCGGGGCAAAGAGCGTTATCTTGAGAACGATACCAACGGCTACGAGAACAGTGAGCCAGATCAGATATGTTTTTTTCCTTGTCAGTGTTTTCAATATTTCCATTGTTCGCTCCTTAACGGCTACTACTCATTCTTTACCAACTGCCCTGTCAAGGCGGGCCACCGCAGTGTAATAATCGAATACGGCCTGGATATGGGCCGTTTGTGCATCAAGGGCCTGAGATTGCGCATCGGTCACTTCAATAATGCTGCCGACCCCTTCATGATAACGTCCCTCGGCTAATTTCTGGTTTTCATTTGCTGCCCCAACTTCCTTTTCAGTCGAGATCGTACGAGCCGATGCCTCGTTCACCCCGAGCCAGGCCGATTCAGCATCTTTGATGATTTGGAGCCTGAGGTTACTGTTGTGGGCCGCTATGGCATTAATGTTTGCGTTGGCTTCCCGTACCTGCTCAACCGATGAGAAGCCGGAAAAAAGCGGCATGGTCAAATTCAGGCCTACCCCCCAGACATTTCCCGGCGGGGGGAAGTCTCGGTCGGCATAGCCAATGGTTGCCGTCCCAGAGAGGACCGGCAGATAGCTCCCCTTCGCCGTTTTCAGGTTGGCGGATGCAGCCGCCTTCAGGGCTGTTAATTGTTGCAATTCGGCACGGTTGCGTAGGGCATCCTGTTGGGTCTGACTCCGTTCCGGCAATGTGAACAAAGCGGGAGATGGTTCTATCAAGGTGCATTCTCCCAAGGATGCCATCCCCATGGCGTTGGCAAGCTCAACTTGGGCGACCTCCCGGTTGTTCTCCGTGCGAATCAGGGCTGTTCTTGCCGAAAAAAGGTTTGCCTCGGCCCTGGCTACGTCCACCTTTGCCCTGATCCCTTGGTTAAAGAACTCCAGTGCCTGCTGGTAAACTTCCGTCCGCGCCTTTACGGTCTCCATGGTGGCTGCGACCTGTTTCTTAGCAGCCAGAAACAGGAAGAAGGCATTTTTGACTCGTAGCGTCAGATCCTGCCTAGTCAGGGCGAGTACCTTGTCCGCAGCTTCGCGATTGTTACGAGCCGCATCTACTGCACCGGAGGTGCGGCCGAAATCGTAGATGGTCTGCTTCAGGTAGATGGCATCTATATTGGCTTCAGTCATTTTGATACTTTCCAGTGGAGTGAGAAATGAACGCCCCTTGCTCCAGTCGGCTGCGAGGCTGATCTGAGGGTAATAGTTTGCCAACGCTTGGCCGGTTCTTGCCTCGGCACCGTGGAGATTTTCCCTGGCCTCTACCAGTTGGAGGTGGTTCTTCAGAGCCGTTTCCAACGCCTCGTCTAGCGACAGAGACGACGCGGCATGGAGCGACTGAGTTGAAAACAGAAACACTAACAGGCATTGGAGAATGGATTTCATGATTGAGTCACCAATATAGTTTTTATCAGAATATGTGTTGTTTGCGACTTGTTGACAAATACGGAACACTCTGCATTATTTCGAAATAGGCGGTTATATTCCCTGCCACACAAACCATCCACCGACCAACGCGACGACCAATCCGCTGCCCCTTTTAGCCCTAATGGAGAAGTTAACCACCCCGCGTTCTTTAACAAACCCTTCTACAAAACCGGTAAAAGTTCCGGCAAAGAGTATCAGTAGACTGTGCCCTATGGCATAACAGAACAACAGCGCGATGCCATACAGTACCTGCCCCTTACCAGCCACCAGCGTCAACAGCACGACAAGTACCGGTGTGGCGCAGGGTGAAGAGACAACGCCGAAGAACAGCCCGAGCAGAAAAACGCCGACAATGCCACCCTGTTTAGGTTTGAAATCTCGCTTGATAGGAAGGCGGATTTCATACAGCCCCATCAATTGACCGCCCATGATCAGCGCAATTCCTCCGGCGATCAGATACCACGGCCCACCAAGGGTGCCGAACATGGAGCCTAATAATCCAGCTGCAGCGCCAAAGGCGGTAAAGGTCAGCGACAGGCCGAGTATAAAGACCATGGAATAACGAAACGCCTTGCTCTGATCTCCATCGCTGTAACCACCGACAAAACCGATCACCAACGGTATGGTAGCCAGTACGCAAGGAGAGGCAGAGGAGACTACGCCGGCCAGAAAAACAGCCCCAAAGGCCACCAGCGGATAGAGCATGATGATCTGTTCGATGTTATCCAGGAAGTTCATTTGAGACCTGCCGCCCTCAGCTCTTTTAGTATGTCCTGTTTGTCAATGAAGCCCATATGACGTTTGACTTCCTTGCCTTTGGCATCAAAGAATATCTGGGTCGGAATCATCTGAACCCGATAATCCTGTGCCATGGCCGGTGTTGACCATACATCAGTAAATGTTACATTTGCTTTCCCTTTCAGCTCACGATTCAGTCCCTCCAGAATCGGAGCCATCTTTTTACAAGGTATACAAGTGCGGGCGCCAAAGTCGGCAATCGTAGGCTTGCCTGACGCCAGTGCGGCGCGGATAGCGGCATCGTTTGAAGAAG
Organism: uncultured Geobacteraceae bacterium; assembly: GCA_903925005.1. Classification (GTDB taxonomy): domain Bacteria; phylum Desulfobacterota; class Desulfuromonadia; order Geobacterales; family Pseudopelobacteraceae; genus JACRCG01. The sequence goes on from CAIYDX010000222.1 coordinate 19,817, forward strand.
AAAGTTCTGCAGCCATGGCAGAAACGGAAAACAAAGATAATGCCGTCAGCAGGGTTGTAACGATATATTTTTTCATAACATCCCCATGATCTCGGCGACTGAGACCACCTTACCGGAAAACTTCACCTGTCCGTCAATTACCAGCGTCGGTGTGCTCATGACGCCGTAGGCCATTATTTTGTGTATCTCTTCAACTTTAACAACTTCAACTATTTTGCCACTTTCTCCAACCGCTTTTATAACGTTTTCGTAGAGTGTTTTGCATTTAGAACAACCGGTGCCCAGTATTTCGATCTTCATCAATGTTTCTCCTTATTGATAAGCTTCTCTTTGATTAATTCACTGAACACGTTTGCATCCTGAAAGCCGATCGCATCGGCCGGACATCCGGGGTCATTAGTTTCCATCCAGTCGTGTTTTTCTGGTTTGCGTCCCAGTGCCACGGGCGAGCGAAGGCGGATGATACTGTTAGTGAAATTGCGAGAGCTAAGGCAATGGTGGTGATGATTCGTTTCATGGTGTTTCTCATTTCGTTCAGCAATTGTGATTATTTCAAGTTACCAGAGCGCCATCACATCGTGTTCAGAATATGATTTCATTGTAAAACGACGTGAAGGCTGCGGAACTATTTCAAATATTAGCAAATATTTATTCACAGAATTGCGTTGAACAGATAGCCGACACAGACTATTGCCACTGCTACTATCCCAAAGAATACCGCCAACAGCCGATTCTTTAGGACGTTCTTCAGAATAATCGCCTCCGGTACAGACAGCGCCGTAACTGCCATCATAAACGCCAGGACCGTACCGATGGCCATCCCTTTTTCCATCAAGGCGTGGACTATTGGGATTACTCCGGCTGCGTTGGAGTAGAGCGGCACTCCCAGTGCCACCGCTATCGGCACAGCGAAAGGATTATCGCGTCCAGCCCATTTCGCCAGGAAGTCCGCTGGCACGTAGCCGTGGATTAAGGCTCCCAGGCTAACACCTACCACAACATACGGCCAGATTTTCTTCAGAAGGTCCAGTGTGTATTCACGCGCATAGTCAAGTTTCTCACGGAATTTCAGATTCTTGATCTCGGCGGAGCCAACCTGCATCTCCCAGACGTAGTCCTGAACATATCTTTCCATCTTCAGTTTACCGATGACGATTCCAGCAACGATGGCCACCAGCAATCCGGAGCTAATGTAAATAAGGGCTATTTTCCAGCCAAATAGTCCCCAGAGCATAATTAGCGCCACTTCGTTGACCATTGGCGAAGAGATCAAAAACGAAAATGTTACGCCCAAGGGTACACCCGACTCGACAAAACCGATGAAGAGTGGTACCGCAGAGCATGAGCAGAACGGAGTCACTATTCCCAGTAGGGCAGCCAGAACGTTACCGACATATTCCCGTTTATGAGAAAGCATGTGCTTGGTTTTTTCAGGAGGAAATGAGGTGCGGATGACCGCGACTACGAAAATGATTGTGGTTAGCAGCAAAAATATTTTGAGCGTGTCGTATATGAAGAAATTGAAGGCTTCGCCAGAACGTGAGCCGGGGACCATTCCAGATAGAGTGAATACTATGTAGTCGGCAAAGCTTTTTAGCATTACATACTCCGTGAGTGGTTGATCGAACACTCATATAAAGTGACAAAAAAATACATCGTTTAAGCAACTTTAAGAAGTTTGTGCCGTCCGAAAATATCTTGTTTCACTACAAGCGTTACAATATCTATGACTTCCAGAATCTCTGGGTGCTTTATGGCATAATAGATTTTGAGTCCATCTTTACGTCGTGAAAGAACCCCAGCAGATTGCATCATGTTGAGGTGGCGAGATGTATTGGACTGTTCCTCGCCGATGGCCGGAAATATCTCACACACGCAACGCTCTCCATCGCGGAGAAAATCGATTATTTTCAGGCGCGTTGGCTGGGCCAAAGCTTTTAGTATTTCAGCTCGGTATTCGACAAGGTCCTTCATGTGTTCCCCCCCAAAGCAAATGACTATATAATCATATAGTCCGCAGCATGGAGTCTGTCAAGAACAATTTATACTTACCCTGTTTGCAGCGAACGTCGTTCCGATCGAAGCTGTCGCTACTATCTGGAAAACTGGTTGGACACAATCGTGCCAGCTTCAGGTACACCCAAGAACAGACTTGACAACATGTAAGTTGGCTACCGGGATTAATTTGTTTGGTTTTTATTCTATCGGACTGGCAATTTGCAAATAATGTCGTTTTGAATGCATGGATATTGTCACTTAATATGGTTCCAAAATAACTGATGTTTGCATTTTGTTACAACTATAAGAGAGATCAAAGATCGTCATTGAGAGTTGTTGAAACGTTACCATCCCGACCGGCCACATACACGCACCCCTGTCAACGCTTGAAGGTACACCTCGCGATATACCAGCCATGACTCGGGAACAGTATGGTTTGCTAAACCTTTACTGGCGGAGACTTTCACTCCTTACTCCCTGCCGGTCTCCCGGCGCACTACACAATCAGTTTGACAGACCCGTAAAAGGATAATACTACCGGTCAGAACTATCATTTTCCTGACCATATCTCTTTCTGACATAAACCTTCTTTCTCTCTGTAAAAGCTGCAAATGCCAACATATGTGTAACAAAAAGTATCGTAAAAAGGGTACCTGCCAAAATATAATTGTAATTCATATTTCCAAAGCTCCTTTGTTTATAGACCAATGATTGCCTACCGCATCATATTATCATCAGAGTTTCAGTGACAGCAACCACACCCAGTGCCTTTTGCTGCTATCGGTGTCCTACTTGCAAGGGTAGTCCAGCGATGCGCAGCTATATCGCTGGCCGTTGCGATAGAAAATTTTTCTGATGCAAGATAGCTGTGCAGAAACTGCTCACAGCTGACTTCGTGGCCGATTGTAGCAGCACGCCCACTCTGCCCCCAGGTAAAAGGGCCGTTTGGTGTGTGCTGTGCGGTATAGGCCTGCATTCCTATCAATCTATCAAACAGCTGTATGCCAGGGTTTTCGAGCAGATTCCGCCTGGAACCTTCAAACAGGAAAAACAAATCTTCGCCTTTGACCGGACAGTGCAGTTCAAAGGTGCCGACAACAAACAGCTCGCTACCGCAAATCTTGGCAAGCTCATCCCATATTGGAGTATTGGTTAGGTCAAATGATGAACTCTGCAACAGGGAGGTCTCCTCGTCACTTAGAGCATCCGTATGGTAAGAAGTCGGAAAGTATCTGATTACACCCGCAGCCCCCTCGTAGCTGATTCCGCCAGAATCGAAGTAAGCTCCACTACGTAGCTCCAGCATGAATGCGCCAGGCGTGTCGTAAAGCCAGATATACCAAGATGGCAGCTTGGTCCAAACCTGACTGAAATGCCGTACTCCCAATTCTTTCCGTATTTTAGGAGCTGCGAAGGAACAGAAAATAAAACAGCCCTCAAGACGTTCCCTTATCGCATCAAGTGGATTCATGATTTTCATCCCTTTGCCGCTGTAAAGTTACCATATCTCTGACAATATCCAGTTTTTCGCGTCCATCAACTGGAATACCGACTTTTCTTGCACTCTCGATCAGAATGTCATCGGGATAGGCAAGTGTCATTGAGTAACTGGTCTCGTAGGAGGAAAAAAAATCCTGTTGGTCCCAGGAGGCAATCGTATCATCCGTTGCCAAGTTGCCTTTGACGATTCCAGTGACAGCGCCGAGACTGTGGCACAGCTCTATCCAAGTATCCTCAAGGCTCATGGCTGCGTTTGTATCGGGGCTGCGTTAAAGAAATACCGATGAATCAGAACGAAACTGATCATGAAAAAACTCCAGCAGAGCGGCGTATCTTCAGGTTGGGCGATTCCAGGAACCGTACCCAAGAAGAGCGGGCCGGCCGCGTAGTAGAACCACATCAACAAGGAAGCTATTATGACTACGGCTACAGTTCTGACCATAATCCTAACTATTAGGCTAGAACCACTGAGCAGGTTGCCAAGATATATGGATACTACAAAAGTAGCAAGAATCAGAAAGCCAGCCATTTCTCCGGCATGCAGATAGCGGAAATATGGTGCGTCCAGATATTGTCCGCCCACAAACGGAGCGCCCCAGTAAAAGTCCATCACTTTCTTCATGACAAGCATCATAACAAAACCGGTTATTACGGAGCCTAAAAAGGTAAATATCCCTCCCGCTAGCGACCCTTCTTTGCGGGCTATTGATCGCCATGGATAGCCTTCCCATAGTGATTCCGACATTATCAGTATTGCAACTGTACAAACTACCCAACCGAGATGGTAGTACGCACTGCCGGTATCTGCCATAGACTCCCACCATGGCGCGACAGCCGCAAGCTTTTGAGGAGGTGAAAAAAGATATCCCACATGCGGATGAAACAGCACCGAATAGGCAAGCACCGACAACAATGAAACGGTCATCAGTCGCGAAAAACCGACTGTCGCCAAATTTTCACTGTTCCAAGGCCACCTCTTGAAGCTCGTTTTCCAGCCGATAGCAATCCAGATATAGGCGGCAAACAGGTAAATCAATGCAGTTGACGAGTTTTCTCTGGCGTTGAAGATTTCAGTGCCTGTTTCGCCAGTAGCTACTATTGCAGAAGGGCTGAAATAGGTAATGCCATATTTACCGATCAGGTTGTGGAACAGACCGAACATGACGACCCATGTTAGAATAAGCGTGATGACTACGAGCAGCATCCCCTGTACCGGAGATATCTTTTCACCTTTTTTTTGTCGTAGAGGCCAACAATCAAAAAGGTCAGTTACTGTGATAACCATGGCAAGCAATATTACAACCATCGAAAAGCCATACATAGGCGTATATAGCCGCATGACTCCTTTCGGATTGAAAAACAGAAACCAGGCTGCGATATTTAGTACAGATAGCCCTATGAAGGTGGCTATGCCAAGCAGATAGTTTATTTTTATTGATGGCTGTGTATCCATGTTTTAGTCCTCCACTACAACGTAAATATCGTTGTACATCATCCGAAGACAACAGAGTCACCGTTGGTCAGAAATACATGGTTGTTTTTTGCAACAGATGAAACCTTTTTGTAAGATCTAAAACGGTCGGTGCCCTTTACAATTGGCAGGCCTGCAGCTGCCGCCTTTTCCGCAAATAACCAACCGGTACAGTGATTACAACCAAGTTTTTCAGGTTTGAACGACTTTAATCCCTTGATTATGTCGTCAAATTTTGGGTCCCACGTTTCAAACAGTGTGATATGGAGTCCGCCATAACTGCCATATACGTCTTCTCCCTTTGCGAAGTTATTGCGAGCAAAGCTGTACAGAGAGAGGATACCAGGGTGACAGCAGCCTGTGACAGTGACAATCCCCTTGTCCTTTACATTGAAGTACAACACATTTTCTCCCCTGACGCGTAAGATGATCGGTACGTCAAAGTTTTTAATTGCTACGCCAGGCATAAGTTTAACAATATTTTTCGAATCACACTCCACCAGTTTTCCCTTGTGAGGAGTATTGTTGCTACAGCCGGCTTTATCGAATTTACCACCATGTAGTAATTTCATGTCTTCGGCATAGTGCGTGTTAGGGGCATAAATCGTAATATTTGGATTATGCTTGAGAGTCGATTCTATCCCCCAAAAATGGTCCAAATGCCAATGAGTCAGCACCATAGTGTCGATTTCCTTTTTTTTCAGCATTTGGTCGACACCATGCATCTTGAAAACATAATCCATCCACGAGGTGTTCCAGCCGGTGTCCATTAGAATCTTCTTCTTGCTTGCGCAATCCGTTTTTTCTGGACAGTGAATCCGGTTTTGACTGGACAGTGAATCCGGAAATTACTGGACACCGTTTTTCTCCAATTCTTCCTGCCGTGATACTTGGTTTCAGGTGTCCAATTCAGGTCTTCTTTGACAG
>CAIYDX010000223.1 GCA_903925005.1 uncultured Geobacteraceae bacterium
CTGAAAACGCAAGCGCTCTTTTAGAACGATTCAGGTTATTTTTTCATACTCTTCGATAAACCTTATGAAGTGGAGCCGCGCGGAATTAATATCTCCTTCAATGGCGCTTCGCTCTATTTTACCGGCTTCATCACTCATGAAGCTGGCCCCCAGCATTGCCGATGATCCCATAACCGTATGAGCAATCCTTTCGGCTAAGCCGTTGTCGCCGGCATCCAGGAATACTTTAAGCTGTTCCACCTGGGAAGGGCTGTTTTTAATAAACAAGGCCTTGATCATGCCAAACATCCGCTCATCACCCTCCAACCACTGAGGAGTCGTCCGTCCGTCACTCTGTCCATGTTCGCTCATTGGCACTCCTAAGCTTCATATTCCGAGGATATTTCTCGCCACTCTAAGAATCTCGTCGGGATTAAAAGGCTTTGTCATATAGATATCGGCTCCGACATCTATACCTCTCTGTCTGTCAACTTTTTGCCCCTTTACCGTAAGCATGACGATAAACACATCATTGCTGCCCTGTCTGCTTTTGGCCGCACTGCAAACATCGAAACCGTTCATCTTCGGCATCATTACATCAAGAAAAACTACATCAGGATTTTCACTAATGATCATGCCAAGGGCTGTTTCCCCGTTATCAGCGGTTACAAGCTCAACTCCCTCGTCCACCAGCTCTTCGAGGCTCTGTTCAAGAAGACGCCTGATACAGGGATCGTCATCGACAATCAGTATCTTTGCCATTGCTTCCTCCCTTTATAACCCCAGGATACTTCTAGCCTTCTCAAGTACCTCATCCGGGTTGAAGGGCTTTGTCATGTAGATATCGGCACCGACATCCATCCCCTTCTGCTTGTCGAATTCCTGCCCCTTGGCCGTAAGCAGAACGATGTATACACCATCGATACCGAGTTCATTCTTAACCATGTTGCAAACATCGAATCCATTCATTTTAGGCATCATCACATCGAGAAAAACTATTTCGGGAGTTTCGTTCCTGATTATATCCAGGGCGGTTTCTCCGTTATCAGCGGTAATCAGCTCAACCCCTTCGTCTTCCAGCTCTTCAAGGGTCTGCTCAAGAAGAAGCCGAATGTATGGCTCATCATCGACAATCAGTACTTTTGGCATATTTTTCTCCTTAAATGAAATCAGAGTAAGATTTTCTGTCGAGAGTTGGCCGTAAAAAAAGCGTCCATCACGTCGGAGGCAAAAAAAGCGTCGACAATCTCCGGGTCAAACTGCGATCCGGAGAACTTCCGCAACTCCTCAAAAGCATCGTCGAGACTCAAACCGTTCCGGTATGGCCTGTTGCTTGTCATCGCATCAAAGGAATCCGCGACCGCGATGATCCGTGCCGTAATGTCGATTTCATCCCCCTTGAGTCCCAGCGGGTATCCTCTCCCATTATGTTTCTCGTGATGCTGTTTAACGCCCGGGACCGCGCTTTTCAGTTGAGCGATACCGCTGATGATCTCTTCACCGTAGACCGCATGCATTTTTATCTGTTCGAACTCTTCATCCGTTAGAGCTGATTGTTTGAGGAGAACGTTGTCCCTGACACCGATCTTGCCGATATCGTGCAGAACCGCCCCAAGCTGAAGCCTGGTCATCTCCTCCTCTGGAAGCCCCAGAGTTCTGCCGATTGCCAAGCTATACTCCATGACTCTCTTGGTGTGATTTCCGGTGTAGGGATCCCTCTTTTCAATCGTCTCCGCTAGGGTGTAGACCGTCGTGTAGAAGGCATCTTTCAGCTGTTCGTAAAGGCTCGCATTCTCTATGGACACAGCGGCAAGAGAGGCCAGAGTGGTAAAAAGTTTCAAATCTTCAGCGGTATAGACGACTGATTGTTCGCTCCCGATCTTGATTATGCCGACTACCGCATCCTTGGCTTTCAGGGGCGCACACATCATGGAACTGATTTTCACCTCCCCGCTGACGAAACGAGGGTCATTTTCGACATCGTTCACTATCTCCGCACGCCCGGAGGCCCAGACGCTGCCGGCGATACCCACCCCACGCTCAACAGTCGTCGCAACCTCCTGCCCTTGTCCGCATCCGGCAATCAACTCCAGGACATCGGTATCCTTATTTAACAAAAACACCGAAACGCTGGTCAACCTGATCACCCGTTCGGCTTCTTCGATCACAAGACGGGCCACCTCTTTCGTGTCAAGGCAGGATGACACTTTTTCAACCATCTCGTACAGGAGCGTAATTTCCTTATATTTGTTAAGCGTCTCGCTGACAAGAGCCCGTTTCTCGACCTCCGACTCCGCCATACCGGAGAGCAGCGTTGCAATAACCGCGACCTTTTCACTGCCGTATACCCGACCGATCGCCTCGCCGGCCACGGTCACGGAGTATTGCGTAAGCCGTTCGGCTCCGTCGGTAGCCATCAGAAGCTGCCCCTCAACATCTTCGATAATTATGGACGTCTCGAGATCGCTGACCAAACGGCAAAGCATCGGCATTAACGCCCGTTTTTTTATTAATTTGCTGAGGCTGACCGGTGCCATGACTTATCCCTCCGATACAATTACAGAAACAGACATTGGACAGAAAATAACAATAACTTATAACAATGTATACTTAATATTATTACACTGTTCGCCGCTTCGAAATGGTTATATGGATAAAGTGCTGCCAGATGGCAGGCAATGGAGAGTTACGGAATGCGAGAGAATCAACAGCCGGGTTTAAAAGTACTTAACAGCCTCGGTTGTCAATATTCCAGGTAATGGGCTAAAAGGTTGCTTGTTTGCCGGAAACGTTTGGTCAACGACTTTATTAGCGGCTTAACCAGTTTTCCCCATACCCTCGTATTATTCTCATACAGAAGTTCAAAACTGATCTGCTCCAGCACCAGCATCTCTAAAGGAGTAGTGGCAACCGCTGACGCTGAACGCGGTTCCGCATCAAAAAGCGATATTTCACCCAAAGGATACCCGGGGCCGATGGAGCCGACAATTTTTTCGTTACCTTCATCGTCGGTTTTAATTATGTTGGCGCGGCCACGGGAAATGATGCACAAATAAGAGCTGTCGTCTCCCTGATGGCAGATAAACTCTCCCGGCTGCAAACTGAAGGCATCCATGTAGCCGGCAATAAATTCAGCGGCAGGTTCATCCAATTCCTTGCCGATCTGCGTTGCACAAAAACGTTCGGTTAACTCTTTGCCACTCAGATTTAATTTGCGCCATTCAAATTCAAGCATATCTCCCTCGCAACTCAATAAAACCAGGTTCTAGCTCCAATTATTAAATATATTACAGAGTAGTTTTTCTAAGGGCAATATTTTTCTTGGATTATTTGTAACATTTTTTTAAAACTGTTATGCTTAATTGTCCGCCATGAGGATTACAATGGAATGAGCCGTATCAATTTCAAAAAAATGGTTTCCCGCGCAAACGAATCGGCGCTGCTGAGGGATCTGGCCAACATTTGTGGAGACAGTTACACGGTCTGGGATGCCACGGATACGGTAGTCCACGGCCATGGAGCCGAAAGCGGCAAGAGGTCGCCGGTAACGGTCGATGGCGATGTCGTCGGATGGGTTTCCGCCGGAAAGAGTGAAGAGATGCTGGCGTCTTTGCTGCGTTACTTCGCTGTCCGGGAAAAGGAAAAGGTATCGCTGGTCAGGGAGACTCTGCAAAAATACAAAGAAATAACCGTGCTTTACGATCTTGCCGGTAAGATCGCCGCCAGCCTGAACATCGAGGAGGTGGCTAAATTGGTGATCGATGAAGCGCTCAAGGTGATCAAAGCGGATAACGTTTCCTTGATGCTGATCAACGGTGACTCCGGATGCCTTGAAACCTTGGGAGCGGTCGGAAAGGAATGCCATCCGAAAACTCCGATCAGCATTGGAACCGGCATTGTCGGCCATGTAGCCGCTACCGGCAAGGCGGAGATAATCAACTCGGTAGAGACCGATCCACGTTTTGTCCCTGGGAGCAGCATGATCCGCTCGATGATCAGCGCCCCTCTGAAAATCAAGGAACGGGTGGTTGGGGTGATAAACTTCAGTTGCGAGGAACTGCATAATTTCGCTGCCGAAGACCTTAAAATGGCGGAAACCATTGCCTTCCAGGCAGCGCTATTCATCGACAACGCCCGTTTCGTCACACGGCTCAGCGAATCGGAAAAAGAATTCCGTCAACTGTATGAGCAGTATCATTCTCTATATGAAAATGCGGTCGAGGGGATTTTCCAGCTGACCCTCGAAGGGCGCTTTATCAGTGTCAACCCTGCAGTAGTCAAGATGCTTGAATACAGCTCTCCCGAAGAAATCATTTCCGGACTGACCAATATTGCCACCCAGCTCTACGTAAATGCCGAGGATCATGCCAAATTCAACTCGATCCTGACAGAAAAATCACAGGTCATCGGCTTCGAAGCCCAAATGCTCCGTAGTGACGGCCAACATATCTGGATCTCCATCTCGGCACGCATTGTGAGCGATGAGCATGACATTCCCCTGTTAATAGAAGGAGCACTGCTCGATATTACCGAACGCAAGGAAAAGGAAGAGGCCAGAAAGGAACGGGAAGTGGCGGAAATCAAGAGCCGCTTCATCCGTGAAACTTTTGGCCGCTATCTGTCGGACGAAATCGTGGATTCGATCCTGGAAGATCCGGCCGGTCTTACCCTGGGGGGAGAAAAGCGGACCGTTACCATAATGATGACCGATCTGCGGGGCTTTACCTCGATATGCGAGAGGCTGCCGGCGGAGGCGGTGGTCGGCATGATCAACATCTATCTGGAGGTCATGACCAGAATCATCTTCAAATACCAGGGCACCATTGACGAATTTATCGGCGATGCAATCTTGGTAATATTCGGCGCGCCGGTACTGCGCGACGACGATGCCCTGCGGGCCGTGGCCTGTGCCCTGGACATGCAGCTGGCCATGCGGGAGGTTAATGAACGCAACCTGGCCGCCGGTTACCCCGAAGTACTGATGGGGATCGGCATCAATACCGGGAGCGCGGTAGTCGGCAATATCGGTTCAAGCAGGCGGGTAAAATATGGCGCGGTCGGAAGCAGCGTCAACCTGACATCGCGTATTGAATCATATACCGTCGGCGGACAGATCCTGATTTCTGAAAGCACCGCCCAGGCTTGTGGCGAGCATCTCAGAATCGACAGCCAGTTGGAAGTCATGCCAAAAGGGGTCAAAACGCCGATCACGATTTATGAAGTCGGCGGGACCAAATGGACGGTCAACCTGTCCCTGCCGAAACAGGGTACTGAGGAGATGTCCGAGCTGAGTCCGCCGCTGAAGATCAGTTTTGCGCCGCTGGTGGACAAGGACGCCGGCACAAGAACTCATAACGGACTGGTCTGCAGACTGTCGGAACGGATGGCCGAGGTGCATGCCGAAACAACCATGGAAAAGCTTACCAACTTGAGGATTACGGTATTTGACCATCAAGGAGAGTCAATTGCGACGGATATCTACGCCAAGGTCAGCGATCAAATGACCGACACTCCATCCGCCTTCAGGATTCACTTCACGTCGATCACCCCTGAAACCGCCGAACTCATTAAGAAACTGTCCAATGTGGCGTAGCTTATGACTACAACAGGCATACGACAAAGCAACAATCTGTTCAAAAATATCCCTTCATCGCTTCAGGAAGAGCTTATTCAAACCTTGGCGGAATCTGAAACGATCCGGATTGAGCGGATTGTATCAGATGGCCACGCAACGCCGCCGGGCGAGTGGTATGATCAGAAATGGGATGAGTGGGTGTTACTGGTTTCCGGTGGGGCAACGCTGCTGTTTGAAGAAGATGCGGGCCAGCTGACATTGAAACCTGGAGACCATGTCATGATTCCCGCCGGCTGCCGTCATCGAGTGGAGCGGACCGACTCCGGGCAGAAAACCATCTGGCTTGCCGTTCATTTCGGCGGAAGCGGGCCGCAGTGATTTACACTGCGGCCACGCGACATTCCACCAACATCCATCCTCAACTTGGCAGGGTCGGCAGATCCAGACCGGCCATCTGCTGAACCATGCGCACCACCTGGCAGCTGTAACCGAATTCATTGTCGTACCAAACATACAGGACACAGCGGTTTCCCTGGGCAATAGTCGCCAATGAATCGATGACACCGGCGTGACGAGAACCGACAAAATCGCTCGAAACGACCTCGGGAGAATTGGTATAGTCAATCTGATTCTGCAACGGCGAATCAAGCGACATGTTGCGGAGATATGAGTTTAATCCCGAAACATCAACCGGGTGGGCCAGCTCCAGATTAAGAATTGCCAGCGATACGTTTGGTGTCGGAACACGAATGGCATTGCCGGTCAATTTGCCGGTCAGTTCGGGGATTACCTTGGCAACCGCCTTGGCGGCGCCGGTTTCGGTAATAACCATATTGAGGGGGGCACTGCGGCCACGCCGGGAAGCTTTATGATAGTTATCGATCAGGTTCTGGTCGTTGGTGTAGGAGTGGCAGGTCTCCACGTGGCCGCTCACAATGCCGAACCGGTCGTTGATCGCTTTAAGCACCGGAACAATTGCGTTGGTGGTGCAGCTGGCTGCCGAGAAGATCTTTTCCTGTTCCGTGATCAGCTCATCATTGATCCCGGCAACCACATTGGGGATATCCCCTTTCCCCGGAGCGGTAAGAACCACCTTGGTAATCCCCTTGGCCTTCAGATGCCTCCCCAGACCTTCACGGTCGCGCCACTTTCCGGTGTTGTCGATTAGTATCGCATCATTGATGCCATACTGGGTGTAATCGATATCTTCGGGAGCGTCGGCATAAATAATCCGAATCATGTTGCCGTTGGCGATAATGGCGTTTTCCTGCTCATCGATCGTAATAATACCGTCAAAATGACCATGTACCGAGTCCCGGCGCAGCAGGCTGGCGCGCTTCAACAGGTCATCGGCGCCACCTTTGCGAACTACCGCCGCCCTGATGCGCAGTTTTTCGCCACTTCCCGCTTTTTCAATCAGAATGCGGGCCAACAGGCGGCCGATTCGGCCAAAACCGTACAACACGATATCCTGAGGCTCGGGTCGCAGAGCGCCGCGCCCGGTATTGATGCGGGACAGCTCCTGACGGATAAAGTCATCTACCGTCGTCTTCCCATCCAGACTCTGATATTTGACGATCAGCTTGCCGAGATCGACTCTGGCGGGCGCAAGGTCGAGTTTGGCCATTGCTTCCACAAGCGGCAAGGTATCAGTAACTGAAAGTTCCGTATCTATGATCAGTCTGGCAAAGCGGTGGGCCTTGAGAATATCATTTACCGAGCAGTGCACCAACGGACGACCGTACACCGTCGGCACAACATCATTTTCACGGTACATCCGGCCTATAATCGGAAGCATCCGTTCGGCACAGGCTTCGTGGTTTTTCCACTCCCGAAGATACACTTCCTGTTTTTCTGATTCCATTACTCATTCCTCCCATTCTCGTATGATATTTTCCAACATCGCACAGACAGCTGCGCCGCCATGCTAAATCCTAAAATCGACAGTTATTTACCGCAAAGACGCTAAGTGCGCAAAGAAATTCTAATACTTATGAAGAAAGTAACCCTAACCAATCAGGTAAAAGGCTTTTGTAAGATAACTAGCTAATTTTCCTTCGCGTTCTTAGCGTCTTTGCGGTTCAAATGTTTTTTATAGAGTTATTACTGAACGCGGCCAACCAGGCGCAGCAATCCGTCCAAAATGGTCAAGGGGCTGGGGGGGCAACCGGGGATATACAGGTCAACCGGCACAAGACCATCCGCGCCGTTATGTACCTCGGCGTGATCCTTGAACGGGCCGCCATTGATCGCGCAGGCACCGGCAACGATGACCAGTTTGGGTTCCGGAATTGCCGCATAGGTGGCCAGCAGCGCCTCGCGCATGTTTTCACTGACCGGGCCGGTCACAAACATGCCGTCGGCATGACGCGGACTGGCGACAAACTGGATGCCGAAACGCCCCAGATCCCAGCCGATTGTAGAGAGCACGTTGGTATCGGCCTCGCAGGCATTGCAGCCGCCGGCGCTGACCTCACGCAGTTTGAGCGAGCGGCCGAACAGACGCAGCAGTTCACCTTCCAGCGCTCCCGCCGGATGATACATCTCGCCGGCGGTTACCGTCAAGCCTTCTCGGCGGCGGCTTGCCAGACGGGCATCCGTCGAGAAGGTAACGGCATCATGGGGACACGCGGCGGCACACTCTCCGCAGAACAGGCACTTTCCCATATCGAGAGACAGGGGGCCGGAGGCGGAAAGCGCGCCATACGGACAGACCTCGGCGCAGGCACGGCAGCCGTCATCGCAGCGCGAAGCATCCAGCAGCGGCAGCCCGCGAAAACGGGGGGGGAGCGGTTGCGGCGCATCGGGATACGCCATGGTACGGTGTCCTTGGCGGAAACGTGTAAGAATCGCTTTTAGCATACGAACTCCCGTCTACAGATCAAACCCACAGTACGACAGATTGAAACTCTTGTTACAGAGCGGAAAATCGGAAATCTGCTGGTTGCGCAGGGCAAGCCCCAGGCCGTTCCAGTTATGAAATGATGGATCGACAATTTTGTAGCGTTCGAAGCGTCCCTGGCCGTCAGTCAAGGCGACATGGCAGATTTCACCGCGCCACCCCTCGGTCAACGCAATGGCACAACGATCCGGTGCTGTCTCTTTCATCTCGTTACGATAGCCGCCGCGCGGCAAATGGCGCACCTGCTCATCGATGAAATCCATCGAACGTTCGGCCTCCAGCCATCTGAGCAGCGTACGGGCGGCAACGTCGCAGCTGCTGGCGGTAATTACCGGAATCTGGCTCATCCGGAAAATTCCGAACGGATGATCGCGACGGACATCGCGGTTCAAACCACACCCCCTGGCGGCTGGGCCGACAAGGCCGATCTCTCTGGCATCAGCTTCCGTGACGATGCCGATATCCTCAAGCCTTGCCATTACCGAAGGGGTATTCCAGAGCAACTGAACCGCTCCGGCAAGATCTTCCCGGGCCGATTGGAGCCGGTTGTACAGTTCATCCACAATTGCGGCATCGCAGTCAAAACCGACACCTCCCGGCTTGAGCAGGCCGCGGCCGAACCGGCTGCCACATATCAGGGCGGTCATATTGAGGAAATCTCCCCTGATCCGGCCGCAGAACGAAGCGGTCGGCAGATAACCGACATCCCCGGCAATCGCTCCCAGATCCCCGGTATGATTGGCCAGCCGTTCCAGCTCCAGGGCAATTCCGCGCAAAGTCTCGGCCCGTGGCGAAGCAAATACGCCCGCCAGCGACTCCATATTCATGCAGTAGGCCTGGCCATGGCCTATCGTGGTATCGCCGGCTATGGTTTCCATCAAGTGAATGGTACGAGGCGTCGGACCGCCGATAAGGGCTCTCTCCAGGCCGCGATGCTGGAAGCCGAGCGCAATTTCGAGATGAAAGACCTCTTCGCCGTGGCACTGGAAACGAAAGTGCCCAGGTTCTATGATGCCGGCATGCACCGGTCCGACCGCGACTTCATGCACTTCATCACCTTCAACGTGATAAAAATCCATAACGGCCGGGAGCAGTCCGCCCCCGTCTGATTCGCTCCAGAATCCTTTACCCTCGCATAGCGGCTTTTGAAAACGGACCGGCTTGAACCAGGGATGCCCTTCCGGCCGCACCAGGCACTGTTCGGCAATCTCTCGTTCAAACAGCTGCAGCTGCGGACAGATGGACGCCAGTGACGGGAAGGTCCGCCCGACGGAAGTGGCGAAAATGCCGAGGACGCTGCTCCCCCCCCGGGCTGACATGACGCAGTAGAGCGTGGCTCCGGCAGCATTCGGCACACCAAAATAGGAGCAGACGCGCCAGCCGGCCAGAATCGCATCCACAACTCCCTGAAAGAAGGTGTCGTTATCCGGCGTCGGTATTTCATTGCGATGAAACGAAGTGCCGTTATAAAAGGTTTTCATACCGTAACTCACTTAGGCACCTCCAGAATCGTCGCAGCGTCACGCAGCAGGTCCAGCAACGGCTCCGGTATCCATATCCCCAGCACAAACACCAGCAGAAGAAGGACTAACGGCGGCCCGACAGTCCCGAGAGTGTCGCGATAAGACGTTGTCTCGCTCTCCGCGGGGACTTCACCCATGACCATCGGGAGAACGGTCAAGGCCATGCCGATAAAAATAACCGTCAGCGAAAACAGGAATATCCCCCCTACCAGCATCCGCCCCTGGATGAAAGCGCTGCTGATGATGGTGAACTCGCTGATGAAAGGCGCAAATGGGGGGGAACCGGTAATAGCAATGAATCCGGCCAGAAAAAGCCCCCCGGACCAGGGAAGACGACGCAGGGCGCCCCGCACATGATCGGTGCTTTTGCTGTTGTAGGAGCGATGTATATTGCCGGAAGAGAGAAACAGAACTCCTTTGGTCAGGCCGTTGGCAAGAATATGGAACAGCGCGCCGAAGATCGCCCTGCCCCCCAGGCCGAGCGCTACCGCCATTATGCCGACATGCTCGACACTCGAATACGCCAGCATTCGCTTGAAATCGGCCTGACGCGCCATAAAAATCGCGGCGATAATCATCGAAAACAGTCCCATGACAACCAGCGCGTTCTGAAAAAAGATTATCTCTTTCGTAGCGATACAGAGTTGATAGACTCGCATAAGTGCCAGAAAAGCCAGATTCACCAGGCCGCCCGACAACAGGGCGCCGACCAGACCGGGAGCCTCGCCGTAAGCATCCGGCTTCCAGGTATGGAGCGGCGCCAGCCCCATCTTGGTGCCGAAACCGACCAGTAGAAAGATAAATGCCGCATGAACCCAGCCGGAGGAGAGTTTTCCGGCATACAGAACAAGATCGTCAAGCAGCAGTGACGGCTCCACATTGGCGACAATCGTGGCATATGCCAGGAAGTAGAGGCCGATCAAAGCCAGCGCGACCCCGACCGAGCAGATCAGCAGATATTTCCAGGTCGCTTCAATCGAGCGGGCATTACGATTGAAATAAATCAACGGGGCCATGCATATCGTCGTTGTTTCAAGCGCCACCCACATAAGTCCCAGATGGTGCGTAATTGTAACCATCGAAGCGGCCGACAGACAGACGAGCAGCCACACACAGAGCATACGGTTGGAACGTTCACGGCGATAATAAAGGTAGCCTACCGAATATATGGCGCAGGCCAGAAAGAGAATACTGGTGCTTAACAGGACAATTTTCCCGAGCGCATCGAAGTGAAACCAGCGCCCCGGAGATTCGGGAGGAGTAAAGGTCAGCATATGTATGGTAACGCCCAGATGTGCAAAAGCAAAGAGCGCCAACACCTTGGGGCGAAGACGGTCAAACGGGATCAGCCAGGTTGCGGCGGCTCCGATGAGCGGGAGTATGATCAGGGCAGCATACATTAAACTACTCCTCTTTAAGGGAGGTCAGAAGCGAGGTATCCAGCGACGAGAACTCACGGCTGATCTGGTTGATGACGATCCCCATCACGAACGTCCCGGCCAGCAGGTCGAGAAGCGCTCCCGCTTCAACCATGACCGGCATCGCCCCCGCCAGCAAAAGGCCAAAGGTAAAAATGCCGTTCTCAAGGACAAGGTACCCGATTACCTGGGAAATCGCCTTCCGGCGCGTTGTCAGGATAAGGAAGCCGGTCATCAGAGTGGCAATCGATGCAGGAACGAACATGTAATTCTGATGTTCCGGCAGCATCGGCAGATTTCCGGCAAAACCGAACGAAAAAGCGGTAAATATCGCTCCGAGCAGCAGTGTCGGAACATATCCGAGGAACGGCTCAATTTCGCGTTTGATCTCGGCGGAACGGACCGCCCTCGCCAGCAGTTGGGGAATAACAAAACCCTTGACCGCAATAATCACGATCGTAATTCCGACCAAATGCCAGGAAAACGGATGAATCAGTCCGGGTAGAATCCCGAGAATTACCCCCTGAACCGCCACCGCACGAATGGAAAAGATCAGACGGCTGGTGCCGAGCGAAATAAAGTTGATCAGCAGCACCAGGACAAGTAATTGATCGGCTATAGTAATCATCGCATCACCTGATAACGAGCAGAGTTGAGAACGCCGCCAGTATCGTGGCGGCAACCAGTAGCTGCGGAATGCGAACCAGTCTGAGACGGGCCATCACCGATTCGACGGTTCCGATAACAACGGCCAGGAGCAGCATCGAAATGATGAAAACGCCCCAGTCCATGGCAGGGTTGCCGGTAGCAAACGGCAGCGCCAGCTGGACAAAAAAGGCCCCCAGCACGAACAGTTTCAGGCTGGCGGCATACTGGATTATCGCAAAGGCCGGGCCGCTATGATCAAGGACCATGACTTCATGAATCATGGTCAGTTCAAGATGGGTGTTGGGATCGTCAAAGGGGATACGGCAATTTTCCGACAACAGCACAATAAACATCCCGCCAACCAGAAGCAGCAGCGAAGCCCTTGCGTACAGCCAGGCGCCGCCACTGACGTTCGACAGCATCCCGGTCAGGGAATATGAACCAGACAGGCGCGACAGCGTGATCAGGGCAAAAAAGAGGGTCGGTTCGGCCAGACAGGAATAGGTCGCTTCGCGGGCGGAGCCCATCCCTTCAAAGCTTGAGCCGGTATCCAGAGCCGCGGCCATCGTAAAAAACCGCCCCAGTGCGAACAGATAAGCATAGAGGATCATGTCGCCGTCAAACGAGACCGGTGATGGGTGCGCACCGAACGGAATCAGCAGTGCGGCGACCGCAGTGGTTGCCAGCGCAACAATCGGCCCGGCGCGAAAAACCCAGCTGGTGGTCGTGCTGAAAACGGTCCCTTTCTGCAGCAGCCGGATGATATCGTAATAGGGCTGCAGAAACGGCGCACCGACCCGCCCGGCAAACGCCGCTTTCGTCTTGCCTATTACCCCCAGGAGCAGCGGCGGCATCAAGAGCGCCAACAATATATGGATGATGCTGTTCGTCATGGTGACTCCCCAGTGAACATCAATGTGCCCAAAGCATCAGAATGAACAGGGTGGCAAAGATATACATCATATACACATGCATCAGACCGTGCTGCAGACGCCGTAAAAAAGCGAACGACGCGCCGGCCAACGCAAACATCGGCGCAATGATCCACTCCAGAAACGTTTCGGTTGGGTGGTCGCTGCAGCGCGAACTTGCCGGAAAAAGCCCGCTCAACGTCGGGCGGCCAATTCGTTGGCGCATGATACCATTAAAGACCGATACGGTAAGCTCGGAAATTGACGTCGCGCCATACTGCATGCGCGCAGTGCCGCGCTGATACCCGCATCCCCATGTCGGCGCGGACGTCACCCGCCCCGCCCCCAGACGCCATCTCCAGAACAGCGCAACCAGAGCGGCAGCCGTCAGCAGCAAAATGCCGGCCAGCGATAGACGCCCCAAAACAGCGCCATACTCTCTCGAAAGCGTCTCTAATATCAACTGCGGAAATACGGCGGCAATAGCGGGTGAAACCAGACTAAGCGCCAACTGTGGAACCACACCGATCAGCAGGCAGAGCAGCGCGAATAACGCCATCGGCGCCAGCATCGTCACTCCGGCTTCATGCGGATGGGCGGCGCCCGGACTGCGCGGAGTACCGAGAAATACCGAGCTGTACAGCTTGGTAAAGGCGAACACGGCCAAACCGCCGACCAATGCCAGCGCCGGGGCCAGAAAGACCAGATAGATTAGACTCTCCCCGTTGAGTTGCCTGAAAAAACCGAGGTACAGAAGAAATTCGCCGACAAAGCCGTTCAGCGGGGGAATACCGCAGATAGCAACCACACCGACCATGAAGAGCAGCGCCGTACGCGGCATACCTTTTCCGAGCCCACCCATCAAGTTCATCTCGCGCGTTCCGGCGGCATGAATAATTGACCCGGAGCCTAAGAACAGCAAAGGCTTGAAGAGACTGTGATTGAGTATATGGAGCAGAGCCCCCGCCATGCCGAGATACGCCAGCGGACTGTTGTGGCTCGACACCCCGAGCAGGGCAACGCCGAGACCGGTCGTGATGATGCCGATGTTCTCGATGCTGCTGCAGGCCAGCAGACGCTTCAGATCGCGCTGGGCAACCGCGAAGGCGATCCCCAGCAGCGCCGAAATTATTCCGGCTACCGTCAGTACCGCACCCCATAGGAGTGGCGGGTCGTGAAAAAAAGTCAGCGTGCGAAAGATGCCGTACAGCCCCATTTTCAGCATCACGCCGGACATCACCGCCGAAACGTGGCTGGGGGCATTGGCATGGGCCGATGGAAGCCAGATATGGAGCGGCATGATTCCGGCCTTGGTGCCGAATCCGACAAAGGCGGCCAACGCAATAAACGCCGCGAATGGCGAGAGTGACGAAAGGGAACCGGCGGCAGGAAGCTGAAACGAACCGGTTTGAGCCGCCAGCAGCGAAAAGAAAATCAGCAAAGCCGCGGTGCCGACATGCGTGGCAATCAGATAGACGATTCCGGCGCGCCGGACATCTTCCCGCTCATGCTCCGTGACAATCAGAAAGTAGGCCGAAAGCGCCATGACTTCCCAGACCATGATAAAGAAAACACCATTGCGGGCCATGAGCAGAATCGCCATCGACGACGCCAGCAGACCATAGAAAAAGGTTAGGCAGCGTTCGGTGGCAGGGTGTTCGGCAGCCGGCCAGTACCCGATCGCAAAAAGAGAGCCGGCGGCGGCGACAAGAAAGACCGGAATAAGAAAGAAAGCGGAAAGGGGATCGATGACCAGTTCGCAAGTGCCGAACGGCAGATTCCATTCAAGCAGATAGGTAGAGGTTGTATGGGTGAAGAGGAGCAGCAGAGCGGCCGGCAGACCGGCCAGAGCAGCAAGAATGGTAACTACCGTTGACAAAACCTGACCGGGGCCCGGTTTCTTAAGGAACAGGCCGGGGATGCCGGCACAGCCTATAACAAGCGCGGCGGAAAGCGCCACTAGCGCAGGGTCAACGGCTCCCTGCAGAAAGGAATACATACCATGAACTCCTTGTAAATAGTTCTGAACAGGTCAAAAAAGAGACGGGCTAAAGCGATCCGGCAGGTAGGGATACTGAACCCTGAGCGTATACGTGTCAACCAAAAATTGTAGCAATAACAGTCTATATTTTGATCAATTGCAAAATCCCCTGCAGCAGTTCGACCGGTGACGGGGGGCAGCCGGGGATATGGGCGTCCACCGGTATGACATTGGCAACGGCGCCGAGAGAGGCGTAGCTTTCGCCGAAGATTCCGCCGTTGCAGCCGCAGTCGCCGACCGCGACAACCAGTTTGGGAGTGGGGGTGGCGTCATAGGTGCGCTTGAGCGCAATCTCCATGTTGACCGACACCGGTCCGGTAACAAGCAGCATGTCGGCAAAGCGGGGCGACGCCGTAAACTGGATGCCGAAGCGTTCGCAGTTGTAGATCGGGTTGTTCATCGCGATGATTTCCAGTTCGCAGGCGTTGCACGAACCGGCATCCACTTCGCGGATCACGAGGCTGCGATGGAAGCGCCGCCTGATTGACTCTTCAAGCCGGCTACCCACCTCTAACAACTCCGCTTCCACCGGTTCCGGCAGAGACTCGGTTACAACTCCGGTGCGGAATATCTGGTGCAGTAGTTTTAGCATGGGTATGATTCTCTCCTGTTCAGGTTCCAAACGTCCTTCTTGTTACAGATTCAGATGTACCCGCAACGCATCATTGATCTGGGATTGAAGATCTGCATCCAAAATCTCACCCAGGCAGACCATTAGGCGCTGTTTGGATATGGTCCGAATCTGGTGGGCAAGAACGATTGAATCCGACTCCAGACCGGCTGTTCCTTTTTTAAGCTGAGCCTCGTTGGGATAGACCCTGCGCCCCTTCTTGAGCGAGGTTAGAGGAAGGATGGTGACTACCGGCATAACGGAATTAGTCGTCTCATCGCTGATGACCAGCACGGGACGCCTCCCCTGCTGCTCCGAACCGATCACCGGATTGAGGTCGGCCATAAACACGGACCATTTGTAGTTCATGATGCCGTTTCGTGGTCGGCATGTTCGAACGCCTGCTGGATTTCCATAACATCCGCCATAAAAAGCTGATCATTCCCAGCCGAAAGCAGGGCACTCCTGATCTTCTCCTGCCGCATACGTGTGAGTTCTTCGCGGATGGACCGCTCCACAAAGGCGCTGAGAGACTTGAGATGATTTTTTTTCACGAATTCCCGTGCGTCCTGCAAAACTCCATCATCAATTACAAAGGTTGCTTTTACCGACATGGATGTTCTCCTGTATGGCATTTATTACCAATATTATGCCATACATAATTCCGGCGTCAATCTAAAAATAAGCTGTTTCACGCGGATCAGCGTTCCTCCACCACTCTCAATTCGGCATCGGCTTGGCGCAACCGCTCGGCAATCGCGAGCGATATCCGGGCGAAGACCTGCACTCCCAGCGTCGCATCGGCTTTAGCCAGTTCATTGAAACGGGTTCGCGTCAACACATAGAGATCGGCGGGAACCTTGGCTTCGACGTCCGCCGAGCGGATGCCGCGATCCAGAAAGGCCAGTTCGCCAAAGAACCCGCCCTGGCCGATGGTGGCCAGATGGTGCCGTTTCCCCCCCTCCAGCGGAAGCATCACCTGGACCGTGCCGCGCCGCACCAGAAACAGTTCGTCACCCTGATCCCCCTGACGGAAAGCCTTTTCCCCCTGGGCCAGCGTCAGCTCAGTGACACAGGTTTCAAGATTAGCCAGTGCCGTATCGCTGAACTTGCGGAACAGGCCAAACTCTTTCAGATCAAGCGGCCTCTCTTCACCGGGGCCACGCGCGCTCACCGCCTCCAGAATGCGTTCTTCCATCCATTCGAGGGCGCTGTCCCTGGTTTCGGTGATCTTGGCCCCATCCCCTTCGCGAACGAGCCCCATCTGCTCCAGATAGCGCTCGATATTCTGCTGTTTCAGCAGCCCGGAGGGCATGCCGCTGAACAGAAGCTGGCCGCCGCGTTCGGCCAGTTGGGCATGCATCTGTTCAAACAGGTGTACGGCGGTATAGTCGATGGATTGGACGTAACGCATGTCCAGCAGCAGATAGCGGCGGGTTCTGAGATCCGGTTCCAGCTGGGTAAATAGCTGGTCAGTGGTGCCGAAGAACAGATTACCCTGCAATTCGCAGAAGACAGCCTGCTCGCCGTCCCGGTTGAGAATTTCGCGTTCGACATCGAAGCGGCGGGTTTTGGAGGAGATCTGGTTAAGATAGCATTTGCGGCGGATAACCGGGCTGTGTACCTGATCGCGGATAAAGAGCAGGATTGCCAGGGCTACGCCGACACCGGAAGCGGCGATCAGGTCGACAGTCAGGGCGACCAGCACCACACCGGCAATGACGCAGAAATCAAGCCGCCCGGCCGGATAGCCGAGCAGATGAAACATGCTCTTGTCGAACATCCGCCAGGCAATCACCAGCAGGATGCCGGCAAGGGCGCCGATCGGAACCCAGGCGATCAGACCGCTCAGCAAAAGCAGGGCCAGCACGACAAAGACACCTTCGATCACACCCGACCGGTAGGTGCGGCCGCCGCTGGTAACATTCACCAGCGTGGGTCCCATTGTCCCGGCGCCGGGAATGCCGCCGGCCAGAAACGACGCCAAGTTGCCGAGCCCCTGGCCGATCAGTTCGCGATTCGAGTTGTGGCGACTGCGGGTCAGGGCATCAAGACCTACGCAAGTTTTGAGGGTATCAATCGAGAGCAGCACTGACAGGGTAAGTGCGGGAACCAGAATACGGGTAATCGATGCCATGTCGATATGCAGCAGCGAATGGGCCCGACCTGATACGACCTCCAGAAAACTGCCCAAAGCCTGTAACGGCCCGATGATTAACGGGTTGCCGCGCAATTCGAGCAAGGCCGGATAAAAAGGGGTCAAGGCAAAATAGGCGAGTATGCCGCCGCAGAGGCCGAGGATAACGGCGGGGATTTTTTTGGTGAAGAGCGGCGCCAGCGCCATAACCGCCATGGTGACTATTCCGACAGCCAGCCCCTGCCATTTCCAGATTTCCGGCGAGAATAGCCCCTGCGCAAGCGGTGTTCCTTTAGGGAGGCCGAGTAACTTGGGGAGTTGGCTGATGGCGATCAGCAGCCCTACCCCGGAGAGGTAGCCGCTTACAACCTGATACGGGATGTATTTAATCAATCGTCCGCCGCCGACGATACCATACAGGGTTTGCAGCAGGGCGGCAATCAGGACGGTCAGCGCCATCAGCGGCATGATGGCCGCCGGCTCAAATCGTGTTCCGTGTTTTCCCGCCATCAGTTCGGCACTCAGAGCGGTCAGAACGGCAGCCGCCGGAGCGCAGGGGGCCGAGATCAGCCCTCCGGTCCGGCCACAAAAGGAGGCAACCATACCAAGCGCGGCGGCCCCCAGAAGGCCGGCCATGGCCCCCTGCCCCGCATATTCCTGGCCGAGCGAAGTGAATACCAGAATACCGAAGGCAACCGAAGAGGGGAGCGCCACCAACATGGCAGCCAGCCCATCCCACACCTCATCCATCCAGGAAGATGGTTCGAATCTCGTATGTACGCTCTGATCACTCATTGCGGCCACATCCAGTGAAACAGTATTTTTACTGTGATGTACTCAGTTCCAAGCTTACCACGTCATTGCTTTGATACAAGGTTGGTTTTAGCCTTTCATTCCATTAGTTTATTAACTATTAATAACCAAAATTCTACAAATCATGTCCTGAATAAGACTGATTGAAACTCTTGTTGCAGAGCGGAAAATCGGGGACGATGTTGCCGTGGATCGCCTGTTCGAGCGCCAGCCAGTTGACACTGGACGGATCGCGCACCGCGCAGCGATTGATCCCCCCCTGCAAACCTGATTGTAGCCAGTAGACAATCTCCCCACGCCACCCCTCAACGACGGCAAAAGCGCTCTGATCAGGGGGAACATCGGCCAGCGACGCAATGATTTCCCCGGCCGGCAGCGTCGCAATCATCTCGAGTATCAGGCGAATCGAGTCGCGGATCTCCTCAACCCGTACCCAGGCACGGGCGTGAACGTCGCACGAATTGAGCACGACCATCCGGGGAGGGAACCGGTTGTAGGGGGGGAACGGCGCCTGCAGACGGCAATCGAGCGGCTGACCGCTGGCCCTGGCAACAAAGCCGACCGTGCCAAGTTCGCGGGCCGTTTCCGCCGTCAGTATTCCGGTTTCGCGCAGACGATCATCCAGTGACGCATTCAGATCGTAGATCTTTATGATCCGCTCGAACTCCGCCAGCAGGCTGATCATCTCCTCCTCGATGATAGCCGGTCCTTCAGCCGGAAGATCGGCGGCGACCCCACCCGGCACGATCCGGTCCATCAGGTAGCGGTGACCGAACAGCCGCTGGTTGCCGCGCAGCAGAAGCTCCTTCACGCGCATGAATTGATAAAAGAAGAAGGTAAAGGCGGCATCGTTGGCTATGGCGCCGATATCTCCCAGATGGTTGGCGATCCGCTCCAGCTCCAGCATGACCGCCCGCAGCCAGGCTGCCCTGGACGGCACGTCCGCCTCGACCAGAGCCTCGACCGCGCGGCAATAGGCCATGGCATGAGCAACGGTCGAATCACCCGACACCCTTCCGGCCAGCCGCGCCCCCTCTCTCCAGGACAGCTGTTCAAAGCGTTTTTCGATTCCCTTGTGAGTATACCCCAGTCGTTCCTCCAGGTTGAGGACATCTTCCCCCATCGCCTGAAATCGAAAATGCCCCGGTTCGATGATCCCGGCATGCACTGGACCGACCGGAATCTCATAAACCCCTTCCCCTTCCGCCTGAACCCACGCATAATCACCCGCCACACGTGGCATCCGCTGAGCGGCGTCAAAGGACTTTCTAAGCGGCCAGGCATCAAGCGGCCAATCCTCGTGCTTGATCCAGGGGCGCAGGTCGGAGTGGACATGCCCGGTCGGGGTCAGCCCCATCAAGCTCATGATCTGCCGTTCAAAACGGAAGGCGGGGGGCAGTTTTTTCGACAGGCTGGGGAACGTAGGTTCGTCTACCGGAATCTCGCATTTTACCAGCAGATATTCGGCATCCCGCGCAAAACAGGCCAGCACCGCAAAGTTCCGCCCCAGCAGGGTTTCATCAGCTCCCCACTCGAACGCCAGCCGTGCGCCGGCCTCTTTCATCAACCAGCCGACATCCTCGAACTGCTCACGCGGGACCAGTATCTGCGGGACGCTTGTGGGATAGGCGCCGCTGCAGATAGCCGCATTAGTGCCGTAGTGGGTCATGACTATGTCGCGGAGCGAGTTCACAATAGCTGTCCTTTTATATTCACTTCAATATCTCCACCGCCAGATGAAACCAGTTCGCCAGAAATCCGGGGAGATAGATCCCCAGCAGCAGTACCAGCGCCAGATGCAGAAAAACCGGGATATTTGCGGCCGCCAGAGGTTTTTGCCCGGGCGGAATCAGCCCCGCCACCATCGGCTGGACTTTGCGGAACAGGGCGGCAAAGGCCACCGTCAACCCCAGCAGCAGCAGCGGGGCCAGATACGGCGCCTCTTTCATCGTGGCGGTCAGGATCAGGAATTCGCTGGTAAAGATCCCGAACGGAGGCATACCGGCCAACGCCATCCCCCCCAGAAACATCCCCCAGCCGACCGCCGGATTGCCTCTGATCAGACCGCGAATATGCGCCATCTCCTGTGTGCCATGCATCTGGGCAGCGTGGCCGACACTGAAAAAGGTGGCCGATTTGGCAAGGCTGTGAACGATCATATGCAGCACCCCGCCAAAGGTTGCGATCGGCCCTCCCAAACCGAAGGCAAAGGTGGCGATCCCCATATGTTCGATGGAGGAGTAGGCGAACAGTCGTTTGATGTCTTTTTGCCGCAGCATCGAGAAAGCCGCAGTCAGCAGGGAGAGCAGGCCGAACCCCATCATGATGTTGCCGGCAAAGCCGCTGCCGAGGGAACCATCCACCAGCGCCTTGCAGCGGATCAGCGCGTACAGCGCGATATTCAGCAGCAGGCCGGAAAGTACGGCCGAAACCGGAGTCGGCCCCTCGCTATGCGCGTCCGGCAGCCAGTTGTGCAGCGGCACCAGACCGGCCTTGGTGCCGTAGCCGACCATCAGAAAAACAAAGGACAAGCGCATCACAGTCGGGTCCAGCTGACTGCTGATCCGGCTCAGATTTGTCCAGAGAAGAGCGTCGCCACCCGCACCCAGCACCCGTTCAGCGGCAAAGTAGAGCAGCACCGTACCGAAGAGCGCCTGGGCGATGCCGACGCCGCAGAGGATGAAATATTTCCAGGCCGCCTCGATTGCGGTCGGAGTCCGGTAGAGAGATACCAGGAGGACGGTCGCCAGCGTCGCCAGTTCCATCGATATCCAGAGCACCCCGAAATTATTGGTCACCAGCGCAATCAGCATCGCAAAGATGAAGAGCTGGAACATCGCATGATAAAAACGCATCCGCCAGTGGCCGACCTTGCCATGTTCCCGTTCGACCCGCATGTAACGGCGGCTGAAGACGGCGGTCGTGGTGGAAACCAGGGTGGTCAGCACGACCAGCGAGATATTCAGGTAATCGACAAAGAAGTAGGCAGAGCCGGAAACACTCCCCCCCTCGCGGTAGACCTGCAGCGCCAGCAGCAGCGACACGACAAAGGTCAGCAGGGAACCGCCTATATTGACCTCCGGCGCGAAGCGCCAGTCACCGACAAAAGCCAGGATCAGCGCCACCAGAATCGATATGCCGAGGAGAGAGAGTAGAATCATGGCTAGTCCCGCTGTCTCATTTTGCCGTGTCCTATTTTCATAAATGTCCCATTTTTAAGATTAATGAAAATCAACCACCCCCCACCCCCCTCCTTATAAGGAAGGAGGGGGAGCTTTATCCCCCCCTGATTCAGGTTTTTGCCCCCTCCTATTTTAGGAGGGGCTGGGGGTGGTAAGGTTTCCGCCGTTTATCTCTTCCAAAATCCTTTCACAAACAGCATTCAGATTATCGTAAACATCAGTATTCAGAAACCGAACTACCTTGATATTCAAAGCGCTCAGATATGCTGTTCTTACACAGTCATACTCAATCGCTTCGTCACTGAAATGTGAATCTCCGTCAAGCTCAACAGCCAGTTTTTCTGATGGGCAATAAAAATCCAGAATATATGCCCCGACACTGTGTTGTCTCCGGAATTTATAGCCGCCAAGATTGCTATGCTGCAACATACTCCAGAGCTTTATTTCCGCTGGAGTGGAACCGTTTCGCAACTCTTTTCGGCGGGATTTCAATGCCGGTCGGTTATGGAGCATTGAGAACGTTCCTTAAGGTTGATCAAAGGCTACCACCCCCCAACCCCCTCCTTATAAGGAAGGAGGGGGAGCTTTATGCCCTCTCCATTCCATAAGAGGGCGAGTTTTGGTTTTGGTTTTGCTTCTAGCCCCCCTCCTATTTTAGGAGGGGTTGGGGGTGGTAAGGTTTCGTCTTCCCTGCCGGCATGCTTTTTCATCTAATACGCACTAATACTGCTTTCTCCATCGCTCTATTTTTAAACCCCTCGAATTCGAGGGGTTTAAAATCGATATTATTTAGTCGCTCCCATATACCCAAAATTCAATGGTATTGCGGTTTCTCATCCAGTTCTGGATAACATGATCTGATCGATCCGGCTCTTTGTGTTTAGCGATGTCCGTCAGGGAAATAAACTCATCACGGGCTTGATTGAGAATAGTGATGGCGGTTCCTTGAACCTCGATGGTGCTTTTTTTTGTTTTGCTCATATTTTTTCCTATGGGGCAAACTGGTTCATTTTGTACTTCTATATGAAACAATTGTATTTTTATTCAATACAATTGTTTCTGCCGGAATATCTATGTTTCAGAAAGTCAATCCGTCTCCTTGAGCTTTGCCATCTGATCCACATCCAGGCTGTCGAAGGTGGTGTTGATATGGAAGAAGAAGATGCCGAAGATAAAGGCCGCTATCAGCAGGTCGAGCGCCACCCCCAGCTCCACCACCATCGGCATGCCGTAGGTGGCGCTGGTGGCGGCAAAGAACAGGCCGTTCTCCATCGCCAGAAATCCGAGGATCTGCGTCACGGCATGGCGGCGGGTAACCATCATCAAAAGCCCGAGCATGACCGTGGCCAAAGCGACCGCCAGGGTGGAGCGGGTCATCAGGTTCGATAGCTCCCGAATCGGCGCGGTCAGATGATAGCTGAAGACCACCAGCATTATCCCGAGCAGCATCGTGGTTGGAATATTGACAATCGCCTCGATATCGCGATGTATTTTCAGTTTGTGCACCAGTTTGTAGAGGATGTAGGGAAGCAGGAACACCTTCATGCCGAGCGTCAGAAGCGAGGAGATATACAGGTGGTGCTCGCCGCTGGCAAAGCCGATCACGGCGGTGCTGAGCGCCAGAAAGAATCCCTGCCAGGCGAAGATATGAACCAACCCCATGATCTTGCGCTGAGCCAACAGAGCAAATGCGGTCATCAGGATCAGGGCCGCCAGCAGGCTGTTTATTTGGGTTGCCAGTGAGTGACTCATGACATTACTCCAGGATGAAGAACGCGATCATGCCTAGCGTTGCCAGCAGGAAAGCGCCCCCCAGGAATTCGGGAAGCCGGAAGATACGCATCTTGGCCAGACCGGTTTCGATCAGGACCATAACCACCGCCCCGAACAAGAGCTTGATGACCAGCGTGCCGAGCGCCAGCGTCAGCGAACCGATATCGCCGCCGGCTGCAATCCCCCACGGACAGAAAGAGGCGATCCCGAGAGCGAAGAAGAGAGTCAGCTTCATCATCCCGGCCCATTCGATCAGGGCCAGATGGCGACCCGAATATTCCAGGATCATCGCCTCATGGATCATCGTCAGTTCCAGATGCGTAGCCGGGTTATCGACCGGAATGCGGCCTGTTTCTGCCAAAGCGATCAGGATAAAGGCCGCCAAGGCAAAGGCGAGCGACGGACGGATCACAAACTCGGCATGCGCCATGACCGACACCATCTGGGTCAGCGAGGTGGAGTTGCTGGCCAGCGATACCGTAAAAATCGCCATCAGCATGGCCGGTTCGGCCAGGGAGGCGATGGTCATCTCGCGGCTGGAACCCATGCCGCCAAAGGCGGTGCCGATATCCATCCCGGCCAGGGCGGTAAAAAAACGGACGAGGCCGAACAGCATCACCAGCGCGATGACGTCGGCGGTAGCCGACAGCGGGAGATCAACCGATATCAGCGGGATTATCCCGGCCGCAATTGCGGTCACCCCGAAGGTCAGATAAGGGGTAAAGCGGAAAAGCCACGACGCATTTTCGGCCAGGACAATATCCTTGCCGAACAGCCGCCGGATATCGCGGTAGGGCTGCAGAACTCCAGGCGCAGTGCGCCCCTGCATGCGGCACTTCACTACCTTGACCCATCCGGCGAAGGCGGGGGCCAAGCCAAGCAGCAGACAGAACTGGAGCAGTTCTATGGCAATCGGATGGAGGCTCATCCGAGAAACACCAGGAGCACGATCAGGGTAACGAACGAATATAGCAGATAGATCTGGATGCGCCCCTGCTGCAGCTTGCCGACCTGTCGCGCTATCCAGTAGGCTGCATCTGCCTGCGGCGCGTAGAGCCAGTTCCAAATACGGTCCCGCACCCGCAAGCGGTACTGCAGGCTCCCCGGCATGGCGGGGTGATTGGTGTGCGGCACGATCTCGACCTGTTCGCGCACCGCAAACAGGAACCCCAATACCCGACGGATCGGCATCGAGAAGGCGGAGGCGGTGTACTGCATGCGAGGCGTCAGTTTGACAAAGCCGCAATCCCAGATCGGCACCCGGCTGACTTGGGTTGCGCGCAGGTGCAGCAGCAGCCAGGTCAAGGCAACTACCGCCAGAATTCCGACAAAAACGACCGGGCCGGAATATGAGGCGCGTTCGTGAGCTATCGGCGTCAGCCACATCCAGCCGAATTTACCGGCGGACTCCGCCAACCTGCCGCCGCACAACTCTTCGGGGATCGTGTCCATCCATCCGATGACCCAGGTCGGAAGTATCCCGAGCAGCAGACAGGTGACCGCCGCCAACAGCATTCCTATCCGCATGGGCCAGCCGACTTCATTGATCCGCTCCGGCTTCTGGTGACCGCGCCACTGCCCCAGAAAGACCACGCCGAAAACCTTGACGAAACAGGCCGCCGCGAGCGCCCCGGTCAGTGCCAGCAGCGCGGCTCCGAGCGGAATCAGCAGTTTCAGCAGCGGATGCGGCAGTGCCGGCGAAAGCAGAAATGCCTGAAAGGTCAGCCACTCCGAAACGAAGCCGTTGAAGGGAGGGAGCGCCGAAATGGAGACACAACCGACCAGAAAGAGCGGCGCCGTCCAGGGGAGACGATGGATCAGCCCACCCATCTCCTCCATGTTCCGTTCATGGGTCGCGTGCAGCACCGCCCCGGCCCCCATGAAGAGCAGCCCCTTGAACAGGGCATGGTTGAGGGTGTGGTAGAGCGCGGCAACCAGCGCCAAAGCCGCGAGTGTGGGCAGATAAAAGGAGGCGAAGATCATCGACAGGCCGAGCCCGATCAGGATGATCCCGATATTCTCGACTGAATGATAGGCCAGAAGGCGCTTCAGATCATGCTGCATCAGGGCGTACAGCACCCCCATTACCGCCGAGATCAGCCCCAGCGCCAGCACTACGCCCCCCCACCACCAGGGGAACTCCTTGATAAAGTCGAAAGCGAAGCGGCAGATGCCGTAGATGGAGGTTTTGAGCATAACCCCGCTCATCAGGGCCGAGATATTGGAGGGGGCTACCGGATGCGCCTCCGGCAGCCAGACATGCAGCGGTATAACGCCGGCCTTGGCGGCAAAGCCGAAGAAGGCCAGGAAAAAGGCGGCAGTCGCCCAGCCGGAGGAGATATGCGCCGTCCGCATCGCATCAAAGGTGTAACCGTCGAAGCCCCCCTGCCCGCTCTTCCCCGCCATAACCCCGAAAGCCAAAAGTATCGCCATCGCACCGACATGGGCGATCAGCAGATAGAGAAAGGCGGCCTTCCGGTTTTCCGCGCGTTCATCCTCGTACATGACCAGAAAGTAGGAGGCGGCCGCCATCAACTCCCACGCCACCAGGAAGAAGTAGGCGTCATCCGCCAGCAGTACCAGCAGCATTCCGGCCAGAAATAAATTATAAAAGACGATCATCTGCGTAATCGAACGCTGGCCGCCATACCCTTTGACATATCCGATGGAATAGATGGAGACGAAAACGCCCAGCAGTCCGATCACGACCAGAAAGAAACCGGCCAGCGGATCGAGGCGCAGATGGAAGGGGAGACCCGGAATGCCGAGACTCATTATTGCTGAGACTACCGAGCCATCTGCAACTGTTATGACCCCGGCCACGACGGCGGCCAATGAAGCCACCGCGCTTAATGAAAAGGAGAACGGGATCTGAACGGCGGGAATCGGCCACAGCAGTGGGGCTGCAATGGCCAGCGCCAGAAGCAGCAGCACTGAGAGTCCGGCTATGTCGAGGGGTGAGACCACGCAGAGCCTCCGTTGCCGACAGTTAAAGGTAGTCGCTCAATAACAATACAATCAAGGTGATCAGGGTATAGAGGACATACTGCTGCAAAATGCCGCTCTGCAGTCTGCGTACCCCGGAAGAGCGTTGATACAGACGTACCAACGCCGGAATATAAACGAGTTCCAGCACAGCCTCCGGTACATGACTGGAAAAGCGGGTTTTCCCGGGAAAAAGTCCCGCGATTCCGTCCGGCCGGTGGCTCTGCGGCTTTAGAACAAAGGCAAACAGAGAGGTCAACATTTCGGCGAATGATGAGGCGCTGTACTGCATCCGGGGCGCCGGGCGCTGATAACCGCACCCCCAGGTAACGGTTTCGCTGCAGGGAGCCCGCGCCAATCGTCGCCGATACCAGAGAGCAGAAGCTGATATCAGGGCAAGGAGACCTATCCCGAAAACGGTTATCATCGTCAACGGCGCCAACTTCTGCAGCAGGAGTCCCCCTGTCCCGACCGACAGCGGAAGAACCTTCAAACTGGCCCGCTGCAGCGAACCGGCCACCAGACCGGGAGCCAGACCGATGGCGATGCAGAGCCCGCCCAGAAGCAGCATCGGCAGCAGCATCTGCCAACCGGCTTCATGCTTGGCCGCATGCGCCTCCGTTCGCGGAGTTCCCAGAAATACTATTCCGTACACCTTGACGAAACAGGCCACCGCCAGTCCGCCGACCAGAGCCAGTGCCGGAGCCGCCAGGGCAACGGCCGCCGCCACCCCCTCCTCACCTTGAATCCCCTGAAAAAACCCAAGGTAAATCAGCAGCTCGCTGACAAAACCATTAAGCGGCGGCAGCCCGCAAATTGCCACCGAACCGATCCCGAACAGCAGCGCCGTATAGGGGAGACGCCGCGCCACCCCTCCCATAAAATCTATTTCACGACTGCCGGTAGCATGGATAACCGAACCGGCTCCGAGAAAGAGCAGCGCCTTGAAGGTCGCGTGGTTGAGGACATGCAGCAGCGCCCCGCTCATGCCGAGCAGCATCATTGCGACGGAGCCGGTCTTCTGCCCGATCAGCGCCACACCAAGCCCCATGAAGATAATGCCGATATTTTCAATGCTGTGATATGCCAGCAGCCGCTTCAGATCGTGCTGCCCGATTGCGAAGGCCACGCCGACCACGCCGGAAACGACTCCCAGGAACAATACGCTGCAGCCCCACCAGAGCGGTACACCATGAAAGAACGAGAGTATCCGTATCAGCCCGTACACGCCAACCTTGAGGATTACACCCGACATGGCCGCCGAGACATGACTCGGGGCATTGGCGTGGGCCGAAGGGAGCCAGATATGGAGCGGCATGATGCCGGCCTTCAAGCCGAAGGCAAACAGTGCGGTCAGAAAAATAGCCGTGGAGAGCCAGGAAGAAGCGGCAAGAGAAGCGGGCGCGGGAAAAAGCCAGGAGCCGTTTAATAAGTTCAAGAGCGGAAAGAGCGCGAACAGGCCGAGCGTTCCGGTGTGGGTGGTAATCATGTACAGGGTGCCGGCTTCGTTGACCTCCGGCTTTTCGTCTTCGGTCGAGACCAGAAAATAAGCGGCCAGCGCCATGATTTCCCAGGCAAACAGGAAACTGATGCCGTCACGAGCCAGCACAACGCCGCTCATGCTGGCGGTCATAATACCAAAAAAGAAGGTCATTTTACGAACGTTGGCGGGGTGGTGATCGGCATGCCAATAGGATCGCGCGTAAAGTGCGGCACAGCCGGGAACAAGAAAGATGGGAAGCAGGAACCAGGCAGACAGGGGATCAAGACCAAGCTGAGCCTGGCCGAAGGGGAGCGACCAGGATAGTTCAAACAGGGAGGAACGTCCGGAAAAAAGAGTTAGAATCGATCCGGCCAGACCGGTGCATGCAGCAACAAGCATCAAGACAATTGACAGGATCTGGGCTTTTGATGCGGCCAACAGCCGGGGTAACAAAATCGGGACACCGGAAATGGCTGCCAGCAGCGTGGCACAAAAAATCAGGGTACTCGGGGCGAACAACTCCTGCGCCATAGTGCGGTTACCTCCTGATTACTGTTTCCTCCAGCGAGCGAATCGTAGTCATGATCTCGGCTTCACTGCCGGGACGATGAAGCAATTCCTGAAAAGGTTGATCATGCAGCAAAAATGCAAGTTTTGCCAACAGGTGCAGATGCGCCTTGACATTGGGAGTTACCAGCGTAAAGAGAATCGTGACCGGTTGGCCGTCAACCGCATCGAAATCGATAGGATTTTTGAGGAAACAGAGGCTGATGGCCGATTCGTTCGCCTGCCCCAGGATCGGATTGCGTACGTGTGGAATGGCGATACCGTTCCCTAAAGCGGTGGAACCAAGCGCTTCGCGCGCCAGAAGAGTATGCAGCAAAAATTCCGGATCGAGGCCGGGTGGCAGGGCAAGTCTGGAAACAACCTCTCGCAGAGCCGATTCCGGAGTATCGCCCGGCAGGCCGTAAAAGATGCCCCCCTTCTGAAGGGCCTCGGAAACCGACGACAGACGGCTCGCTTCGTTGCCGGCAACAAAAATATCAGGCGGGATCGTAATGCCCTTATTATTTGCCCATTCAAGCAGATCAACCCGATTTATACGATAGCGGTCATCATGCTTGTGCGCCGGAAGTCCCTCATGCTTAATCCAGTGCAGCACGGTTTTTTCATCAACGCCGGCAGCAGCGGCAAGATCGGCAACCTTTAAAAACATCGCGTTACTCTCCGGGTTCCATCGTTTTTCATGTTATCAGCCAGTAATTATGGCTGACTCACAAAAAACAATATGTTATTACCAATAAAACGTCAATTGCATTTTATGGCGGTCATCTGCTCAAAAAGAGCAACAAGGCGGCACTATGGATCACGAACTGAAAGCACAACTCAAACAGGTACTCACATCGCTGCAGCTGCTGCTGCCGAAACCGGTGGCGGCAATCGATTGGGCGCTCTGCCATGCCGCCAACTGGCGGCGACACTCCTTCAGCGGCTACCTGGAGCCGGTAGACAGCATCGAACAGATAACGCTTGACGACCTGCTCGGCATCGACGAGCAGAAACGGATAATTGAAGAGAACACCCGCCAGTTTCTGGCCGGTTATCCCGCCAACAATACCCTTTTGTGGGGGACGCGCGGCACCGGTAAATCCTCGCTGATCCGGGCCGTACTCAACCACTATGCCGCCGAGGGGTTGCGAATAGTCCAGGTTGACAAGAACGACCTGATCCATCTGCCGGACATTGTCGACGACATCAAGCGGCTGCCGTACCGCTTCATCATCTTCTCCGATGACGTTTCTTTCGAAGTAGGGGAGTCAAGCTACAAAATGCTCAAAAGCGCCCTCGATGGGGCTGTCTATGCGCCTCCCGACAACGTCATTATCTATGTCACCTCAAACCGCCGCCACCTGCTGCCCGAATTCGAAACCGACAACCGCGGCGCCATGCTGATAAACAATGAGATGCACCATGGCGAGGCGATTGAGGAGAAAATTTCCCTCTCCGGCCGTTTCGGACTCTGGGTCGGCTTCCACCCGTTCAATCAGGATCAGTACGTCAGCGTCACCCGGCAATGGGTCGAAAAACTTTTTACCAAGCAGGGATCGCCGCTCGGCTGGGATGATGAAGCGCGGGCAGCGGCAGTCCAGTGGGGCTATGACAAGGGGGACAACAGCGGCCGGATCGCCTATCAGTTCGCCTGCCGCTGGGTCGGCATGCAGATGTTGAAGCAGAAGCAGACGGCCACCCCATGAGGCGGCATCTCCACGTAGCCTGCGGCATCATCGAACAAGAGGGGCTGGTGCTGGCGGCCCAGCGTAGCGCATCCATGACCCTGCCGCTAAAATGGGAATTTCCCGGGGGGAAAATCGAAGCGGGCGAATCGCCGGAGGAGTGCCTGACCCGCGAACTGAGGGAGGAGCTTGGCATCACGGTATCCATCGGCGTCGCGCTCTCTCCTGCGACCCATGGCTATCCCGACTTTACCGTCACTCTATACCCGTTCACCTGCCGGGTGGCAGGCGGCCTCATCACCTCGCATGAGCATCACGCCCTGCAGTGGATCGAACCGGAGCGGATGCCGGAGCTGGATTGGGCCGCCGCCGATCTGCCGGTTATCGGCGAATATATGGCAGCGACAGTTCCAACAGCGTGCAACACTCAATGACGACTCAGGCATCACCAGCCATGAACAAGGTATATTTTTTTCTGGTTCTGACTACCTTCTTCTGGGGAGGCAGCTTTCTTTTCACCAAAATCGGTGTTGCCACGATTCCGCCGCAGCTGTTTGTCCTGACCAGGTTTATTCTGGCCACCCTGATCATGCTGATGGTCTGCTCCAGGCGCTTGAAAAAGCTGGATTCCGCCACGCTGTTCCGCGGCATGGCGGTAGGGGTTGCCCTCGGATTGACCAACCTGAGCTTCGTCTTCGGCATCCAGGGAACCAGCATCTCGCGGGCCGGCGTCCTCAACAACCTCTTCGTGCTGTTCATCCCGGTGATCACCAAGATCATCTGGCGCGACCGGATCGGACGGGTCAACATGGCCGGCATCGCCCTGGCGGTGGCCGGGATCTGGCTGCTGGCGACCGGAGGGGGTGGCGGATTCAATCGGGGCGATATCATCTCGACATTCTGCGCCTTCATGATCGCCTGCCACATCATCTCGGTTTCCAAGGTTTTGAAAGACGATGACGTTTTTCTGATCACGCTCGTCCAGTTCGCCACCGTTGCATTGATCGCCGGGACCGCCGTGCTGCTGCTCCCCCTACCCGCGTTCACCTTCACCAAGTCCGCCGTTATGTCGGTTGTCTACTGTGCCGTACTCCCGACCGTACTCTGCTTCACCCTTCAGAATATCTATCAGCGCTACGTCACCCCCACCCGGGCCGGTCTGATCTACACCCTCGACCCGGTCTGGAGCCTGATCGCCGGTTTTTTCGTGTTGGGGGAACGGCTGAACAGCCGGGAATGGCTCGGCTGCGGCATCATCTTCCTGGCCGCCCTCCTGCCGCTGTTGTACCGTCTGAGTGCCGAGAGCCGGCTGATCAATTCTTATATCAACCGGAATAACTAACCGTTATTCACCGCAGAGTTCGCGGAGGGTAGCCGGACTCGGAACAGATTGTATCAGCTTGATTATTTGATGATTTCTGTACATAATGGACCTCTGTTCAAGACTTGAAACATTACATGGGGGCTGATATGCCGCATATTCATCCTGTTGCTGAGTTAAAAAACAATCTGGAACACCTTGCCAAAATCTGTCATTCAGAAAACGAGCCGGTGTATTTGACCAGAAAAGGGCATGGTGAATTGGTTCTTATGAGCCTTGCCGGTTACCAACAGATACAGGCCAAGCTGGAGCTTTATCAAAAACTTGATGAAGCCGAAGCGGAAAGCAAAACCAGCAAGAAACGATTATCTCATGAGGATGTCATGCAAAACCTGCGGGCACGGCTGGCATGAACGCCAAGAAATGGCGTATCCAGTATCTTTCGGTCGCCAGCCGGGACTTGATTGAGATAATGGATTACATCAAGGCAGATAATCCGGTTGCCGCATCAGAATTACTCGACAAGTTAGATGCCTCGGTTTCGCGTCTCGAAAATATGCCATACAGCGGGAAAACACCTGATGATGCCCGCTTGAAAGCGTTGGGTTATCGCATTCTGGTTGTTGGCAACTACCTCATTTTCTATGTCGTTACCGGTACTAAAATTGAGATTCGCCGGGTGCTGCACGGAAAAAGAAATTACGGTTTTCTGTTATAAAACGTGTATGGGCAAAACAGATTAGACTTGTTTTGCCCATACCAAACTAAAGTCACGCAAAAAAGCCCGCAAGGGGGGATATCCCCAGCGGGCTTAAGCAAGCGAAAAAGTTTTGTAGGGTGGGCAGGATTTATCTGCCCACCGATCATCGCCCCGCGTGGGCTATTGGCTGACATTCATAATCCCCCCTCCCTTGACGGTTGTAGGGGTAGGGGGTGGGTGACGTTGCAACATGCTGATTTCATGGCAACCTCCCCCCCCACCCTACCCCTCCCCCGCAAGGGGGGAGGGGACTTTATAAACAACTGCGAAAGTTGAGACTCTGACCCATGCATCATGGCGGAATTTACGACCAGGAAATTGCCGGCAAGGCCTACGACACCGCCCTGCTGCGGCGCTTTGCGCGCTACGTGGCGCCCTACCGGCTGTCGATCACGATCGTGGTGCTGATACTGCCGCTCGTTGCCGCCTGCCGGCTGGCGCAGCCCTGGATTATCAAACTCGCCATCGACAGTCACATCATCACCGGAAAACTGGCCGGGCTGGAAAACATAGCGCTCGGATTCCTCGGCATTCTGCTGGTTGAATCGCTCCTTTCCTTTCTGGAGGTGTATCTGCTGCAGTCGGTCGGACAGCGGGTCATGTCGGACATGCGTTCGGAGCTGTACCGTCACGTCATGCATCTCCCTGTTTCGTGGTTCGACCGCATGCCAACCGGAAGCGCGGTTACCAGACTGACCAGCGATATCGAGGTATTGGGCGAAATGTTCGCCTCGGGCATCATCACCATCATTGGCGATATCCTGCTATTGATCGGCATTATCTCCGTCATGCTCTGGATGGACCTGAAACTGTCGTTGGTGACATTTTCGATCCTGCCGGTACTGCTGTATGTCGCCTATACCTTCAGGCGCCGCATGAGAAAATCATTCCGGGAAGTTCGTGCCCGCCTGGGCAACCTGAATGCCTTCCTCAACGAATGCATCTCCGGCATCAGCATAATCCAGATTTTCAACCGCGAACGTGACGAAGAGCGGCGTTTCAGCGAACTGAACGCATCGTACCGCGACGCCAATATGCCGGTCATCTTCTGGGATGCCTCGCTCTATGCGATGGTCGAGGCGCTCTCATCGATCGCCGTGGCGCTGATCATCTGGTACGGCGGCGGCGAGATCGTGAAGGGGGCGCTGACCTTCGGCGTGCTGGTCGCCTTTATCCAGTATATTGAAAAGTTCTTCGCCCCGATCCGCGACCTCTCGGCCAAATACTCGGTCATGCAGGGGGCGATGGCCGCGTTGGAAAGGATATTCGCGCTGCTGGACACGCCGGAGAGGCAGGGTCAAGGAAGGCAGGGGCAAGGGGCAAGGGTCAAGGGCCAAGAAAAGACTTTAGATTCTCCCCTGGCCCCTGGACCCTGTACCCTGGACCCTAAAAAAGCCCCTGGACCCTTGACCCTTGCCCCTTTAATAGAATTCCGCGACGTCTATTTTTCCTACCAATCCGGTAACGACATCCTGAGCGGTTTCAGCCTTACGGTCCACCCCGGCGAGCAGATCGCCATCGTGGGGGAAAGCGGCGGCGGCAAAACGACCATTACCCGGCTGCTGACACGGCTGTATGAAATCGAGTGCGGCTGTATTCTGCTGCAGGGGACGGACATTCGTGATCTCGAATTGGCAGAGGTGCGCCGCCGGGTCGGCGTGGTTCTCCAGGACCCCTGCCTGTTTGCCGGAAGCATCGAATTCAACATCTGCCTCGGTGACGAACAGGCCCGTCAGCGGGTTCGTCAGGCCGCCGCAGCGGTCGGAGCGGATCGCTTTATCGACCGGCTGCCAAACGGCTATGCGGAAGAGGTGCGGGAACGGGGGAACAACTTCTCCGTCGGCGAAAAACAGCTGATCTCATTTGCCCGCGCCGTCGCCTTCGACCCGGAGATACTCGTGCTTGATGAAGCTACCGCCAGCATCGACAGCGCTTCGGAGCAGATGATTCAGGAGGGGATCAAGGGGATGATGGCGGGACGTACTTCGCTCGTCATCGCCCATCGCCTCTCAACCATCCGGGATGCCAACCGCATTGTTACAATCCAGCGTGGAATCAAGGTTGAAGAGGGTACGCACGAAGAGCTGCTGAACAGAGGCGGAACGTACTTCAGGCTGTATCAACTGCAGTTTGGCGAAGGCGCTGGCGGGAAGTAACCAGTGTAAACACAATCCTGTTGAAGTGCATATTGCATCTGACCTGAGAACCTGATACTTTGTATCAAAACATCGTTCCAGGAGTCTCCATCTATGTGCACAACCTGCGGATGTCCCACAGCAGACCATCACCACGACCATGATCACAAACATGGCCATCATCACGATCACAAACATGATCATGACAAAGAGCAAGAGAGCGGTCATGGGCACACACACAGCCACGATCACCCAGGCAAACACTCCCATGATCATAAACATTCTCACCAGCATGGCCCCGAATCCGGAAAGCGGACGACCATCGCCATCGAAGAAGATATCCTGGGCAAGAACAACCGGCTGGCCGGCTTTAACCGTGCGCTTTTCAAGGAAAAGGGGATTTTTGTCCTGAATCTGGTCAGCTCCCCAGGTTCCGGCAAAACGACCCTGCTCGAACACACCCTTCGTGACCTGTCGCACAAGCTGCGCTGCGCCGTTATCGAAGGAGATCAGCAGACCGATAACGATGCCCGGCGCATCGCCGCCACCGGAGTTCCGGTGCGCCAGATCAATACCGGCGCCGGATGCCATCTGGATGCTCATATGATCATGCACGGCACCGAAGGGTTTGACCTCGACAACCTGGATCTGCTGCT
The DNA here is from genome assembly GCA_903925005.1 of uncultured Geobacteraceae bacterium. GTDB lineage: Bacteria > Desulfobacterota > Desulfuromonadia > Geobacterales > Pseudopelobacteraceae > JACRCG01. The sequence goes on from CAIYDX010000223.1 coordinate 35,087, forward strand.
GATTGAAAATGTCGGCAATCTGGTCTGTCCGGCCGCCTTCGACCTGGGAGAACACCATAAGGTCGCCGTTCTTTCCGTTACCGAAGGGGAAGACAAGCCGCTCAAATATCCGCAGATGTTCCATAACTCGACCGTATTGCTGCTGAACAAGATCGACCTGCTGCCGCACCTCGATTTCGATGTCGAAAAATGCAAGGAGTATGCGCGCCGCGTCAGCCCCGGCATCCTCATCTTTGAAGTATCGGCCAAAACCGGCGAAGGGATGGAGGCCTGGCACAAGTGGCTGACCGAGGGAGCCGCCCGCTGATCCGTCGTCAAAGGCATATTATTCAGGGGATTGTTCAAGGGGTGGGCTTCCGCCCGTTTGTGTACCGGGTGGCGCACGAACTGGACCTGACCGGTTGGGTGCGCAACACTCCGGCCGGTGTCGAGATTGAAATCCAGGGGGGCACCCCCCTGCTGGATGCTTTTGAAAATTCGCTCCGGAACGACATCCCCCCCCTGGCGCACATAACCTCCCATCTCCGCACCGATATCCCGGTTGGTGACGACAATTCTTTTACGATACTTCCGAGCGGTGACGGCGCGGCTGACATCCAGATCGCCCCGGACTCAGCCCTCTGTTCCGACTGTCTGAAGGAGCTGTTCGATCCGACCGACCGGCGCTACCGCTATCCATTCATAACCTGCACCAACTGCGGCCCCCGCTACAGCATCATCATCGGTACCCCCTACGATCGCCCCAAAACAACCATGGCCGGTTTCCCGCTCTGCCCTGACTGTCTGCGCGAATACAAGGACCCGCTCGACCGGCGCTTCCATGCCCAGCCGATCGCCTGCCATACTTGCGGACCTCAGGTGAGTCTGCTTACTTCGTCAGGCGATGCTGTCTCCGTACGGGACGACGCGGTTTTACAAGCCGTAGAGCTTCTTAAAAACGGCGCGATCCTGGCGGTCAAGGGGATCGGCGGCTACCACTTAGCGGTTGATGCCTGCAACAACAATGCGGTACGGCGGTTGCGGGAACGGAAGAAGCGCGACGAAAAGCCATTCGCCGTGATGGCGGCAACCATTGAAACTGCCCGAGAACTGGCGCTGATGAATGAAATGGAAGAGCGGCTGCTCTCTTCTCCAGAAGCCCCGATCGTCATAGTCAGAAAACGCCAAGACACACTGCTCTCGCCGCTGATCGCCCCAAACAATGGCTGGCTCGGCATGATGCTCCCCTACGCGCCGCTTCATCATCTGCTGTTTAAGGGGCAAAGGACTGAAATTCAGGATCAAGGGGCAAGGGGCAAGGGGCAAGAAAACACCTTAGATTCTCCCCTGGACCCTGAACCCTTGACCCTTGACCCTGTTTTTAAAGCATTAGTCATGACCAGCGGCAACATCTCCGACGAACCGGTCGCCTTCGAAGACGATGAGGCGCTGCAACGCCTTACAGGGATTGCCGATTATTTTCTGCTCCATGATCGGCCGATTCATATACGGAGCGATGATTCGGTAATGCGCGTTTTCCAGGGAAAACCGCTCTTTTATCGTCGCGCTCGGGGGTATGCTCCAAGGGCCGTTACGCTCCCCTTTACGGTGCCGCCGCTGTTGGCAACGGGAGCCGAGCTGAAGAGCGCCGTTTGTCTTGCGGACGGCAACCGCGCCGTTCTCAGCCAGCATATCGGCGACCTTCAGAACAGCTCTACATGCGACTCATTCAGTCACACTGTTACGCATCTGTCCGAAATTTTAGAGATTCAGCCGGGGCGGGTTGCCTGCGACCTGCACCCCGATTATCTCTCGTCCCGTTTTGCCGAGGATTCCGGGTTGCCGGTGACGCACGTACAGCATCATCACGCCCATCTGGCTTCATGCATGGCCGAAAACAGCCTGGATGGCGATGTAATAGGCATAATTTTCGACGGCACCGGCTTCGGTTCAGACGACACGATCTGGGGGGGCGAGTTTCTGGTCGGCGGGTACGATGGTTACCGGCGCGCGGGACACTTCCGACCGGTGCCGCTGCCGGGCGGGGATGCCGCCGTTCGCGAACCGTGGCGCATGGCCATGTCCTATCTGTATCAGGCACTGGGAGAAACCGCATTTACACTCGACCACCCTGTTGCCGGTTACCTGCCAGGACAAGAGCGGGCACTGTTTGCCCAGATGCTGAGGCGTGGGATCAATTCTCCGCTTACCTCCAGCTGCGGACGTCTGTTTGACACAGTTGCGGCGCTGCTGAATATACGACATATTGTGTCGTATGATGGCCAGGGAGCGATTGAACTGGAGGCGCTGGCGGAGATGAGTGAGGAAGAAGCAAAATCCCCCTCTGCCCTTTATGCCTCAGAGGGGACACTTTGCCAAACGGGGGAGTATCGATACAACATAGATCTCCATGAAAATGCCCCCCTCCAGCTGGACTTTTCACCGATGTTTTCGGAGATCCTGGCCGATATCGCTGCCGGCGCCAGAACTTTCACAATCGCGCATCGCTTCCATCAGACCGTGGCCTCTGCCGCAACGGACGTTTGCCTGCATATTGCCGGTTCAACCGGTCTTGACCGCGTTATTTTATCGGGGGGTGTTTTTCAGAATCGCCTTTTGACAGAAATGATATATACTGCCCTGACCCAAAAGGGGCTGACCGTTTTCACCCATCGCCTTGTACCGCCCAATGACGGCGGCATCGCCCTGGGACAAGCTGCTATCGCAGGAAGGAGAACTAACTGATGTGTCTTGGCGTTCCGATGAAAGTGTTAAGTAAAGAAGGCGACAACATCATCGCCGAAGTGGATGGCGTCCAGAAAGAAGCCAATATCACGCTTCTGGGCGAAGAGGTGGCGGTCGGCGATTATGTTATCGTGCATGCCGGTTTTGCAATTTCCCGGTTGGATGAGGTATATGCCGAAGAGACCCTGCGTTTGATGCGGGAGATTTTTTCCGACGAGGACATGGTATGAAACATTCAATGAAATTTCAGGATGAATTCAGAGACCGCGAACTGGTACAAAACATGGCGGGCAATATCCGCCGCATGGCGAAACGTTTGAAGGCGCCGGTCAACTTCATGGAGGTCTGCGGCACCCATACCATGTCGATCTACCAGTATGGCATCCGCTCTCTGCTCCCGGAAAACGTCCGGCTGATTTCCGGTCCCGGCTGCCCGGTCTGCGTCACCCCGATCGGCTATGTCGATAAAGCGGTGGCCTGCACCGCCGATCCACGCAATATAGTCACCACCTTCGGCGACATGCTGCGCGTCCCCGGAAGCAGGTCGTCATTAATGGAGGAGCGAGCACAAGGGGCCGACGTTCGTATCGTTTATTCACCGCTCGACGCGGTGTCACTGGCAAAAAACAATCCGGAGCGCCGGGTGGTTTTTCTGGGTGTCGGTTTCGAAACCACCACCCCGGCCGTTGCCGCCGCAATCCTGTCGGCCGCACAGACCGGACTCACCAATTTTTCGGTTCTGGCTTCGCACAAGACCATCCCGATTCCGATGGAGCTTCTCACCTCCGACCCGGAGCTCGGGCTTTCCGGCTACCTCTGCCCGGCCCATGTCAGCACCGTTATCGGCGGAGCCGCGTACAGTCCGCTTGCCGAAAAGTACCATATCCCCTGTGTTGTCACCGGCTTTGAGCCGGCGGACGTAATGCAGGGTATCGAGATGCTGCTGGCCCAGATACTGTCCAGCAAAAACAAGGTGGAGATCCAGTACAGCCGGGCCGTTTCGTGGGAAGGAAACCCGAAGGCCCGCACGGTCATCGCCCAGGTATTTGAACCATGCGACACCGATTGGCGCGGCCTGGGAGTACTGCCGGGGACCGGCATGGCCATACGGGCCGAGTATGCCGGTTTCGATGCCGAGCAGGTTCTGACCCTCGACGTACCGGAAGCGGTTGAAAACCCGGCCTGCCTCTGCGGAGAGGTGCTGAAAGGTAAACTTGCGCCGTTCGGCTGTCCGCTGTTTGCCAAGGTCTGCACCCCGGAATCGCCGGTCGGCGCCTGCATGGTCTCCAGTGAAGGGACCTGCGCGGCAGCCTATAAGTACGGGAGATAACAGAATTTTGCCGGGAGCCCACATACTGGCCGGATTTTCCCTCGGCTTTAACCATCGCCGCGAACTGCGGCGGTTGCATGCCGACACCCCGCCAAATTCCAGCATCCTAGGACTTGCCCCGGAGACGTTGTTATCTTCCGGAATCACCGTTTTGGCGCTCGATTTCGACGGGGTCCTGGCAGCTCATGGCTCACCTGTCCCGCTCCCGGAGGCTGTCGCATGGATGAAGCGTTGCGAAGCGCTCTTCGGCGGCGACAAGATTTTCATCCTTTCCAACAAACCGACCGATGAACGGAGACAATGGTTTGCCGAACGCTTTCCCGCAATGCGCTTCATCTCCGGTGTCCGAAAAAAGCCCTATCCCGACGGCCTCAACAAAACAGCGGAACTGGCCGGAGTGCCCCCCGCTAAAATCCTGATGGTCGACGACCGCCTGCTGACCGGCTGTCTGGCCGCGCTGGTCGCCGGTGCCCGCCCCTGCTACATCCGCCGCCCGTATGTCTCGTTCAGGCAGCGCCCGGCGGCCGAACTGTTTTTCGGATTGTTGCGGAGAGGAGAACGGGCATTTGTGCGGGTTATTTCACTCTTCTAACCGGCATTGACATATTCAATATACTGCGTTACGCTATGTATTACGTTTTGCAATACATGGAGGTCAATTATGCCCGCCCTGAGTTTGCGTCTGCCGGAAGAGTTGGATCACCGCCTGGGAGATGAAGCCCGCCTTGAACAACTGCCGCGTTCCGAGGTGGTTCGAATCGCCATAGTTGATTATCTTGCCCGCCGCGAACGGGAGCGTTTCATGGCCGACCTGGTTTCCGAGGCCCGCACCGCCTATGCCGATGACTCCATCCGTGCTTCCGCACTTGAAATGGCCGAAGAGGGGATGACCGCCAGCAACGAAGCTCTGGACATTGCCGAAGGTCGCAAAGCGCGTGGTTCCCGCCGCCTCGAGCCCGCTGAAAAATGGTGGAAATGATGCGCCGAGGCGAAATATGGGCCGCCAACCTCAATCCGGGCCGGGGGCGTGAAATCGCTAAAATCCGACCAGTCCTGATTATCCAGGACAACGCCCTCACGGCAAGCGGTACGCCGATGGTTATAATCCTGCCTCTTACCACACAGATCTATCCATCCTTCAAATTGTGGCGCATCATGATCGAACCGCGCGATCGGCTTCTTAAACCATGCCAGGTGGTAGTCGATCAACCCTGCGCCCTCGACCGAGATCGTTTAGGAGATGGCCCTTTGACCAGTCTCACTGCAGAAGAGATGGCCGCGGTGGAGCGGAGTCTTAAAGGGGTGTTGGGATTGTTGTGAACAGCGGTGAACTGAGGGGATACCCCTTCGGGGAGGTGAATGTTTTGAGACCGTCAGAACTGGTGAGTCCGTTTCAAGGAGTTTGAAATGCTTAAAAAGTCACTGTTTATCGCCGTTTCAATTCTGTTGTTGCTGGTGTCGAGCGCCTTTGGCGCGATGGACGCGAAAAAGGCCGAGGCTTTGGTGGACGACTACCTGCAGACATTAAGCAGCCTCAAACCCCACCTGACGAATTTTGAAGACACTAGCCTCACAATGGAACAAATGGATGCGGCGCTTCACCAGGCAAACGTAACGGATAATTTCCTCAAGTCGGCCTTCATGGCCGATGAATTCTACAAATCCCCCGCCATCAGCGTAAATAAGCTGCCAAAAGTTGAATATTTGGTTATCGACAATGTAACTGAACATACCGAGCAAAAGATTGGCGGTTCCAGGTTAGAGGGGGATTATTGTTTGGTTACGGTGTTGATCGTCAACAACGAAGATAAATGGAAAGTCAAGAACACGTATAAGGTCGTTATGTACCGCCTCAGTCGGAATTGGACTTTCAGGCCGCTTGATCTAAGGGTAAGTCAGATTCCCCTGAATACCTGATTTCAGGAAAGGCTTGTTGTCGTTTTTGTTTTCTCAGTTCTCTGGCTTCTTCAAGTTTCCTGTCACGCTCTTTGAATATTTCCATGTCTCTGCCGTTCAGTTTATCAGCTGGCGTCACGTAACCAATGGCGCTATGCAACCTGACGGTGTTGTAGTGGTCTATGTACTTTTCTACTATCCTGCGGGCATCGTCAAGCGAAAGCGGGACACCCGGACGGATACATTCCGTCTTTATGGTCTTGTGGAATCGCTCCAATTTGCCGTTTGACTGCGGATAGAAGGGCGAAGTCCGTACATGAGTCATTCCGGAGATCCGGATGAATTCCTTGAAATCTTTGGCAATGAATTGCGGCCCGTTGTCGGAAATGATCCGTGGACGGGCAGCAGGGTATTTCTCTTTGGCTCGTTCAAGGATGATTTCTACGTCTCGTTCGGTCATCTGCTCTCTGATCTCCCAATGGATGATGGAACGGCTACAACCATCCAAAAAGCTGCACAGATAATAGAATGTGCCACGGATATTGAGGTAAGAGATATCCACATGCCAGTGGTCGTGAGGTAGCAGCGGCTGAATGAAACCGGTTCCTTTTAGAGATGGTTTGTTGTTCCACTTCTGCAACATGCCTGCTTTTGAAAGAACGCGCCAGGTACTGGAAGGACTGACAGCAACAATATCCTGATCCAGCATCATGAAGGTTAACCGCCGGTATCCCTCAAGCGGGTTGTCTATGGCGAACTTGATTATGGCTTCTCGCTCCCAGAAGGCAAGCCAGAAATCCCGAGGGATCGGAGCGTTATGCTCGTTAACTTTTCCGTACCGCTCGATCCAGGTGTAAAATTTGCTCTTTGAGACAACCAGCCAGGAGATGAAGTGTTTCAGCGGAATCTCCGCTTTGTCGCTCCATTCCTTGGTGTAATCGACAACGGCATCTCGGATGTCATGGGGAACCCAGCTGCCGGTTAAAGCTCCCCAAGTTCTTTTTTTAGCTTGATGTGCTCCTCCATCAACTCGGAGAGCACTTCATGTTTTCTGATCAACTTGGCTTCAAGCTGTTGGATTTTAACTTCCTCAACACGCTTTTGAGGCCGGTCTTCACGGGTAAATGCTGCGGCTCCGTTCTCGAAAAACTGCTTCTGCCAGATATAAAAGATCTTCGGCTGAAGCTGATACTCGTCACACAGGTCGGATACAGCAATATGTTCGACCAGGTGACGCCGTAAAATGGAAACCTTTTCTTCTGGGGTGTAATTGTGACGTTTCTTCCGCATGGACTTTCCTCCGTTCGTGATGGTTTATCACAAACGAACCAAAAGTCCTATTCACGCTGAGCCAATACA